>JBARCH010000270.1:0-7300 GCA_049793875.1 Pseudolabrys sp. | reverse complement strand
GCACCTCCAACAAGACCGCTCCGAATGCGACGCACGTTTCCTTCGACAAGGCCGATGTGGCCGTTGCGGCGTTGCGCGGCGGACAGGTCGATGCGCTGGCGTTCTCGCGCGAATCGCTGACGGGGCTTACAACCAAGGTTCCCGGCTCGCGTATCCTCGACGGCGGATTCCTGAACTCGACGACGTCGATCGCCGTACCGAAGCAAAGGCCCGATGCCCTCGCTTTCGCCACGCAATTCATCGAGGAAGCAAAAGCCTCCGGCCTGGTGCGCAAGGCCTTCGACGAGATGGGATTGAAAACGTCGCAGGTCGCGCCGGCCGGGATGAAATCCTGACCTACCGCGCATATTTCTGCGCAGCGGTTGAACTACCGCTTCTGATCCCCGCCCATCTGGCTCGTGCGCACATGCTCGGGCCGAACGCCGAGTCCGATGAGGTACGCCGGATAGCGGCGCAGAAACGGAAACCAGCCGAACAGCTTCAGGAAAAGCGGCGCCTTCGGGCGCTCCTCGCCCTTCAGCACGCGCATGACGAGACGTTTCTGCACGAAAATCTGCATCGCCTGGATGACCCGCATCGGCAACATGCGGCGTTGCTGCACGTCATTGAGATGACCGATCGTCACGGTGCCTGTGCGCAACGGCTCTGCAAGGATGTTCGCCGCCGCGACCGCATCCTGAACCGCGAGATTGACGCCGACGCCGCCGATCGGCGACATCGCATGCGCCGCATCGCCGATGCACAAAAGACCCGGCCGGGACCAATGCTGCAGCCGGTCAACCGCGACGGTGAGCAGCTTCACGTCGTCCCAGCTTTTGATCTCACCGATGCGATCGCGCAAGAATGGCGATAGTCCAACCACGTCATCGCGGAATTTTTCGAGGCCGGCCCGCTTTACTTCGTCGATGCCGTTCTTGGGAATAACGTATGCGCACTGCCAATAATCGTTGCGGTTGAGCATCACCATCATCCGGCCGGCCTCGATGTGGCCGAAGACGTCGCCCGGATCGTTGTCGCGGCGTGGGACGCGAAACCACAGCACGTCCATCGGCGCGCCGAGATTGTCCACCTTGAAGCCCGCGCAGTCACGCAAGGTCGAGTGCCGCCCGTCGCAGCCAACGACGAGGTCGGCGCGGATTTCGAGTTCACCGTCCGGCGTTGCCGCGCGCACGCCAGCAACGCGCTCGCCCTCCTCGATCAGGCCGGTTGCCGCCGCGCGCATACGCAGATCGAAGGTGGGATAGCGCTTGCCGTGCGCGGCGAGGAAGTCGAGAAAATTCCACTGCGGCATGAACGCGATGAATTTGCAGCGTGTCGGCAGGTGGCTGAAATCCGCGAGCGCCACATGCGCCTCGCCGATCTGCATGGATAAATCGCGCACTTGCGAATGCGGCAATTTCAGAAATTCGTCGAGCAACCCAAGTTCGTCCATCAACTGGAGCGTCGAGGGATGAATGGTGTCGCCACGGAAGTCCCGCAGGAAATCGGCGTGCTTTTCCAGCACGGTCACCCGCACGCCGGCACGCGCCAGCAGGAAGCCGAGCATCATGCCGGCCGGCCCGCCGCCTGTAACGCAACAGGTCGTCTCGATCTGAGTGGTAGTCACGTCACTCTGCCGTTTCAAAATCGCGCCCGCGCCGTCAGGTTCCGTTATTTCGCGGCGGCAGACAAGCGCCGCTGCCGGCAGAAGTCAGGCCTGCTTTTCCGGCGTCGTCACAACGAGACCGTCGAGTTCGTCGGTGACCTTGATCTGGCACGACAGCCGCGAATTCGGGCGTACGTCGTAGCCGAAATCGAGCATGTCTTCTTCCATCGGCGAAGGCTCGCCGACTTTCGCGCGCCAGGCCTCGTCGACGTAAACATGGCACGTCGCACAGGCGCAGGCGCCGCCGCATTCCGCTTCGATGCCGGGGATGTTGTTGCGGATCGCGGTTTCCATCACCGTCGCGCCGACGTCGGCGTCGGCCGTGCGCGTGGTACCGGTGAAATCGATGTAGTTGATTTTTGGCATGGGATCGTATGGAGGGAGTAACGCCCGAAATCGCGGGCAGGCTTCTAATATAGGCTAATAGTTGCGCGCGCCATCCCTGTCATCATTCTTGATTCTTGCGGCATTCTTCCGGGTTGGCGCGCACCCGGGCCGGCCGCCACTTTCGCAGCCTGCACTGACAATTTGCGGGCGCGCGGGTTCCGCGCGCGATCCGATTGCGACGATGTCAAAGGATTAGTGGGCGCGCAGCAATTCGGCAATGATCCCGCGCGCGGCGGTCACCGCCCCGGCGATCCTGCGCTTGGCAGCCTCGAATTCCACGGCTGTGCCGTCGGCGAGCTCCAGCGCCTCTGCCGCGCTCGCGACGCCCCACGCGCCGATGCCGCGTGCCGACCCCTTCAACGTATGGGCAAGCGACGGCACGCAGGCGGCCACGACTTCATCCATGCGTCCGACCAGCATTTCCGCCTGACGGTCGAACAATTGCAGCACTTCGCGCTCGAGCGTGCGGTCTCCGAGCGTCATGCGCGAAAGATGCTCGCGGTCGATCGGCTGGTCGGCCGGCGCCGTGACCTGCGAGGAATCGATCATTGCGCGTACCAGTTGATTCATAAGTCCCTCCCGCGGGGCTCTTCGTGTGGCCCGTTATCGCCGCCAAGTTTGACGTGTGAGCGACAAAAACCGGGTAAATTCCGGGCCACCGTCGCGTCCACAGGCCGCAACAAACGTCCCGATCGTTAACGCCGCGCTACCCTGCGGCCCTTGTCGGCCCCGTTCGCGCCGCAATGGCACCGGCATGATGGCGCGCTAAACCCAAGCCCCGTCATGGTTAATAGGCGGTTAACGATGTTTGGTAACTCGTTAAAACGACCGTTTTCTTTGGTTTGCCAAGCCGATAGGATGAAATGCCGGCGGTAAATCCGCCTCGCGGCGGCTCGGGACGGCCGCCGACAGATCGTTTTGCTGGCCCATGCCGCCGCACGCTAGCCGGCAGCCCGGACCGCAATGTCAGTATCGCGTAACGACGAGGCGACGACGTAATGGCCAATAATCCGCAAAAGGCGAAGGACGCGACCGCGGAGGCACTCTCCGCCATTCAGGAAGCGCTCAACGTCCGCGAAAGCGACCTCCCAACAGCCGCGCCGCATGTCGAGCCGCCGTATGTCGAAGCCCCGAAGGTCGAAGCACCAATCGCCGACGCCCCCCGCGCCGAGACGCCAAGGTTCGAAGCGGCCAGGATCGAAACCCCGCGCCCCGAAGCCCCGCGCATGGAGCGGCCGCCAGTTGCTCCGGTCTCCAATGCCGACCTCTTTCACCAGGAACCGGAGCCGACCGGCTGGGCCGACGAAGAGCCGCCGCGCCGCCGCGCCGCCAATGACGACCGCGCCACCGTCGGCCAGCTTCTGCACGCCCTGCAGAAAAAGCCCTCCAGCACGCCGTTCGCCGTCGCCACCGCCGTATCCGCGATCTGGGCCTTGGGCGCGTTGGCGTTCGCTTATCTTTTCCGGGCCGATCTTCTGCAACTGATCGGCGTGCCGAGCGTCGGGCCGGCGGCCATTTTCGGCCTCGCGGCAGCGATCGTCATTCCGGTGATCTTCGCTTACGTGATCGCGCTGCTGATCGGCCGCTCGCAGGACCTCCGCCACGTCGCGGAATCGCTCGCCGAAGTCGCCGTGCGGCTCACGCAGCCTGAAGGCACAGCGCGCGAATCGATCGTATCGGTCGGCCAGGCAATCCGGCGCGAAGTTGCGGCGATGGGTGACGGCGTCGAGCGCGCGCTCGCCCGTGCGGCCGAGTTGGAAGCGCTGGTGCATAACGAAGTGTCCGCACTCGAGCGCGCCTATAACGACAACGAAATTCGAATCCGCGATCTGCTCAGCGAGCTTTCCACCCAGCGCGAAACGCTGGTCGGCCAGGCCGAGCACGTCCGCAACGCGATCTCCAGCGTCCATCTCGATCTATCGCACGACATCGCTTCGGTCGGCGATCTGGTCGCCGACAAGGTCAACGAGGTGGCGCAGCGTGTGACGCGCACACTCACCGAAAAGGGCGAGCACATCACGCTCGCACTCGGCCACGCCGGCGATTCAATGATTGACGCATTGAGCGAACGCGGCAGCGAACTGCTGCTGCGGCTCGAAACCAGCAGCGACCGTACCACCTCGGCGATTTCTTCGGCCAGCGACCGGCTGAGCGCGAGCCTCACCTTCAAGACCGATCACGTGCACGACGAATTCGCTCAATTCGCGGAGCGCCTGCAGCACATGATGACGACGCGGCTCGACGACGTCGCGCAGGGCTTTGCGCAGAAATCGACGGCCACGATCGAGCAGATGTCCGCCCGCTCGCGCGAATTGACCGACTCGATCATCGACACCAGCGGCCGCATGAGCGAAAACATCGCTGCCCGCGTCGACGAAGTGAACACTGCGCTGCGCGCCACCGGCGACTCGCTCGTCCTCGATCTCAGCCTGCGCGGCGGCGATGTCGTCTCGAAGATGGAACAGACCGGCGCGCGCATCACCGACACGATCGTTTCGCGCAGCAGCAACATCGCCGATACCTTCAGCGACAGCGCGGAAACCCTCGTTACTGCCCTCAACAGCCGCGGCGACGCGGTCAAGGACATGCTGACCGCGCGGCTGCAGGCGTTCGAAGACATGTTCAACCACGGCGGCACCGAGCTGACCGAGAAGATCGCACGCGACTCCAGCACGCTCGGCAACCTCATCGTCCGCCATATCGTCGAGTTCGACCGCACCGTGAAAACCTACGGCGGCGAGATCGTGGACCGGCTCGGCCAGCGCACGCGCGACGTCTCGGAAGCGATGCGCAATTATGTCGATACGTTCGACGAACGCGTCACCAGCCGCACGCAGGAAGTCAGCGGCACGCTCGACCAGAAACTCATTCAGTTCGAGCAGAACCTCGATACCCGCGTCGGCGGGCTTGCCGAGACCCTCTCCTCCAGCGGCCAGGGCGTGCTGGAAGCCCTCGACAAGCGCATCGGCGAGGTCGTCGGCACCATCGACAAGCGCGGCACCGAAGTCGCGGATTCGATCGGCGCCAAGATCGGCGAGATCGACGCGACCCTTGGTTCACGCGCGCTCGAGGTCGCCAACACACTCGATAATCGCGTCGGCCGGTTCGAGGAATTGTTGGTCGGCCGTGCGGAAACCGTCACCAACCAGATCGAAGCGCGCACCAAGGCCGCCGCCGATGCGCTCAATGCCCGCGTCGAGCAACTGAGCCAGTCGATCAAATCGAATTCCGGCGAGGCGGAACGCGCGCTGTCGCAGCTTGCGATCTCCACCACCGAAGCAATCCGCACCAGCGCCGGCGAAGTGGAACGCACCTTGCTTGGCGTCAGCGCCGAGGTCGCCCGCAATTTCGTCGGCAAAGCCGACGAGATCACCGACACCGTCAGCCGCAGCACCGCGGAGATGACGGCCGTTCTTTCCGACCGCAGCGGCGGCGTACTGGGCGCAATCACCGAAAAGGGCGTGCAATTCGCCCTCGACGTCCAGAATGCTTCCGACACCGCGATGAGGTCGATCGAGGAAAGGGGCCTCAACTTCGCGCGCGCGATGATGGAAAGCAGCGAGGATATTGCGCGCCTCATCAACAAGGCCGGCGACGGCGCGACCACGTCCGTGTCGCGCGTCCTCAACGAGTTGCATGCCACGGCGCACTCCGCGATCGAGCAGTCCAAGCAGACATCGAACGCCGCCGTCACCGAGATGCTCGAAACCCACAGCATGTTGAGTTCCGACACCACCGCCCTCTTCGAGCGGCTGCGTGAAGCCAACATCATGTTGCAGGAAGTCCTGAGCGGCTCGCACGAGAATATCGCCGCGCTCGAAAACACGCTGATGCTGCGCGTGTCCGACTTCGTCGCCGCCATGAACGACGTCAGCAGCAGCACCGGCCACGCCAGCGAAAAGCTGGAGGAAAGCATCAGCGGCTTCCGCGAAGTCACCGCGCGGGTAGTCACGGATCTTGGACAACTGGCGGTCCAGTTCGAATCGCAGGGCCGCGATCTCGGCAGGGTCGCCGAACACGTCGAACTCAGCAACCAGCGGACCGAAAGCGCCGTCAACGAGCGCCGCGTCTCGCTCGACTCGCTCGTCGCCACGCTCGACATCCGCACCGAAGACATCGACGAGCGCCTCAAGCGCTTCTCGGGGCTCCTCGATGAGTCGCTGGAATCGGCCTCCGCGCGCGCACGCGAAATCGCCCGCGTCGTCTCCGAGAGCAGCGGCGAAGGCACGCGCATCATCAGCGAGCAGTTCGAACGCGTCCGCACGGCTGCCGAAGAAGAGCGCCGCCGCACCGTCGAGACCATGCGAACGGTTTACGAGCAATCGACCGGCGACACCCACGAGATTTTCCGCGATGCAAGCGAACGCTTCGCCGAGATCGTGCAAGGCATGAAGCAGATGACCGCCGAAATGCAGCGCGAACTCGAAGCGACACGCGCCGAGCTGCGCCGCGGCATTCTCGAATTGCCGCAGGAAACCTCGGAAAGCGCGGCCCAGATGCGCCGCGTCATCGTCGACCAGATCGAGGCGCTGGCCGAACTCAATCGCATCGTCGCCCGCCACGGCCGCAACCTCGACACCGTCGAGCCGACGCGGCGCGCGGTGCGCGAGGAGCAACCGCTTGCCGTCGCCAGCAGCCGGTCCGATTTCACGGCCAGCCGCCCCGCGGCACGCGATCCGGCAAGCTTCGCGCCGCCGTCGGCGCGCCGACTCGAGACGCCGACGCTCAGCCCCACGCAAGGCAGCAACGGCACGGGGAATAATCGAGGCTGGCTCACCGACCTGCTCAATCGCGCCTCGCGCGAGGAAGACGAAAGCGGCAACGAACCCGCGCGCGAACCGAGCCGCGCGAGCGACGAACGCACCCCGCGGCACTCCATCGAATCGCTCGACTCATTGTCGGTCGATATTGCGCGTATGATCGATCACGAAGCCGCCGCCGACCTGTGGGATCGCTACAAGCGCGGCGAGCGCAACGTGTTCACTCGCCGGCTCTACACCTTGCAGGGCCAGGCGGCTTTCGACGAGATCCGCCGCAAGTATCGCGCCGACCGCGAATTCAAGCAGACAGTCGACCGCTACATCGTCGAATTCGAGCATCTGCTCGAAGAAGTCTCGCGCGACGACCGCGGGCAAGTGGTGGCACGGACCTATCTCACGTCCGAGACCGGCAAGGTTTACACCATGCTGGCGCACGCGGCCGGCCGCTTCGACTGATACCGAGCTAATCGCGATTGCCGATGCCCGGCGTGACCACCGGACATTTGCG
>JBARCH010000269.1:0-5041 GCA_049793875.1 Pseudolabrys sp. | reverse complement strand
CCGACAAGCTGCGCAAGCTCGACGTGCCTGTGCGCACGCTGATTTCATTCGAAGGACATTGAGTTAGTTCTTTGGCGGTCCCCAAGGACCGCCGGGTGGCGGCTCCGGGCCCCAAGGTCCCTGCTGTGGGCCGTCCTGCTGCGCGGCATTGCCCCACGGGCCGCCCGGTGGCGGACTTGAAATCTGCGCCGGCGCTTCTTCTGACGTTTCCTGCGGCGCTTCCAGCGCGAGCGGGCCAGGGTCGTGGCCGCCCGCGAACTTCACCAGTGCCTCGACGCGCTTTTCGACCGACGGGTGCGTGTCGAAGATGTTGGAAAAGCCCTCGCGCGGGTTGTCGATGCACATTTCCATGACCGCGGAATTGGCGCCGGGGATTTCGCCGCGGCCTTCGATCTTGCGCAGCGCCGATATCATTGCGTCGGGATTCTTGGTCAGTTCCACCGAGCCTGCATCGGCGAGATATTCGCGCTGGCGCGACAGTGCGAAGCGGATGACGATCGAGAGAATCCAGACGAGCGCGATGATGGCAATCGCGATGACGATAGCGATGCCGGCGCCGCTTTTGCGGTCACCGTCGCCGCTCGAGCGTCGTCCGCCGCCCCAGAGCATGTTCTGGAAGAAGATGCGAAACACCAGCTCGCCAAAGAACGCGATCACGCCGGCGATTACCACGGCAATCACCAGCATCCGCACGTCGCCGTTGCGGATATGCGTCAGCTCATGGCCGAGCACGGATTCAAGCTCGGCATCGTTGAGCGATTCAATCAGCCCGCGCGTCACCGTGATTGAATATTGCTTCTCGTTGAGGCCGGTGGCGAAGGCGTTGAGCGCCTCGTCGTCGGCGATCTTGAGCTTTGGCGTCGTGATGCCGCGCGAGATACAGAGATTTTCCAGGAGATTGTAAAGACGCGGCTCTTCCGTGCGCGTGACGGCGTGCGAGTCCGTCACGGCGTCGATCATCGACTGATGGAATTTGTAGGCGATCGCGATCCAGATGACGGTCCCGATTGTCGCCCACGGCGCAGCCTTGATGAAATCGAACTCGGCCGCGCGAATGAGATAGGCGAGCGGCACGCCGTAGCCGCCGTAAGGCGAGTGTGCGGTTAGCGCCTCGGCCAGGAGCGCGCCCGCGAACACCAGCACATAGACCAGGAAAAAGAGTCCGATCAGGAGCGCAATCGAGCGCCGCTTGTTGGACTGGATGTGCGTATAGAGACCGTAGGCGGCCATGCGTGCGAGCCTTGAGGTCGTCATGGCCGGGCTTGTTCCGGCCAACCACGTCTTGCTTCAGGAAAGAAAGGCGTGGATGCCCGGCACCAGGCCGGGCATGACGGGTTGGATCAGAATTTCACCGCGGGCGCCTGATCGAGTTGCGCACGATCCGGACCGACATCGAAGAACTGGCGCTGGCTGAACCCGAAGACGCCGGCGAACAGCGCTGCCGGGAATTGCTGGATGCCGGTATTGTATTCCTGCACTGCGTTGTTGAAGAAGCGGCGCGACGCCGCGAGCTTGTTTTCGATATCGGTGATCTCGGCCTGCAATTGCTGGAAATTCTGGTTGGCCTTGAGGTCCGGATAGGATTCGGACAGCGCGAAAAGCTGCCGCAGGGCGCCGCTGAGCATGTTTTCTGCTGCGACTTTTTGCTCGACGCCGGGGGCGGCCACGGCGGCGTTGCGTGCCTGGACCACGGCTTCGAGAGTTCCACGCTCGTGAGCGGCGTAGCCTTTCACCGTTTCAACGAGGTTGGGGATCAGATCGTGCCGCTGCTTGAGCTGCACGTCGATGTCGGCAAACGACTGGTTCACCCTTTGCCGCATGGCGACAAGGCCGTTGTAAATGCTGATGGCCCAAAGGACGAGGATGACGACGACGCCGAGGACGATCCAGCCGGTAGTGGACATGAACTGCTCCTGAGGACGGGAGTTAGGGAACTTCGCCGAACCTAGCCTAAATGGGACGGGGCCGGGAGCAAGACAATCGGCATGACTTTACTCACTCTGTAGGGCGGCCGGCGATTGCTCAAGCAATTCAAAGGCTCTCGGAGGGAAAGTCGTCCAAAAAGGCAAAAAAAAGACCCCACGCCGGGGGGCCTGGGGTCTTTTCGCCGGACGGCTGTTCGGGGGGTAAGGGGGGCGCCGCCGGCTTAAAACTTCATTTCATGTGCCGTCAACGCAGGGGTCGGTCCTTGGTTCCTGGGAATTTTCCGGTCGCGGAAAGTTTATCCACAGCCGCTGTGCCGGTCTTACGGCGGTCATGATGTGGGGTTCCACTTGGTGCCGGGATGGAGGGGGATCGGAGGGCTTCCCATGAGCTCTGTGATGATCAAATGCCCGAATACCGGCCTGACGGTCTCGACCGCGATCGAGACGTCGCAGACGGTCTTTCAGGTTTTGCCGGAAGTTCCCGCGCGCATGATGTGTCCGGCATGCGGGAAGGAACACATCTGGACGACCAGCGGCGCCTGGCTCGCCGAAGAGGTGGCGCCTTCGCCCAATCTGGCGCCCGACAAACCGGAAGCGGCCTAGCTGGCTTCGCGGATCTTTACCGCCTCTTCCAGATCGACCGAAACAAGTTGTGACACGCCGCGTTCGGCCATGGTGACGCCATAGAGGCGATTCATCCGGGCCATCGTGATCGGGTTGTGCGTGATGATCACGAAACGGGTGTCGGTCGATTTTTTCATCTCGTCGAGCAGATCGCAGAATCGCTCGACGTTGTGATCGTCGAGCGGCGCATCCACTTCGTCCAGCACGCAAATCGGTGCCGGGTTGGTGAGGAACACGGCAAAAATCAGCGCCATCGCGGTGAGCGCCTGCTCGCCGCCTGACAGCAGCGACAACGTCGAGGGCTTCTTGCCGGGCGGCTTCGCCAGGATTTCGAGGCCGGCTTCGAGCGGATCGTCGCTCTCGATCAATTGCAGTTCGGCCGTGCCGCCGCCAAAAAGCCGCGTGAACAAATGCTGGAAGTGCTTGTTGACCGTCTCGAACGACGCCAGCAGGCGTTCGCGCGCCTCGCGGTTGAGGCTCTGGATGCCAAGCCGCAATTTCTGAATCGCGCCGACCAGGTCGTCACGCTCGGTCGTGAGTTTGACGTGCTGCTCTTCGACTTCGCGAAGCTCTTCTTCAGCACGGAGATTGACGGCACCGAGCCGCTCGCGCTCGCGGCGCAGCCGCTCCAGCGTCGCCTCGGTTTCGCTGACCTCGGGCATCGCTTCGCCCGGTTCGAGGCCGGCAAGTTCCGCAACGCCGGCCGGCTCGATTTCCAGCATGTCGTGGATTTCGCGCGCGATGTCCGTGAGCCGCCGCTTGGCGCCCTCGAAGCGTTCCTCCGCCCGGGCAAGTTCTTCCCGTGCCGAACTGGCAGCTTCCAATGCCGCGCGCGCGTCCTGGTCGGCCGCATTCTGCGCGGCCTCGGCTTCGGCGAGCCGGTCGGCGCAGGCGCGGCGGTCTGCCTCCGCCGCTTCGATCTCGGTGATGAGTGCGGCGCGTTTTTCCGCGAAAACGGCGGGGACGTTCTGCAACTCGGTCCGCTCGTGCCGGGCCTCTTCGATGCGCTGATCGAGGGTGCCGATCTGGGCCGTGGCGCCGTCGCGGCGCTCGTTCCAGCCGGCCGTATCGGTTGCGATGGCCGCAAGACGGCGATCCGAAAGCTCGGCTTCGCGTACGATCGCCTGCTGCTCGGCGCGCATCTCGGCAAGCGTTGCCCGCTTGCCCGCGATGTCTTCGCGCACCGCCGCGAGTTTCGTTTCGATGTCGGCTGCCGGCGCAAGTGCGGTCAGTGCGTTTTCGGCCTCGTTCTTGCCGGCGGTGGCTTCGTCGCGGTTGGCGGTAAGCCGCGTACGCGCCTCGGCAAGCGCGGACAGGCGCGCCGCCTGGCGGTTGAGGTCGCGTTCGTGCGTGCGCGTTTCGGCTTCCGTGAAGCCGGCAGATTCGAACGCGGCCTGCACCGTGCCGACCGTGGTGCGCTTCGCCTCAAGCTCGGCGCGGGCCGTCTGTAGTTCGCTGTCGATTTCTGCAAGGCGGCTGCGCTGTGCGAGGCGCCGCGCAGCGCCGGTCGGCGCGTGCGCTGCCGCGACGAAACCGTCCCAGCGCCAGAGATCGCCTTCGCGCGACACCAGACGCTGGCCGGTCTTGAGCGACGGCGCGAGTTTGTTGCCGGTCTCGCGATCGACGACGCCGACCTGCGCCAGGCGGCGCGCCAGTTGCGATGGCGCCTTGACGAAGCCCGCAAGCGGTTCTGCGCCTTCGGGCAGAGCGGGGTCGGACGCGTCAGCCGCAATGTCCTTCCAGTGCATCGGTGAGGAGGCGTCTGTCGGCGCGTCGAGGTCGTCGCCGAGCGCGGCGCCAAGCGCCTTCTCCAGACCCTTCTCGACCGAGACGTGATCGATGATCGGCGGCCACAGGTTGCGCGTCTCGACGGCGAGGACCTTTGACAGCGTCTTGGCTTCGGTTTCGAGCCGCTGAACGCTGCGCTCGATCTCGGCCTGGGCTGCGCGCTCGGTTTCGAGCTGGGCGCGCGCGGCGTTATGCGCAGCTTCGGCAGCGACGGCGGCGGCTTCAGCTTCGATCAGGGCAGCCTGCGCGCCGGCGACGGCGGCGGCGAGCGGCGTGTGATCGGACGTCTGCATCGTGGCCAATTCGGCTTCGATGGCCGCGATCTCGTTCTCGATGCGCGCAATGCGCTCGGCGTGATCGCGCGCGGCGTGCTCGAACTGGTTGCGCTGCGCCGAGAGGTCGGCAAGCGTGGTGGTGAGTTCACCGAAAATCTTTTCGGCGCCGGTGAGCGCTGCATTGGCTTCGGTCACGCGCGCATCGATGCCGCTGCGGCGTCCCGCGCTCTCGCGCGCTTCCTGCTTGATCGTCTCCGCCTCGGCGGAAAGGCGTTCGATGGCCGCCTGCGCATCGGCGGCAAGGCGGCGCTCACGCTCGACGTCGCTGGCAAACTGCACGAGCCGCAAATCGAGTTCGGCGATGCGGTCCTTGGCGCGCTGTTCCTCACGGTCGAGGTCTTCGCGCGCGACGTTGAGGCGGTGCAGCGC
>JBARCH010000268.1:0-8487 GCA_049793875.1 Pseudolabrys sp. | reverse complement strand
GCGCGTGATCGTGTGCTCGACCGCGCCGCGGCAGCGGGGGCTATCCCGCGCGATGAGGTGGCGCATGCCAAGGCCGAGCCGGTGCCGACCGCGCGCAAGATGCTGCCGACGCTGGCGCCACATGCGTCAGATCAGATCGTGTCGGCGGAGCCGGACAAACGTGTTCATCGCCTGACCATCGACGCTGTGTTGCAAAAATCGCTCGAAGATCTGGCGCGCGAGCGCGCGCATGCGCTCGGACCGCAAATTTCCGTGGCTATCGTCGCGGTCGACAATGCGACCGGCGAAGTGCGGGCGCGGGTCGGCTCGGCCGATTATTTCGACGTGCGCCGCGCTGGGCAGGTGGACATGACGCAGGCGTTGCGGTCGCCAGGCTCGACGCTCAAGCCGTTCATCTATGGCCTCGCATTCGAGGACGGATTTCTGCATCCGGAGACGCTGATCGATGACACGCCGGCGCGCTACGGCAATTACGCGCCGGAAAATTTCGATCTCACGTTTCAGGGCACCGTGACTGTACGGCGGGCGCTGCAACTGTCGCTCAACGTACCGGCGATCGCGGTGCTCAACAAAGTCGGCGTGAACAGGCTCGGCGCGCGATTGACGCACGCGGGCGCGGCGCTGGTGCTGCCGAAAGGTGAAGCGCCCGGTCTGGCGATGGGGCTCGGCGGCGTCGGCATCAGGCTGTCCGATTTGACGATGCTTTATGCGGGGCTGGCGCGGCTCGGATCGGCGACGCCGCTGATCGAGCGGCAGGGCCAGTCCGAGACAACGCCGGTGCGGCTGCTCGATCCGGTCGCAGCCTGGTACGTCGGCAACGTGCTGATCGGCGCGCCGCCGCCGGTGAACGCCGCGCCCGGCCGCATCGCGTTCAAGACCGGCACCTCCTACGGCTATCGCGATGCGTGGTCAGTCGGCTTCGACGGGCGCATGACGATCGGCGTGTGGGTCGGGCGGCCGGACGGCGTTCCGGTGCCGGGCCTTGTTGGGCGCGCTTCGGCTGCGCCGATCCTGTTCGACGCTTTCGCGCGTACCGGTGAAATGCCGGCGCCCCTGCCGCATGCGCCGAAGGGCGTTATCTTCGCGGCGACCGCCAAGTTGCCGCCCCCTTTGCAGCGCTTCCATGCCGGCGGCGCGACTGGCGAGGTGGCGGAAACGCCGCGCATCATGTTCCCGCCGGATGGCGCGCGGCTCGAATTTTCCGGCGCGCCGTCGAGTCCGGTGGCGGTAAAGGTTTCAGGCGGCGTGGCGCCATTGACGGTGCTGGTGAACGGCGTGCCGTTGCCGGCGGAACGCGGGCGGCACACGATATTCTTCCAGCCCGACGGGCCGGGCTTCGTGCGGCTCACGGTGATGGATGCCCGCGGCGCTGCCGACAGCGTCATGGTGCGGATGCAAGCGCCATGACGGCGTTCTTTCCGGCGCCCCCCGTTGTCTCTATTGTCCCGGCCGAATAACCGAATCAACGCAAATCAGCCGCATGAGCAGCACGACCGACAATGCGGGGCATGGAATCGGCCCGGCGAAAGGGCTGGGCGCCGTGCTGGATTATGCCTGCGCGTCGCACCGGCGCGCGGCGCTGGTGCTTATCGTGCTTGCGATGCTCTCGTTCCTGCCGGGATTTTTCCAGATTCCGCCGGTCGACCGCGACGAGGCGCGCTTCGCGCAGGCGACCAAGCAGATGGTCGAGAGCGGGAATTACGTCGACATCCGGTTTCAGAATGAAGTTCGCTACAAGAAGCCCGTCGGCATCTATTGGCTGCAGGCGGCGGTGGTGAAGACCGCGGATGCGCTCGGCATGCCGGATGCGGACACTACTATTTGGCTCTATCGCATTCCGTCGCTGCTCGGTGCGACCGGCGCGGTTCTGCTGACGTATTGGTGCGCGCTCGCTTTCGTGCCGCGGCGTGCCGCCTTGCTGGCCGCGATGATGATGGCAAGCTCGATCCTGCTCGGCGTCGAAGCGCGGCTGGCCAAGACCGACGCCGTTTTGCTGTTCACGATTGTTGCGGCGATGGGCGCGATGGCGCGCGTCTACCTTGCCGAACGGCGCGCGCCCGGCTCGGCGACAAACTGGACGTGGCCTGCAATTTTCTGGACGGCGGTGTCGGGCGGCATTCTGATCAAGGGTCCGCTGATCCTGATGGTCGCGGGGCTGGCTGCGGTGACACTCGCGATCTGCGACCGCAATGCGCGCTGGATGAAGGCGATGCGGCCGCTGCCAGGCGTGCTCTGGATGATCCTGCTGGTGCTGCCGTGGTTCGTTGCGATTGTCGCGCGCAGCGGCAACAGTTTCTTCGCGCAATCGCTCGGCCACGACATGTTCGACAAGGTTATCAGCGGGCAGGAGGCGCACGGCGCGCCGCCCGGCTATTACTTCCTGCTGTTCTGGGTGACGTTCTGGCCCGGTGCCGTACTTGCTGGCCTTGCCGCGCCGGCGGTGTGGAAAGCACGGCGCGAATCCGGCACGCGATTCCTGCTGGCGTGGCTGGTGCCGTCCTGGATCGTATTCGAAGCCGTCATGACCAAGCTGCCGCATTACGTGCTGCCGCTCTATCCGGCCATCGCGATCCTCATTGCCGGTGCTCTCGACAAGGACAGCCTTGTGCGCGGTCACTGGCTTACCAAGGGCACCGTCGGCTGGTTCCTGTTCCCGGTTGCCATCGGCATCGGTGGCGTCGTTATGTCGATCGTCATCGGCAGCGACCTCAACATCCTCGCGTGGCCGTTTGCGGCGGCGGCCTTGATCCTCGGCCTGTTCGCGTGGCGGCTTTATGACGCCGACGGCGCCGAGCGCGCGCTGGCGCGCGGTATCGTTGCCTCGGTGCTGATCGCGTTCGCGGTGTACGGCGTGATCTTTCCATCGCTGCCGGCGCTGTTTCCGGCTCCGCTCATCGCCGAGCAAATTGCCGCGACCGATTGCAAGAAACCGCACGTCGCGTCAGCCGGCTACGAGGAGCCGAGCCTTGTGTTCCTGCTGGACACCGACACGCGGTTTTCGGATGGCGCGGGCGCAGCAGAATTTTTGCGGCAGAAGCCGTGCCGCTTTGCGCTGATTGACGCGCACAATGAGCGCAGCTTCGTGCAGCGTGCCGATGCGGTCGCGTTGCGCTACGATCGGGTCGGCAGCGTCGAGGGTTACAACGTCAGCATCGGGCGTCCGGTAACGATTTCGATCTTCCGTTCGGCCGCGGCGCCTTGATCATGGCCGGGCTTGCCTCGCATCCCGATAATGACGGCAAGCCGCTGCTGCGGCGGATGGTGGCGAATGTCGAGACCGCGTTCACCATTTTGCTGCGCCGCCGGCGGATGCCGGCGCGGTATTTCACGCCGTGGTCGCCCGGCACGATAGCGGCCGTGTGCGCCGTGGCGCTTGTTGCAATCATTCTCCTGATGTTTTTGATCGATGCGCAGACGATCCTGGCGGTCCGCACGCTGCCGCCCTGGATTGTGCGGCCGTTCGATCGGATCACGGACTTCGGAAAGTCGGGCTGGTTTCTTTGGCCGTCGGGAATTTTGTTTCTGCTTATCGCCGCCGCGCCGCCGGATTTGCCGCGGCCGGCGCAGCGCGTGCTTGCCGCCGTCGCCGTGCGGGTCGGATTTGTGTTCACGGCCATCGCCATTCCCGGACTGGTCAACCTGCTCATCAAGGGCATCATCGGCCGTGCCCGTCCGTTCGTGAGCGGCGCGGCGGACCCGTTTCTCTTTCACCCGTTCACGTGGCGGGCCGCCTATGAAAGCCTTCCCTCCGGCCACACCACCACGGCATTCAGCGCGCTGGTTGCGATCGGCTCGCTCTGGCCGCAGATACGGCCGGTTATGTGGCTTTATGCGCTGTTGATCGCCGTCAGCCGCGTCATGGTGCTGGCGCATCATCCGAGCGACGCGCTGGCGGGCGCTTTTCTGGGCGGGATAGGGGCACTGGCAGTGCGGCACTATTTTGCCGAGCGGCGGCTTGGCTTTGTCATCGCGGCGGACGGCAGCGTGCGGCGCCTGCCGGCTCCGCGCTGGCGGCGGATCAAAGCAGTTGCCCGCGCGCTGTTGTCTTAATAAGAAACTCGCGCTTTCAGGGCCGCTCCGGCCGACGGGATACTCACGATGGATGCGAACGGTCCGGCGGTCTCGGTAGTGGTGCCGGTCAGGAATGAGGCGGGCAATATTGCGCCGCTCATCGATGAAATTGCCGCCGCGCTCGGTGGCCAATGGGCCTTCGAGGTCGTCTACGTCAACGATGGGTCGAGCGACGGCACCGAGGCCGACCTCAAGCAACTGATGACCAGGTATTCGTGGCTGCGGCGCGTGCGGCACAAGCAATCCTGCGGCCAGTCGGCGGCGGTAAGGAGCGGGGTTATGGCGGCGCGCGCACCGCTGGTCGCGACCATCGATGGCGACGGGCAGAACGATCCCGCTTTCATTCCGGCCCTGATCAAGGCGCTTGAAGCAGGCGCGCCGCGCGTCGGGCTGATTGCCGGCCAGCGCGTCGGCCGCAAGGCGAGCGGGTTCAAGAAATTTCAGTCGCGCGTCGCCAATGCGGTGCGCAATGCCGTGCTGCGCGACGGCACCCGCGACACCGGCTGTGGGCTGAAGGCATTTCGCCGCGACGTGTTCCTGAAACTGCCGTATTTCGACGGCTTGCATCGTTTCCTGCCGGCGCTGGTCCGGCGCGAGGGATATGAAATCGGTTATGTCGATGTCGTCGATCGCCAGCGCGGTCACGGCGTCTCAAACTACGGACTATGGGACCGGCTGTGGGTCGGCATCCTCGATCTCGCCGGCGTGTGGTGGCTGATCCGCCGCAAGAAGCGCATTCCGGAAATTTTGCAGGACTAGCGCGCAATCCTGCTTCGCGCGCTGACAAAGGAAATGACACAATGCTCATCGATATCGCGCATGCCGTGGGCGGCTATTTGCAAGACGTATTCATCGGTCATGCCGACTGGGGAATCCTGGTCGGCTATGTCGCGCAGATCATGTTCGCCATGCGTTTCGTGGTGCAGTGGATCGCCTCCGAGCGCGCCGGGCGCAGCGTGGTGCCGACGGCCTTCTGGGTATTTTCGATCGGCGGCGGGCTGATGCTGCTGGCCTACGCGATTTACCGCAGAGATCCGGTGTTCATCATCGGCCAGGCGTTCGGCGTATTCGTTTATCTGCGCAACCTGCAATTCGTCATTCGCAGCGGTGGCGCAGCCGCGATATAGCGCACCTCAACGCGCGGCGGCCATCGCGGCGAATCCGCCCTCGAGATCGGCGGTCAGGTCGCCGGTGTCTTCAAGCCCGATGTGAAAACGCAGCGTCGGTCCGCCCGGCGCCCATTTGGTAGCGGTGCGGTATTCGGCGCAATCGAACGTGATCACCAGGCTTTCGAAGCCGCCCCATGAAAAGCCCATGCCGAAGAGCGCGAGCGCATCCATGAAGGCATGCACGGCGCGTTCGGGGACGGGCTTGAGTACGACGCCGAACAAACCGCAGGCGCCGGAGAAATCGCGCTTCCAGATCGCGTGACCCGGATTGTCTTCCAACCCGGGATGCAACACGCGCAAGACTTCCGGCCGTTCGCCAAGCCAGCGCGCGATGTGCAGGCCGGATTCGTGGTGACGCGCCAACCGCACATCCATCGTGCGCAAGCCGCGCAAGGCGAGATAGATGTCGTCGGGGCCTGCGCACAGGCCCATGGTGTTGAAGGTTTCCTTCAGCGCCGGCAGCGTCGCCGCATTGGCGGAAATCGTTCCGAACATGATGTCGGAATGGCCGCCGATATATTTGGTGCCGGCCTGGATCGATATGTCGACGCCCTTCTCGAACGCGCGGAAATAAAGCGGCGTCGCCCAGGTATTGTCCATCAGGACGACCGCGCCTTTGCCGTGCGTGATCTTCGCGATGGCGGGAATGTCCTGCATCTCGAAACTTTGCGATCCCGGCGCCTCGACGAATACCGCGCGCGTGTTCGGCTTGAAGTGCGCCGCGATGCCTGAGCCGATCAGCGGATCGTAATAGGTCGTCTCGATTCCCATCCGCTTGAGGATGCCGTCGCAAAACGTTCGCGTTGGGCGGTAGGCGCTGTCGGTCACAAGAATATGGTCGCCGGCCTTGAGGACCGAGATGAGGGCGGTCGAGATCGCCGCCAGACCCGACGGCACCAGCACGGTTCCCGCGCAGCCTTCGCCTTCCAGCCCCGTCAGCGCGTTTTCCAGCGCTTCCGAGGTCGGCGTCCCGCGGCGGCCGTATTGGTAGCGCCCACGGTGCGCGACCTGATCCGCCGCGGTCGGATAAAGAACCGTGGACGCGTGATAGACGGGCGGATTGACGAAGCCGAAATTGTTTTCGGGATCGCGCCCCCCGGTTACCAGCCGCGTGGCGGGTTTGAGGGGACGTTGGCCGGTTTTCTTGCTCATGGACTGTTCGCCGGCAAACCGGCCCTTGCTTGTATTGACGCCAAATCCTGCAAATCGCGCGGGAGACGCATATTCCTTGGCATTCCCGCCAATCTCAACCCCTTGACCTTGTTGTTTTATCGTTCTGTGATGCGAACGGACAAGGACGAGCGGAAAAGCTCAAGGAAAGCGGCGCCATCGGGCTCCCGCCGCTTCCGCTTCGCGAGGCTCGTTCAGAGGGGATTGCCGCCAGGTCCGGGCGGTGCACGTGGTGTCTTGTCAACAAGAATGCAAACCGTCAGCAAAGGTTGTGCCATGAAACGTACCGTAGCCATGTTCGCTCTCGCGGCGGCGCTGGGAATGGCCGCATCGCCGGCATCCGCGCAAACGCTTAATTCCGTCAAGACACGCGGCATGCTCAACTGCGGAGCAAATGGGACGCTCGCCGGCTTTGGCCTGCCCGACGCGCAAGGCAAATGGACCGGACTCGACGTCGATGTTTGCCGCGCGGTCGCGGCGGCGGTCCTCAACGACGCCAACAAGGTCAAATTCGTGCCGCTGTCGGCGAAGGATCGCTTCACGGCGCTGCAGTCGGGCGAGGTCGACGTTCTGGTCCGCAACACCACATGGACGTCGTCGCGCGACAGTTCGCTCGGCCTGAATTTCACCGGCGTCGATTACTACGACGGCCAGGGCTTCATGGTGCGCAAGTCGCTCAAGGTGAACTCGGCCCTCGAGCTTGGCGATGCTTCGGTGTGCGTGCAGCAGGGCACGACGACCGAGCTTAATCTCGCCGACTATTTCCACGGTCACAATATGAAGCTCAAGACCGTGACATTCGCGACGGCAAACGAAGCGGTGAAGGCCTACGACACGGGACGTTGCGACGCCTACACCACGGATGCGTCCGGCCTTTATGCCGAGCGCATGCGGCTCGCCAATCCGGACGATCACATCGTGCTGCCGGAGATCATCTCGAAGGAGCCGCTTGGGCCGGCCGTTCGCCACGGCGACGACCAGTGGTTCGACATCGTGAAGTGGACCTTGTTCGCGATGATCAACGCCGAGGAACTCAACATCACGTCGAAGAACATCGACGAGATGGTGAAGTCCACCAATCCGGACGTGAAGCGCTTTGTCGGCACCGAAGGAAATTACGGCGAACAGCTCGGCCTGACCAAGGATTGGGCCGTGCGCATCATCAAGCAGGTCGGCAATTACGGCGAGTCCTTCGATCGCAACGTCGGGGCCGGCTCGCCGCTGAAGATCGACCGCGGCTTGAACAAGTTGTGGAACAAAGGCGGCATCCAATACGCTCCGCCGATCCGTTGAGCGGAAATTGAGAGGATTGCCGCCCGCCGCGGATAAGCACGCGGCTGCCGGCCGGGAGGCACGAACGGGCAGCATCGCAAAGCCCGCCGAGGGGTAAATGTCGATCGACTTACCGACGGGCTCGCGCCCGCCGCACGTTGCTTTTTACAACGACCCCAAAGTCCGGAGCATCGCTTACCAGGTTGCTCTGTGCGCGGTGATCGTTTTCCTGATTTATGGCGCAGCCACCAACGCGATCGACAATCTCGATCGCGCCCACATCACCTCCGGCTTCGGGTTCTGGTACGAAACCGCCGGCTTCGACATCGGCCAGACGCTGATCGCATATTCTTCGCAAGCCTCGACCTACGGCCGGGCGTTCTGGGTTGGGCTTCTCAATACGTTGCTGGTGGCCGGCCTCGGTGTCGTGCTTGCCACCATTCTCGGGTTTACCGTCGGCGTCGCGCGGCTGTCGAAGAACTGGCTCGTCGCAAAGGTGGCGGCCGGTTATGTCGAAACCATCCGCAACCTGCCGCTGCTGCTGCTGTTGCTGTTCTGGTACACCGCCGTTCTCACGGCGTTGCCGCCGGTACGCGACAGCGTCCATTTCTGGGGTGGGACGGTACTCAACAATCGCGGTCTGTTTCTGCCGAAACCGATTTTCAACAGCGGATTTGGCGCGGTCGAGATCGCAATCGTTTTCGGTATTGTTGTTTCGGCGGTTTTTTATTTCTGGGCACGCAAGCGGCAGGAGTAGACCGGCGAGCAGGCGCCGGTGCTGTGGACGACGCTGGCGCTGGTTATC
>JBARCH010000267.1:0-3839 GCA_049793875.1 Pseudolabrys sp. | reverse complement strand
TACGCGAAATAGCGATCGATGATCTTGCGGTAGACCGCTGTGAGCGCGTGCAACTCGGCGACAGGCACGCGCTCGTCGACCTGATGCATGGTCTGGCCGACCAGCCCGAACTCTACCACCGGGCAATAAGCGGCGATGAAACGTGCGTCGGACGTGCCGCCGCTCGTCGATAGCTCCGGCTTGCGGCCGCTCACTTCCGCCACGGCGTTTGCAACCAGTTCGGTGAACGGACCCGGTTGGGTGACGAATACGCCGGCATTCGACGGCTCCCATTCGAACGCGAAGTCGATCCTGCCGCCGGCGGCTTTCGCGGCGCGCTGCTCGATCAGTTTTTTCAGCGAGTCGAGCGTGTGCAGGTCGTTGAAACGGATGTTGAAGCGCGCGCGCGCTTCGCCAGGAATGAGGTTGACGGTCTTGTTGCCGACATCGACCGATGTGAATTCGAGATGCGACGGCGGAAAATGCGCGGTGCCCTTGTCGATCGGCTCCGCATTCAGCGCGGCGACGAGCGCGACCAGCCCGCGGATCGGATTGTCGGCGCGTTGCGGGTAGGCGACGTGGCCCTGCTTGCCGCGCACGATCAGGTGGCCGTTGAGCGAACCGCGCCGGCCGATCTTGATGGTGTCGCCCAGCGTTTCGACGTTGCTTGGCTCGGCCAGGATGCAGTGGTCGAATTTTTCGCCGCGCTCGGCCACCCACTTCAGCAGTTTTATCGTGCCGTTGACCGCGATGCCTTCCTCGTCGCCGGTGATCAGGAACGAGACCGAGCCTTTCGGCTTTCCGCCGTTCGCCGCGAGATGGTCGATCACGGCGGCTATCGCGCAGGCAATGCCGCCCTTCATGTCGACCGCGCCGCGGCCGTAGAGTGTCCCGTCCATGACCTCGCCGGAGAATGGCGGGTGCTTCCATGCGCTCTCCGTACCCGGCGGCACCACGTCAGTATGACCCGCAAACACCAGATGCGGCGCAGCAGTGCCGATGCGCGCGTAAAGATTTTCAACGTCCGCCGCGCCCGGCTCCCTGAACGTCGTGCGGTGGACGGCAAAGCCCGCGGCCGTCAGCGTGCGCTCGAGAAAAGCGAGCGCGCCACCTTCCGCCGGCGTGACGGAGGGGCAACGGACGAGATCGCGTGTGAGGGCGACAGGATCGGCGGGCATCAATGTCTCCACATGATCATCACCGGGCTTGCCCCGGTGATCTCGCTTGGGAGGGCAGAAAATCTCCCTAAGCGGGATGGCCTGGACGAGCCCGGCCATGACGGCGTCAGAAGGATGCGATCAATCATACCTAATCTCGGAGCAATTCATTGATGCTCGTCTTCGAGCGCGTCTTCTCATCGACGCGCTTGACGATGACCGCGCAGTAAAGATTCGGCCCGCCATTCCTGCCGGGCAAGGTGCCTGACACCACGACGGAATAAGGCGGCACTTCGCCGTGAAAAATCCTGCCGCTCTCGCGATCGACGATCTTCGTCGAGATGCCGAGATAGACGCCCATCCCCAGCACCGAGCCTTCGCGCACGATGACGCCTTCGACCACTTCGGAGCGTGCGCCGATGAAGCAGTTGTCCTCGATGATGACCGGGCCGGCCTGTAACGGCTCAAGCACGCCGCCGATGCCGACGCCGCCGGACAGGTGACAGTTCTTTCCGATCTGCGCGCAGCTTCCGACCGTCGCCCACGTGTCGACCATCGTCCCGGAGTCGACGCGGGCGCCGAGATTGACGAAAGACGGCATCAGCACCACGCCTGGCGCGATGTAAGCCGAGCGGCGCACGACGCAGCCCGGCACGGCGCGGAAACCGCTTTTACGAAAGCGCGCGGCGTTCCAGCCTTTGAATTTGGAATCGATCTTGTCCCACCAGACGGCCCTGCCAGGCCCGCCAGCGATGACACTCATGTCATTGAGACGGAACGAGAGCAGCACGGCCTTTTTCAGCCATTGATTGACCTGCCAGCTTCCGTCTGCGCCGCGCTCGGCGACACGCGCTGCGCCGCTATCGAGCAGAGACAGCGCTTCGTCCACCGCCTTGCGCACCGCGCCTTTGGTCTTCGGGCCGATGCCGTCGCGCTGCTCGAAAGCCTCGTCGATGGTCCTGGCAAGCTTGTCGCTCGAAATCGCCTTGGTCGCTGATTTGGCCATTGGAAAGGTCGTTCCCCCGTTCGGCTGCGGTTTTTCGGAGGCGGGGCGAGGGATGTCAAGCAGGCCGCGATTGCCCGCATGAAACGGCGCTATTTCGTGCGCATGACCGTCTGCAGGAAACCCGTGAGATCGTCGGTCACGTGATCGACATGCGGTGCGTCGCGGCCGGTCAACTCCCATTCCTCGCGGAAAACTTCGCGCTGGCCCTCCGGCACCACCAGCGTTGTGGTCATGCCGAGCGCATGCGGCGCTTCGAGATTGCGCGCCAGATCCTCGAACATCGCCGCTGTCGACGGATCGACGTCATGGCGCTTCAGGAATTTCTCGTAGGTGTTCCTCGCCGGCTTCGGCTCGAGGTCTGCGGCGACGATGTCGAACACATCCTCGAAATGATCGTGCACGGCGAGCCGCTTCATCACGGCATCGGCATGCTTGCGGGTGCCGTTGGTGAGGATCAGCTTGCGGCCCGGCAGACTCTCCAGCGCCGCGCCGAGGGTGGGATTGGGAGTCAGCGGCGAATGATCGATCTTGTGCACGAAGTCGAGATAGTCGTCCGGCTTCATTCCGTGCTCGGTCATCAATCCGCGCATCGTGGTGCCGTAGCGCTTGTAATAATCCTTCTGCACGCGGAAGGCTTCGTCGGACGGCACTTTCAGAAAATTCTCGATATAAGCGCGGATGCGGTCGTCCACCTGCTGCCAGAGGTTGAGGTGGTGCGGATAAAGCGTGTTGTCGAGGTCGAACACCCAGGTCTCGACGTGGCCGAAATCGCGCGGCGCGGGGCGCTTGCTGCTGGGCACTATTACTGATCCTTGAAGCGTATGGTGGTCGCGGGTTGGCCGCCCACATCGATAGCGGCAAATCCGGCGGATGTCAGGCCGCGCGCCGCGCAATCCTTGTGATTGCTGAATTCGAATTTTCCATCCCGCACGCACAGCATCACGTTGCCGCCCCATTTCACCGGCGCGCCGCCGCGTAACAGCGCGCGGCCATTCTCGTCGACCGCCTCGGCATAGCTGTAAAGCCGGTGCGGGTCGCCGCGCACGTCCGGCCGCACGCATCGGCCGGCCTCGACGCGATACCAGCCGCGCGCCGTGATCGAGCCCATCTCCACGATGCCGAGCGCGGCCATCACCGTATGCGTCGTTTCATTGCACCAGGTAAATCCGTAGCCTTCCGGATTTTCGGCGGCGGCCATCAGTTTGTCGAAGAAGTCCGCAGCCTGCGGTGCAGTTGCCGGAAGTTTCCGGTCTTTCACAAACCGCGCGATGGCGGCGTCGGTCCTGGCGCCGGTTACGCCATCGACCGGTGTCGCATCGTAACCCGCGATGACCAGCAGACGCTGGATTCCGGCGAGCCGGGCCTGCGTGTCGTCATAGCCGGATTCTTCGGCCAGATGCACGGTTGGCCCCTGGTCGCTGTCGGACGGTTTGACGGCCGTGAATGGCGCGAACTTTCCGCCACCGCATGTACGCGCGTCGGCGATGGTGAAATCGCTTTTGTCCACGCAGAAGTTGACCTGGCCGTTCTGCGGCAGCGCCGCCGCACCGTAAACGGTGGGTTCGCGCGCGTGAATATAGATCATGCCGGCGTCGAGCGGCTGGTCGATCACGCGGCGGCATTGGCCCGGATCCGTCCGAAACCAGCCGCGCGTCGCAACGGCGCCGCTCTTCTCGACGGCAATCGCGGTTTCGACG
>JBARCH010000266.1:0-4720 GCA_049793875.1 Pseudolabrys sp. | reverse complement strand
CGGTTGAGCCGGATGATGCCGACCCGGCCTTTGGTTTCGACGAGAATGTGCTCGTAGGTCATGACGGCTGCTCCAGCTTGACGGCGACTTTCTCCATTCTGTCATGGCCGGGCTTGTCCCGGCCATCCCGATCAGGAGCGCAATGCTTTCCCAAGCGGGATCGCCGGGACAAGCCCGGCGATGACAATCACTTCTGACAACTCGGACAATAGAACGTCGAGCGGCCGGTCTGCACGATGCGCTTGATCTTGCCCTTGCAGCCCGGCGTCGGGCACGGCTGGCCCTCGCGGTCGTAGACCTTGAAATTGTGCTGGAAGTTGCCGAGCGAACCATCGGCGCGGCGATGGTCGCGCAACGACGAACCTCCGGCCTTGATGGCGTCGTTGAGCACATCCTTGATCGCGTCCACCAACGCTTTTGCACGCTCATTGGGTTTGCCGTCACGATCCGCGATCGTCGAGGCGCCGCGCTTCGGCGACAGGTGCGCGCGGAACAGTGCTTCGCAGACATAGATGTTGCCGAGCCCCGCCACGACGCGCTGGTCGCTGAGCGCGGCCTTGAGCGACGTTTTCTTTCCGATGCACGCCTTCGCCAGCATCGCCGCGTCGAATTCGTTGCCGAGCGGCTCGGGGCCGAGATTGCGCAGAAGCGGCTCGTTCTCGATCTTCGCGCGCGCCACCAGCTTCATCGAGCCGAAGCGGCGCGGATCGTTGAACGTCACCACCGCGCCGTTCGACATGTGAAACACCACATGGTCGTGCGCCGTGCTCTTGGACCGCTCGTGATAATATTTGCCGGGCGCCGCATCCTTGCCGACGCGGAACGAACCCGACATGCCAAGATGCATCACCAGCACGTCGCCGGACGACAGATCGGCGAGCAGATATTTCGCGCGCCGGCCGAGGCCCTGCATCGTTTGTCCCTCGACACGCCTGGCAAAGTCCTTCGGCAGCGGCCAGCGCAGGTCACCGCGCCGCACCTCGACCCTGACGAAACGCTCGCCTTCCATCGCCGGCTCGAGGCCGCGCCGCACGGTTTCGACTTCGGGGAGTTCAGGCATGCGCGTCACCTCGTCACTCCGGATGCGAGCGGACCCGGAATCCATAGCCCCGGCCTGTGTGTGCATGGATTTCCGGGTTCGCAGCCTTCAGGCGGCGCCCGGAATGACAGGGGACATCACACATAGCGCCCCCGGCCGGTCCGCGCTATGGTCCTGCCCGCAAAGGATTATTGGTCAAAATAGCATGATGACGCGAGCAGGCGGCGGCGACACCCATTTCGGTGACCAGACCGTGCCCCTGGAAGAAAAACAGGGGCTGGTGGACGGCGTTTTCCATTCGGTCGCGCGCCGTTACGACCTGATGAACGACCTGATGTCGGGCGGGCTGCACCGCGCCTGGAAGGACGCAC
This sequence comes from Pseudolabrys sp., assembly GCA_049793875.1. Classification (GTDB taxonomy): domain Bacteria; phylum Pseudomonadota; class Alphaproteobacteria; order Rhizobiales; family Xanthobacteraceae; genus Pseudolabrys. The sequence goes on along the minus strand of JBARCH010000266.1, from coordinate 3,310 downwards.
TGGTGACGGCGGTGAACCCGCCGCGTTCGGACAAGCCCTTCGCCTTGCTCGATCTCGCCGGCGGCACCGGCGACATTGCTTTCCGCACGATCGAAGCGGGCGGCGCCGGCACCCGCGCCACCGTCTGCGACATCAATGCCGAGATGCTCAGCGTCGGCCAGGCGCGCGCCATCGAGAGCGGGCGCGACGAGGCCGTTGCATTCGAGCAAGGCAACGCCGAGGAACTCCCCTATCCCGACCGCCGCTTCGATTGCGTCACCATCGCCTTCGGCATCCGCAACGTGCCGCGCATCGAACGCGCGCTCGCCGAAGCGCATCGCGTGCTGAAGATCGGCGGACGCTTCCTTTGCCTCGAATTCTCGTCGGTCGATGTACCCGGCCTCGACAAGCTCTATGAGATTTATTCGTTCAACGTCATTCCGGCGATCGGCAGCACCGTCACGGGCGACCGCGAGGCCTATCAGTACCTCGTCGAATCGATCCGCAAGTTTCCCAAGCCGAAGGCGTTCGCGCAGATGATCGAGACTGCCGGATTCCGCCGCGTCTCCTTCTCGCAAATGACCGGCGGCGTCGTGGCGCTGCATTCAGGCTGGAAGTTGTGAGCCTGGGCGTCTCCCACCTCGCGCGCCTGGCCCGCGCCGGTTTCGTGTTCGCGCGCGAAGGCGTGTTCGCGCTGGTCGATACGCGCCCGCTGCCGTTTCCAGCCAAAGCCGGCATTGCCATCGGACGCCTGTTCGAACGGCCGAGCGCAAAATCCGGGCAGAGCCGGCTCGCCGCCGCGCTGACGCGCCTCGGCCCGACTTACGTGAAGCTCGGCCAGTTTCTTGCGACGCGCGCCGACGTCGTCGGTCCCGCGATCGCGCGCGACCTCGAAAGCCTGCAGGACAAGATGGCGCCGTTTCCGCACGCGGAGGCGGAAGCCGTCATAGCAGCCGCCTTCAACAAGCCTGTCGCGGAGGTTTACGCCGTATTCGGGCCGTCGGTCGCCGCGGCGTCCATTGCCCAGGTGCACAAGGCGGAAGTGGCGGACAATGGCGAACGCAAGACCGTGGCGGTGAAGGTTCTGCGTCCCGGCGTCGAGCGCCGCTTCAGGTCCGAACTCGACAGCTTCTTCTACGCCGCGCGGACGGCGGAAAACTGGTCGGCGGAAGCGCGCCGCCTGCGGCTGATCGAAGTTGTCGCAACGCTGGCGCGCTCGGTCGCGATCGAAATGGATTTCCGTCTCGAAGCGGCCGCGCTCTCCGAGATGGCGGAGAACACACGCGAGGACCCCGACTTCCGCGTGCCGACGATCGACTGGAATCGTACCGCGCGCGAAGTGCTCACGCTCGAATGGATCGACGCGACGCCGCTCAACAACCAGGCCACGCTCGCCGCCAAGGGCCACGACCTGCCCGCGCTCGGCCGCAAGGTGATCCAGAGCTTCCTGCGCCACGCCCTGCGCGACGGCTTCTTCCACGCCGACATGCATCCCGGCAATCTGTTCGTCGACGACACCGGCAATCTTGTCGCCGTGGATTTCGGCATCATGGGCCGGCTCGGGCCGAAGGAGCGGCGCTTCCTCGCCGAAATCCTGTTCGGCTTCATCACGCGCGATTACCAACGCGTCGCCCAGGTGCATTTCGACGCCGGTTACGTGCCGCGCACGCATTCGGTGGAAAATTTCGCGCAGGCTATCCGCGCCATCGGCGAACCGATTCATAACCGCACCGCCGAAGACATCTCGATGGCGAAGCTGCTGATGCTGCTGTTCGAGGTCACCGGCTTGTTCGACATGCGCACGCGGCCGGAATTGCTGCTGCTGCAAAAGACCATGGTGGTAGTCGAGGGCGTCGCGCGCTCGCTCGACCCCAAACTCGACATGTGGAAGACCGCCGACCCGGTCGTGCGCGAATGGATCGCGCGCCATCTCGGCCCCGCCGGATACATCGAAGGCGCGGTCGAAGGCGCCGGCGAAATCGGCCGTTTCGCGTCCCAGGTGCCCGGCCTGCTCACGCGCGCCGGCACGATGATCGACCAGATCGACGACATGACGCGCGACGGCCTGGTGCTGGCGCCGGAAACGGTCGCCGCCATCGGCGCAGCCGAAGCCAAGCGCGCCCGTTGGCTCACCGCGGGCGTGTGGATCGGTGTCATCACCTTGATCTGGATCGCCTTTTTGCTATATTGATTGCAATGATTGCAATGCAATCACCGCTGCGGCACTATCGGCGACATGGCCAGCATCACCATCCGCCAACTCGACGAGGCGCTGAAAAAGAAGCTGCGGCTGCGTGCCGCCCGCAACGGCCGCTCGGTGGAAGACGACGTCCGCACCCTCCTGCGCGAGGCCGCGGACGACACCGGCCGGGAGATTCCTGAAAACGTCACGCCGCCGGGCAAGGCCGCTTCGGCGCCACACCGCGCGCCGTCACCCGCGCCATTCGGAACGCGGCGCGTGCTGCTGGTCATCGGCGGCGGCATCGCGGCCTACAAGTCGCTCGACCTCATCCGCCGGCTGAAAGAGCGCGGCATCGCCGTGCGTTGCATCCTCACCAAGGCGGCGCAGGAATTCATCACGCCGCTGTCGGCCGGCGCCATCGCCGGCGAGCGCGTGTTCACCGACCTGTTCGACCCCGCGCATGAATTCGACGTCGGCCATATCCGCCTTGCGCGCGAATGCGACCTGATCGTCGTCGCGCCCGCGACCGCCGACCTGATGGCGAAACTCGCGGGCGGCCACGCCGACGATCTCGCCACCGCCGTGTTGCTGGCGACCACGGCAAAAGTGTTGCTCGCGCCGGCGATGAACCCACGCATGTGGTCGAACAGAGCGACGCAGCGCAATCTCGCCCAGCTTGCCGCCGACGGATGTGAGTTCGTCGGACCGAACGAAGGCGAGATGGCGGAAGCAAACGAGCGCGGCTTCGGCCGCATGGCGGAGCCGCTGGAGATCGCCGGCGCCGCCGAACGCCTGCTGGCGCCGCAAGCGCGCGTGCTCGAAGGCAAGCGCGTGCTCATCACGTCAGGCCCGACGCATGAGCCGATCGATCCGGTGCGCTATATCGCCAACCGTTCGTCCGGCAAGCAGGGCAACGCAATCGCGCGTGCGGCGGCGCAAGCCGGCGCGCAGGTCACGCTCATCAGCGGGCCGGTGAACTTGCCCGATCCGCCGGGTGTTTCCGTCATCAAGGTCGAGACCGCGCAGGAGATGCTCGCCGCCGTCGAGCGCGCCCTGCCCGCGGACGCCGCGATTTTCGCCGCCGCCGTGGCCGACTGGCGCGTGGCCAATGCCGGCGGGCAGAAAATCAAGAAGAAGGCCGGACAGGCC
>JBARCH010000265.1:0-3379 GCA_049793875.1 Pseudolabrys sp. | reverse complement strand
GGAGATCGAGGCGCTTGCCGGCAAGATCGTCGCCGAGGTCACGAAGAAGACCGGCGGGACGCTGCGCACCTAGGCAGGCAACAGATCCGCGAACGCAAAACCTTCGCGCTCGACCGTCTCACCGACTACAACCTGAATCTTCCGCTTCAGCATCGGGCCGGCCGACACGAACGTGTGAAATTCGCCGTTCTCGCCGCACAAATCGGTGCCGGCCGGAAGCGCCGCAAGCAAGGCCGCATCGAATTTCCGCCCGGCGAACGTCGCCGGCAATTTAGCCAGATCGACAACGGCAAGGTGCGCTTCGACACCGGCCGCGATCATCTCGCGCGCCAGCGCCGCGGTCGGCAATCCCCACAGTGGAAACACCGGTGCGATGCCGGTGCCGGCGAGCTGCCGCTCGCGATAGGCGCGCACGTCTTCCAGAAAAAGATCGCCAAAGATGATGTGCGTCACGCCTTGCGCCTTTGCCGCGCTCATCGCGCCCGCCATTTCGCGCTCGTAAATCTCGTTCGGACACGGAAACGGAATGCGCACGACGATCGCAGGCAGTCCGGCGGCATCGAGTTGCGCACGCAATAACGCCTCGCGCACGCCATGCATGCTCACGCGCGCGAACCTGTCGGTCACGGTCGTGAGCGCGCCGACGATATCGAACTCGCCGGACCGGCGTGCCACATGCAGCGCCCAGGCGCTGTCCTTGCCGCTCGACCACGCAATCAGCGTCTTCGGCCGGGCATCGAGGGCCATCATTCATCCTCGTCGCGGCGGCGGCGACGGCGGCGACGAGGTGGCGCGGGACGCTCTTTCGTCTTTTCCACGACCGGCTCCTTCAATGCGCCGATCTTGCGCAAGGCGGCTTCCGCCGCGCGCGTGCCGGATTCCCAGGCACCGCCCACGGTGCCGTAAAGCGTTTCGTGCGCGGCCTCGCCGGCAAACCACAAATGCTCGCGCAGCGGCGCCATCAGAACGCGGCGCGCATCCTGATTGCCGGGCGAGGCACCGGAACTGGCGCCCATCACCCACGGCTCCGCATTCCAGTGCGTCGCATGGCGGCGCTTGAGCTTGTTCTTGACGCTGGCGCCGAAGATCGATGCAAGCCAGTCGAGCGCGAAGGCGACCATCGCGTCCTGTCCCTGCGCCGAGAGATCGCGGCCGAACGTGCCGCCGGCGCTCACGACATGCAGATCAGTGCCCGACACCCTGGCGATAAGCGCTCCGGTGCGGTTGCTCGACGATTTCTCGAATACCAGATCGTCGGCTTGCAACCCGAACGGATTGCCCGGCAATTCCAGCGCGATGTGGTCGTAGCTGCCGAGCGACAGTGCCGCGATGGCCGTGCGCTGGCGGTCCGGCAATTCCGGCGTGAACTTGATTTTGCCGCTCGCCAGCACGCCGGTCGAAACCGTGACGATGCACGCCGGTGCACGCAGGCGGCCTTTGTCGGTCTCGACTTCGAGGCCGCGCTGCCATTCGATCGACGTGACCGGCGTCGATAGCCGCGCCGGGACTCCTGCCACAAACTTTCCCAGCAGAGCGCCCACTCCCTGACGGCAGAAGTCGGCGGTTTCGCGTTCGGGCGCGCGCGCAAAATCCATCGCGGAAATTTGCGACAGGTCCTTGCTGTTGCGAAACGGGCCGAGCACGAAGTCGACGGTCGGCCGCCAGTCGGCGAGATCGTTCGGCAATGCGCGTGCTGCCGCCGGATCGGTTCTTCCGCGCGCGGCTTCGACGATGGCGCGGTTGGCGCGTACCTGCGCGGCGAGAAAATCCTCAAGCTCGCCCTCGCGCGCGGCGCGCGGACCGACGCGCATCTTTTGCCCGCGCGGCGCGGCATAAACGTCGAGGCCTGTTCCACCTGCAATTTTGGACAACGGATTGGTTGCCGGCGTGTAGAGCCAGTGCGCCCCGCGGTCGTAGGGTACGCCGAATGTGGCGGTGTCGGTGATGCAGCGCCCGCCGATATGGTCCGACGCCTCGATCAGCGCGAAACGCCGGCCGGCAGCGGCGACGCGGCGGGCGGCGGCGATGCCGGCAGCGCCAGCACCGACAATGATGACATCCACCTCGCCCGAAGCCGGGACCGCCCCCAATGCCGGCGCGGCGGCAAATGCCGTGGCGGCGGCGATAAACGAGCGGCGGCTAAGCGGCGGCATGGTATCCGAATGATTGATGTTGAGGGCGGCAGTTTGCCTGAACCCGCATTGCGCCGCAAATCTCATGGCTAAGAATCGGTAACAATCGCCGCGCACCAATGAACCAAATTGCAATGACTCTCTCCTAAAGTCGCCTGCAACGAGACGCGCGGCAGGACCGCGCGCCGGTTGCGCCAGCAGGCGCCGGGGTTGGGGCGTTATGAGTTGGATGTTCGACAGGGCCGGGCGGTTCCTCGCCCGCTACCTGGAAAAGCCGGAAGAAGGCTACGAGCCGTTCACGCCGAGCGATTCCAACGCGCTGCGCGCCGTGCTCAAGCCCGGCGACGTGTTGCTGGTTGAAGGCAACAATCACATCTCCGGCGTCATCAAGTATCTCACGCAATCGACCTGGTCGCACGCCGCGCTTTATGTCGGCCCGATCGGCGACCGCGAAGCTGCCAACGGCGAGCCGCTTGTGCTGGTCGAAGCCAATATCGGCCAGGGCGTCGTCGCCGCGCCGCTGTCAAAATACGTGCGCTACCACACGCGCATCTGCCGCCCGATAAATCTCACCGGCGACGACGCGGCGCGCGTGTGCGCTTACGCGACCGAGCGCATCGGCTTCGATTACGACGTTAAAAACATCATCGACCTGTTGCGCTACCTGTTTCCGGTGCCGGTGCCGCAACGCTGGCGCCGGCGCATGATGGCGCTCGGCTCCGGCCACCCGACACGCATCATCTGCTCGGCGCTGATCGCGCAGGCCTTCGAGAACGTGCGTTATCCGATCCTGCCGAAAGTCACGCTGGTGGAGAGCGAAGCCGCGCGGCAGGAGATTCTGGAAATCCGTCACTCCTCGCTGTTTGCGCCGCGCGATTTCGACATCTCGCCTTATTTCGAGGTCGTGAAGCCGCCGCTGGTGCAGGGCTTCGACTACCAGGCGATGTCGTGGACCGACCTGCCGGCCGCGCCCGCCGAGGCGCCGCTCGTGCCCGACAGCATCGACACGCTCACGCCGGTTGCCTGATCGTTTCCTGCCGTCCCTGCCGATGCAGGGCTCCCATCCCTTGCCTATCTGAATCGTGATGGAGTCCCCCGCCTTCGCTTTCGCCTGACCGGGCGACCGCAGAGCTTGCCCTCCGGCGTCTGGAACCCTACCTCTCCCACCATGCTCGACGCCGCCATCAAAGCGTTCTCGCAGATGTTCACCGCGCCCCTGCGCGGCGTGCTGCTCAAGGCCGTCGGCC
>JBARCH010000264.1:0-9360 GCA_049793875.1 Pseudolabrys sp. | reverse complement strand
ACCGCGCCGCCAGCATCGACTTGCCGGCGCCGGGCGGGCCGATCATCAGCAAATTGTGTCCGCCGGCAGCAGCGACTTCAAGCGCCCGCTTGGCGCTTTCCTGTCCCTTGATGTCGGCAAGGTCGAGCAGCGACCCCTCGATCTCGCGCACCTTGGGTTGCGGACGCGACAGCACCTGCGTGCCTTTGAAATGATTGGCGAGCTGGATCAGTGATTGCGTCGCGACGATTTCGATTTCGGGGCTGGCCCACGCCGCTTCCGGGCCGCACTTTGCCGGGCAGATCAATCCTTCGCCGCGTGCGTTGGCGCCGATGGCGGCCGGCAGCACGCCGGCGACCGCGGCGATCGAGCCGTCGAGACCAAGCTCGCCGAGCACCGTGAAACCGTTGAGCGCGTCGGGCGGAATCGCGCCGATGGCCGCCATCAGGCCGAGCGCGATCGGCAGGTCGTAATGGCTGCCTTCCTTCGGCAGGTCGGCGGGGGCGAGATTGATGGTGATGCGGCGCGCTGGCAGCGCGAGGCCCGATGCGATCAGCGCCGCGCGGACCCGCTCCTTCGCTTCGGACACGGCCTTGTCGGGCAGACCGACGATATTGAAGGCGGGGAGTCCTGGCGCGACCTGAACCTGCACGTCCACGGCGCGGGCATCGATGCCCTCGAACGCCACCGTGGCGACCCGCTGAACCATGTGCAGAACCCTCAGTCCCTCACGCCAGGGTAGAGGAAGTTTTTGGTACGCGCAAGAACGTTTAGGGAACAGATGGCAATTTTGCAGGCCGGCTGTAGGCCGCTGGCCTATTCGCGAAAACTGCCTCGTCAGGAGGCCTTCGCCCGTTTCGCCTCGATCCTGTCCCAGATCAATGCCGCGCCGTCGGGGCCGCCGAGGTTCTTGATCGAGCGCAACCCGGTCGGCGAGGTCACGTTGATCTCGGTGAGATAGTCGCCGATCACGTCGATGCCGACGAACAGCAGCCCGCGTTCGCGGAAGGTCGGGCCAAGGCGCTTGCAGATTTCGGCTTCGCGCTTGGTGAGCTCGGTCGCGGCCGGCGCGCCGCCGCGCACCATGTTGGAGCGCAGGTCGTCGGCTGCCGGAATGCGGTTGACCGCGCCGGCAAACTCGCCGTCGACGAGAATGATGCGCTTGTCGCCTTCGCGCACGGCGGGCAGGAATTTCTGCACCACCCAGGCTTCGCGAAACGTCACCGAGAACAGGTCGTAGAGCGAGCCGAAATTCAGGTCGTCGCGCGTGATGCGGAAAACCGCGCCGCCGCCGTGGCCGTAAAGCGGTTTCATGACGATGTCGCCGTGCTCGGCGCGGAACGCCTTGATCTCGGCGAGGTCGCGCGTGATCAGCGTCGGCGGCATCAGATCGGCAAATTCCATCACCAGCACCTTTTCCGGCGCGTTGCGCACGGAGGCGGGGTCGTTCACCACCAGCGTCCTGGGGTGGATGCGCTCCAGCATGTGGGTGGTGGTGATGTAGGCGAGGTCGAACGGCGGGTCCTGGCGCAGCAGGATCACGTCGAATTCGCTGAGTTCTGTCCGCCGGGGTTCGGCCAAAGTGAAGTGGTCGCCGATCGTGTCGCGGACGTTAAGCCCTTGCACCGCCGCGAAAATCCGTCCGCCGATCTGGGCCAGCCGGTCGGGCGTGTAATAGGCGATCTTGTGGCCCCTTTTTTGGGCCTCCAGCAGCAGGGCGAACGTGGAATCCCCACGGACATTGATCCGCTCGATGGGGTCCATCTGCACGGCGACGGTCAGAGTCATGCGCGGCCTTCGGCAACGAAACGATAAGGAAAACAGGTCTTTAACATTTTACCGCCAGTATGGCCGCTCAGGGGACCTGATTTTCAAGGGTGGGATATTTCGTGACATTGCCGAAGCTTTCGATTGCCGCCAAGCTCTATGCGATCTTCGCGTTAATGGCCATCACGACTGTGGCGCTTTCGATCGTGGCGGCGGCCAGTGCGCGCCGGCACGCAGCGCTGACCGACGAATTCCAATCCGCCAATGCCGGCAGCTGGAATGTCGAGCGCGTCAACGGCCTCATCTATGCCGTCGATGCCAAGTCGGCGGCTGTTTTCCAATCGCCCAATAAGGAAGCTGCGGCAAAATACACCGGCGATCTTCTCAAGGTGACCGACCAGATCAATTCCGTCGTCGCCGATTGGCAACGCTCGGTCGGCGCCAGTGATGCTGCTGCCTTCAGCGATTTCGCCACCCGCATCGCCGCGTTCCTGGAATATCCGGTCGAGATCGTCAATCAGGCGCATGAGGGTGGCCCGGGGGCCGCGCGCGCCTGGGCCGCCAAGAATGGCGTCGAAACGATCCGCAACGCACTCAACAAGGATCTCGAAAAGCTCGCCGAAAATTATTCGAGCCGCGCCAACCGGGTGTACCTCGCGATCGACACCGGCATCGACCGCACGGCTGTCATGATGAGTGTGCTCGCCGGCCTCGCGATCGTCCTCGCCGTTCTCGGCGTGCTGATGATATCGCGCAGCGTGGCGACGCCGCTTCGCCAGATCACGAAAGTCACCGAGGCCGTGGCTGCGGGGCAGACCGGCACCGCAGTGCCGTTCAGCGATCGCTCCGACGAGATCGGTGCGCTCGCGCGCTCGATCTCGGTTTTCCAGCGCGCGATGTCGCACAATGAAGAACTCAATTGCACGGTGGTCGAAGATGCGCAGGCGCGCGCCGCCCGTCAGGAAATGATGTCGTCTGAGATCGAACGGTTTTCGGCCGACGTCGAGATGACGCTCGCGGAGCTTGGGGGGATTTCCGACCGGATGATGGAAGCCTCGAGCCAGCTTGCCAGCGCTGCCGACGATGCCGCCGACAAGACCACGCGCGCGGCGACGGCTTCCGCCGAAGCATCCTCGAACGTGCGCGATATCGCGTCCGCCGCCGACGAATTGTCGGCATCGGTGAACGAGATCGACCGTCAGGTTGCGCAGTCGAACGCCATCGCCAACAAGGCGGTGAGCGAAGCCGAGCGGACCAACATCGCGGTCACCGAGCTGGGCGAGGCGGCGGCGCGCATCGGCGACGTGGTCAAGCTCATCACCGATATTGCCGAGCAGACCAATTTGCTCGCGCTCAATGCGACCATCGAGGCAGCGCGCGCCGGCGAGGCCGGCCGCGGTTTCGCAGTGGTCGCCGGCGAAGTGAAAGCGCTCGCCGGACAGACCGGGCGCGCCACCGAGGAAATCGGCGCGCAGATCGCCGGCATGCAGCGCGCCACGCAACGTTCGATCGAGGCGATCGAGGCAATCGAGCGTACCATTCGCGAGATCGGCGACATCAGCGGCGCCATTGCCGCCGCGGTTACCGAGCAGGGCGCGGCCACGCAGGAAATCGCCCGCAGCGTGGAAATCGCGGCGCAGCGCACGGTCGAGACCGCCGACGAGGTGACATTGGTCGGCACGGCGACTGACGACACGCGCAGCAGCGCCGGCACCGTGAAGGCGGTTGCCGGCGATCTCGGCGGCGTTGCAGGCCGCATCCGCCAGCAGGTCGACCAGTTCTTCGAGCGCCTGAGCGCTTGACGTCACCGTCATACCGGGATGCGAACAAGATTCGCGAACCCGGAATCCACGGCTAGGTCTCGAACGCACCCTGAATATGTCGCGGCAATTTGCCGGGCGCGACCAGCATCGCGTCGAAGCGAATGTCCTGAATGGTTGCGTCGGGATATTGCGCGAGCCAAAGCTCGGCCGCCGCGGCGATGCGCGTGCGCTGGCGCGGTGTTACCGATTCCGCCGCATCGTCAAGCGTGGCACGCGCCTTCACCTCGACGAAGATCAGCAGATGCCGCCGTCGCGCGACAATATCGATTTCGCCGAGCGGGCTTCTCCAGCGCCGGGCCTTGATGCGAAAGCCTTTCGCCACTAGGAACGCGGCGGCGCGGCTTTCCGCTGAAATGCCGGTGCGGAACGCCGCGATTTTTTCCGGCCGTGCTTCGTGCTTCTGGCCGTCCGGCCGCAGCCCGATTTTCGCAGGTCTGATGGAATCAGCTCGCCGCGCCATCGTCGCCATCTTTGCTGAGCGCGAGCGCGCGTTGATAGACCTCGCGGCGCGGCAAGCCGGTGGCCGACGCAATTTCGCCGACGGCGTCTTTCACCGATACGCGTGCCAGCGCATTGCGCAGCAGCGCGTCGATATCTTCCGCGGCCCCCGGCGCATCGTCCGCCGGTGGCGCAATCACCACGACGAATTCGCCGCGCGTCTCCGCACCGCCGGCGTAATCGCGCGCCAGTGCGTCGAGCGGCGCACGGCGCACTTCCTCGTGCAGCTTCGTCAACTCGCGGCAGATCGCGGCCTCGCGCGGGCCGAATTGCGCGGCGAGGTCGGCGAGCGCATCGGCGATACGCGGTCCGCTCTCGAACAGCACCAGAGTCGCCGGGATACGCGTGAGTTCGACGATGCGTTTTTGCCGCGCCGCCGCCCTGGGCGGAAGAAACCCTTCGAAGAAAAAACGATCGGTCGGCAGCGCCGCGACATTGAGCGCGGTGAGGACGGCGGACGCGCCGGGCAGCGCATTGACCGCGTGGCCCGCTTCGCAGGCTTCGCGCACCAGCCGGTAGCCGGGATCAGAAATCAAAGGCGTGCCGGCATCGGAAACGAGCGCGACCGCGTCGCCATCGGCGAGCCGCGCCAGTAGTTTCGGCCGCGCCGCTGCCGCATTGTGCTCATGATACGGCGTGAGCGGCGTCGAAATGCCGTAGTGGCCGGTGAGCACGCGCGTCACGCGCGTGTCCTCGCAGGCGATCACGTCGGCGGCAGCGAGCGTCTCGAGGGCGCGCAGCGTGATGTCGCGCAGATTTCCGATCGGGGTGGCGGCCAGGTAAAGCCCGCCCGGCAGCGGGGGCGCGGTAACCGCGGCGCCGGCCACCGTGTAGTTCCTGTCGGAGCGGGCCGATTCGCCTGATGCCGGTTTGATCGACCTGGTCATCGCGACACTCTAGTCGAGGGCGCTTGGCTGCGTCTTGTCAGGAGCAAATTCTTCTTTGTTTTCATTTACTTAACCTTTAGGCGACAATATCGCCCCTTAAAGTCGGGACAATCTACGGCATAGTGTGGGGCTTGGGGGAGCGACGATGCTCGGGGTGCCGCGTATGAAGCGGAGAGTATGGGTCAGCAGGCGCCGCTTTAGCGCTGCCCTGGCAGTTGCCGCCGCCGCGGCGCTTGCCGGTTGCACCAGCGATTTCGATCGCCTGAGCAGCAATGGCGCCACCGCGCCGCAAGGCACGGCGCAGCCGCCGCCAACGGTGACGGGCGAAGGTGCGATTCGCGTCGGCTTGATCCTGCCGTTGTCGGCGGGCGGTAACGCCGGCGTTGCCGCGCTCGCGATGAAGAACGCCGCCGACATGGCGCTCGCCGAATTCAAGAATCCGAACATCCAGTTGCTGGTGAAGGATGACGCCGGCACGCCGCAGGCGGCTCAGCTCGCCGCGCAACAGGCTGTTGCCGAAGGCGCCGAAATCATCGTCGGCCCTCTGTTCGCGCAATCGGTCAGCGCCGCCGCACAGGTCGCGCGCGGTCGCAACATTCCGGTTATCGCGTTTTCGACGGATGCGACGGTCGCCTCGCGCGGCGTTTATCTGTTGAGCTTCCTGCCGGAAGCGGACGTCAAGCGTGTCGTCGATTACGCCGTGTCGCGCGGCAAACGCTCTTTCGCGGCGCTGCTGCCGGACAATGCTTATGGCGGCGTGGTCGAGGCGGCGTTCCAGCAGGAGGTCGCCAAGCATGGCGCGCGGGTCGTGGCGCTCGAGCGTTACCCGCTGGACCCCTCGAAGATGGCCGATCCTGTGCGCCGTGTCGCTCAGGCTGCAACGCATGCCGACGTGATCTTCATTCCCGACAACGCCGATGCCGCGCAGATTGTGCAAACGCTGGGCGCCAGCGGCGTGAACCTGAAGCGCGTGCAATTGCTCGGCACAGGCCTGTGGGAAGATCCGCGCATCTTCGCATCGCAACAACTCGATAACGCCTGGTATGCGGCGCCCGATCCTGCTGGCTTCCGCAGTTTCGCGCAGCGTTATCGCGCGCGCTACGGACAGGAACCCGTGCGCACGGCCGCGCTCGCCTATGATGCTGTCGCGCTGGTCGCTGCGCTGGTGAAGACGCAGGGGCCGCAACGCTTCAGCGAACAGGTGCTGACCAATTCGTCTGGCTTTTCCGGCATCGACGGCATTTTCCGGTTTCGTGCGGACGGCACCAACGAACGCGGGCTTGCGGTGTTGCGCGTGACGCCGAATGGCGGGCAGGTCATCAGCCCTGCGCCGCGCGCTTTCGCGCCGGGGACTTAGTACCGCTCGTCCTGGCCGGCGACGACCGCAACATTACGCCGCGAGATCGGCGACCACTGCATCGAGAACAGGAAAACCCGACAGCGTGACGCGTAGGCGGCCGTCGGCGGTGGTTTCGACGGCGCCTTCATCGCGCAAAATGGCGATACGTTTTTCGTCAAGCAGCCGGCCAGCAAGCGCCGTGTAACGCGCAGGCTCGATGCCTTCCGCCAGCCGCAGCCCCATCAGCAGGAATTCGTCCGCGTGCTCGCCGGACGTCAGTCTGTCGTTGACGATCAAACCATTGCCCGAGGCTTCCACGCGCATGAGCCAGCTTTCCGGGCGCTTTTCGGTTTCGGTGGCGTAACGGCGGCCGTCGATGTCGAGGCGTCCATGCGCGCCGGGACCGATCCCGGCATATTCATGCGCGCGCCAGTAAACAAGATTGTGCCTGCACTCCGCGCCCGGCCGCGCATGATTGGAGATTTCGTAAGCCGGCAAACCGGCGGCGCCGCAAATTTCCTGCGTGATGTCGTAAAGATCGCGGCCGGTATCGTCGTCGGGAACGACGAGTTTGCCGGCGGCGCGCAGCGCGGCAAACGGCGTGCCGGCCTCGATGGTCAGTTGATAGAGCGAGAGATGCTCGGCGGCCTCGGCGATGGCGCGCTTGAGTTCGGCAGCCCAGGCCTGCGGCGTCTGGCGCGGGCGCGCGTAAATGAGATCGAACGAATAGCGCTCGAAGATCGAGCGTGCGACCGCGACCGCGTCGAGCGCTTCCTGCGCGGTGTGCATGCGGCCGAGTTCTTTCAGCGCCGCGTCGTCGAGTGCCTGCACGCCGAGCGAAACGCGATTGACGCCGGCCGCGCGATAGCCGCGAAAGCGCGTTGCTTCAACACTGGTCGGATTGGCTTCGAGCGTCACTTCAACGTCGCGCGCGATCGTCCAGTGCTTGCCGACGGCGTTGAGGATCGCTTCGACCGTCGATGGCTGCATCAAAGACGGCGTGCCGCCGCCGAAGAAAATCGTCGAGACGGTGCGGCCCGGCGCGCGCTCGGCGGTTGCCGCGATCTCCGTTTCGAACGCGCGCACGAAACGCGCCTCGTCGATCGCGGCGTGGCGCACGTGGCTGTTGAAGTCGCAATAGGGGCACTTCGACAGGCAAAACGGCCAGTGGAGATAAACGCCGAAGGCGGGCTCGTTCATGGTTAATGTCATGTTAGCCACTATAGGCCGTGCTACGCGCGGGTGACAGCGCGGATATATTTTCGCGGCGGACAACTCATTAAAATTGTAACGAAATTTAGCTCCACCACTCCGGGGCGCTCGCATAACGCGGGAGCTAGCCGCGGCGCAGGCACGCCTGCGCCAGTTTCACGAAGGCCCGCGCGCGATGCGAAAGGCCCTTGCCGCGCGGCGGCAAGCCATGTTTTTCGTCGGCGTCCATTTCGCCGAAGGTGCGATTGAATCCGTCGGGCAGAAACAGCGGATCGTAGCCAAAACCTTGAGTCCCACGCGGCGGCCACACGGCGACGCCGTCGACGCGGCCTTCGAAATCCTCGACGTGCCCATCCGGCCAGGCGAGACAAAGCGCGGCAATGAAGTGCGCGCGCCGTTGTTCCGGCGTCCTGGCGTTGCGCTCTATCAGCAAAGTCTGGATGCGGTTCATCGCTCCCCGGAAGTCCTTGTCCGGTCCCGCCCAGCGTGCCGAGTAGATGCCGGGTTCGCCGCCGAGTGCCTCGACGACGAGGCCGGAATCATCGGCGAATGCGGGCAGTCCGGTCGCCTTCGCGGCGGCCAGCGCCTTGATGCGTGCATTGGCGGCGAAGGTCTTGCCGGTTTCCTCCGGCTCGGCGAGGCCGAGCGCCGAGGCGGAATCCGCCGTGATGCCGTACGGCTCGAGCAGTTCGCGCATTTCCGCGAGCTTGCCGGGATTGTGCGTGGCGATGACGATGCGGCCGTCGAGTTGCCTGTTCATCTCTTAAACCCGCCCGCACGCGTAGGGCAGACGGCGATTCACGTCACCGCCAATTTTTGCAAGCCGACCAGCTTCTCGATGCCCTTGCGCGCCAGCGACAGCAGCGCATTGAACTGGTCCTCGCTGAATGGCGTCTTTTCCGCCGTCGCCTGAATCTCGACGATGTTGCCGTTGCCGGTCATCACGAAATTGGCGTCGGTCTCGGCTTCGGAGTCTTCGGCGTAATCGAGATCGAGCACGGCTGTATTTTTATAAACGCCGCACGACACCGCGGCGATGTGATCGCGCAGCACGTCGGCACGCAGCATGTCGCGCGCCTTCATCCAGGTGAGGCAATCGGAGAGCGCAACCCACGCGCCGGTGATCGAGGCGGTGCGCGTGCCGCCGTCGGCCTGGATGACGTCGCAGTCGATGGTGATCTGGCGTTCGCCCAAAGCCTGCAAATCGACGACCGAACGCAATGACCGGCCGATCAGCCGTTGGATTTCGACCGTGCGGCCGCCTTGCTTGCCGGCGCTGGCCTCGCGCCGCGTGCGCTCGGAGGTGGCGCGCGGCAGCATGCCGTATTCGGCGGTGACCCAGCCGCGCCCCTTGCCCTTGAGCCAGGGCGGCAGCCGCTCTTCCAGGCTTGCGGTCACCAGCACATGCGTGTCGCCGAATTTCACGAAACAGGAACCTTCGGCGTATTTCACCACGCCGCGCTCGAGCGACACGGCGCGTAGCTCGTCCGTCTGACGGCGGCTCGGCCGCATGTCTTATCTTCCTTCTGTTTGATAGGCTTCCGGGGCGGCACCATACCGATAAGCCCGGCTTGAACAAGACTGGTGCCCCGCTTCCGAAGTTCGTGCTACATCGCAGCACCTTCTGACACGAACTTCGTAAGCGAAGGGGCACTAGCAAATATATGATTCCAGTGCCGCTTATCGATTTGAAGTTCCTGAAGAAGCTTGCGACAGGTGATGCAGGAACTTCAAATCGGCGGCACTAGGCTAATGGTCAACTGTCAGCCGGCTTGAAGGAGTTTGCTTTGGCGTCCCACGATGTTCCGATCGGCACTACAGAAGTAAGCCTGGCAGCGCTCAACGAGCGTTCACG
>JBARCH010000263.1:0-5807 GCA_049793875.1 Pseudolabrys sp. | reverse complement strand
CCGCTCCTTGCCGTACGAGATCGTGCGCATCCGGTTGGCGGCGATGCCGCGCGAAACCAGATAATCGCGGACTGTTGCGGCGCGGCGGGCGCCAAGCGCAAGGTTGTATTCGCGCGTGCCGCGTTCGTCGGCGTGACCTTCGATCGTGAAGGCGTAGCGGTTGTAGTTCGTCAGCCATTGCGCCTGCTTGTCGAGCGTTTCGCGCGACTTTGCGGAAAGTTCGGACGAGTCCGTCTCAAACCAGACGCGGTCGCCGACATTCACAAGAAAGTCTTGCTGACTGCCGGGCGTCGCCATGGCGCCGGCGTTTGCTTGCGAATTTTCTGTATCATTCTTGGCGCAAGCCGAGATAGCCAACGCCGCAGCCAGCACGGCTACAAAACGTGTTCCACGAATAACTTGCCTGACATTGATCATGCCGGTGCCTCCATCACATGTACTTACCGGGGCGTAAGCGTCGATCTAACAGCCGGTTCGTTAAGCGAACGTTCCATCAACCTAAATGCGGCCTTGCTGAATGCGGTAAATATTGTCGGAACCGCTTAAACCATCGTTGATGGTTAAGGCACGGTGAATAAGGCGCTGGTTGGGCCGTGAGGGCGAAAGCGTGACCCATCCCCGGTTAACGTGACCCCTCCCCGGTTAAAGCGGGGATGGGGCCGCATTGCGGCCGGCGCTCAGGACAATAGTGGCGACCAGGCGGGGTCCGACGCAAAGCTTGGCGTCGGAACTTTCTGCTCGTTGCGGCCGGTGATGTCGATGGTGAACAAATTCGGACCGACGCCGGGATCGCGGAAGAACATGATGACGCGGCCATTCGGCGCGAACGTCGGGCCTTCGTTGTGGAAGCCCTCGGTCAAGATGCGCTCGCCGGAACCGTCCGGCTTCATGATGCCGATGCCGAACAGATTGTTCGCCTGCCGCGTAAAGGCGATGTAGTCGCCGCGCGGCGACCAGACCGGTGTCGAATAGAGGCCCTGTCCGAAGCTGATGCGTTGCGCGGGACCGCCGGATGCCGCCATCACGTAAATCTGTTGCGAGCCGCCGCGATCGGATTCGAAGCAGATGCGACTTCCATCCGGCGAATAGGACGGTGACGTGTCGATGGCCGCTGTGTCGGTCAGACGCGTCGTCGCCTTCGAGCGCAAATCCATCACAAACAGGTTCGAGTTGGCGCCCTGCTGCAGGCTCATGATCACACGCTGGCCGTCGGGTGAGAACCGCGGCGAGAACGTCATGCCCGGGAAGTTGCCGACGATTTCGCGCTGACCGGTTTCGATGTTGAGAAGATAGACGCGCGGATCGCCCTGCCCGTAGGACATGTACGTGACTTCCTGCGTCGAGGGATTGAAGCGCGGCGTGAGCACGAGATCGTCGCCGCGCGTGAGATAACGCACATTGGCGCCGTCCTGATCCATCAGCGTAAGCCGTTTCACGCGCCGCTGCTTCGGCCCGGTTTCATCGACGAACACGATGCGGCTGTCGAAGTAGCCTTTCTCGCCAGTGAGACGCTCGTAGATCGCATCCGAGATGATGTGCGCGATGCGACGCCAGTTGTCGGGCGTGGTGAAATATTGCTGGCCGGCGAGCTGCTGGCCGGCGAACACGTCCCACAGCCGGAATTCTGCGCGCAAGCGGCCGTCGCCCTGGCGCGTTATGCGGCCGGTCACCAGGGCCTGCGCGTTGATCACGCGCCAGTCGGCAAAACGCGGCACGGCGTCGGTATTGGAAATTTTCTCGACATAAGCGGCCGGATCGATCGGCGCGAACAGACCGCTGCGACGCAGATTGTTGGTGATGACGCCGGTGACGTTATGCCCCATCTCGCCCTCGGCGCCCGCGCCGATGAAATCCGGCAGCGCGATCGGCATCGGCTGAATGTTGCCTTGTGTCACGTCGAGCCGCACCACCGCGGCGGCATGACGTACCGACAAAGCAAGACCGCCGGCCGCGGCACCAAGCGCAAGCGCACGCCGGCGCGTCAGGGAAATCTTGGGCATCTGCAAAATTGTCATGTGTTTGAATTCTTGATTGTTAGCCGCCAAGCAGCTCGTGAAGGTCGAATTTGATCTCGATGTCTTTCCACTGGTCGTAGTGCTCCGGCTTGAGCATCGTGAAAGGTTGGCAACGCAACAACGCGCGCTTGGCGCTCTCGGCAAGCGCAGGGCCGAATGTCGAGGCCGAACCTTCGACCAACGTGGGGTCGCGCGCGACGGAGCCGTCACGCCTGAACATGACGCGCAGCACGACATAAAGCTTCATCGTATCTTCGGCGCCGACCGGCGGACTCCAGCATTGGCTGATGCGGGCGCGCAGCGCGTCCATCTCGCTCTGCGAGAGCATCGCGGCCATGCCCTTGGAGGAGCCGAGCGTCGGCTTGTCGTTTAATTCCGCGCCGGTCGCGGCGTTGCGTTGCGGGTCGCGCTTGTCGAGTAGCGCCGCGATCTTGTCGGCGTCGAACTTCGGTTGTTTTTTGGGCTCGGGCGTCGGCCGCTTCGGCGGCAACGGCTTTAATTCGGCTTTCTCTTCGGCAGGCTTCTGGTCCGGCTTCTTGAGCTTGTCGGCGATCGGATCGGGCTTCGATTCCGCCGGCTTGGGCGGGGCGGCCGCGGCCTCCTTTACTTCCTTCTTTTCACTGACCTTCGGCTTCGACTCCTCGACCGGCTTGGGCTGCGGGTCGATTTTTTCGACGACCGGCTTGGGCGTTTCGAGATTGAGCTTCGGCTTGGGCGCGTCTTTCACGCCCTTGGTGATTTCCGAAAATTGCTTGTCGGAGACGATATCGACCGGCAGCGAATCCTGCGGCGGCGCCTCGAGGGTATGGCCGGAAAACGACACCAGCGCATACAACAGCACGGCCGCGTGGCCGATCGTCGATATGACCGATCCCGTTTGCATCACCTGGCCTTTAGGAACCCTGCTCGAACTCGGTGACCAAGGCTACACGATGAAAGCCCGCGGCCGACAGCCGTCCCATGACTTTCATCATCGTCCCGTAGTCAACTTTCTTGTCGCCGCGCACATAAATACGGGCCTCGGTGCCGCCGCGCGCTTCCGTGACGGCCTGCAATTTCGGGATCAGTTATTCGATCTTGATTTCGGAGTTTTGCAGGAAAATCTGGCCCTTTTCGTCAATCGAGAGCGTCAGCGGCTCCTTGTCCTGATCGAGGCTTTTAGCCTGGCTCTGCGGCAAGTCGATCGGCACGCCGACGGTGAGCAGCGGCGCCGACACCATGAAGATGATCAGCAGCACGAGCATCACGTCCACCATCGGCGTGACGTTGATCTCGCTCATCACCCCGCGGCGATGATGCCGTCGTCGTCTCCCGGTGGCGGGTGTTCCGGCGTTGGCAGCAGCCATATTACGCTTTATCCCCGCTCGTCGATCTGGCGTGACAGGATCGCTGCAAACTCGTCGGCGAAGCTCTCGAGCCGCTGCGCCTGCTTATTAACTTCGGAAGCGAACTTGTTATAGAAAATGGTCGCCGGTATGGCAGCCACGAGGCCGATTGCGGTCGCGAACAAAGCTTCCGCGATGCCGGGTGCAACGACTGCCAGCGACGTGTTTTTTGAGGCCGCGATCGACTGAAAGCTGGTCATAATGCCCCAAACCGTGCCGAACAGGCCGATAAAGGGACCAGCCGAACCGACAGTCGCCAGCACGAGAAGCCGGCGCTCCAGCCGTTCCACCTCGCGGGCGATTGTTACCTCCATCACCTTTTCGATACGCGTCTGCAGGCCGGCGAAGGTCTTCACCTGTCCTTCGAAGCTGCGCTTCCATTCGCGCATTGCCGCGACGAACAGGGCCGCCATCGAATGGTTCGGGCGCGAGGATAGCGTGCGGTAGAGTTCTTCCAGCGATTGCCCCGACCAGAACGCCTGCTCGAAGCTGTCCATGGCGCGGCGCGTGCGCGTGAACAGCACCGTCTTGTCCACGGCAATGGCCCAGACCCAGACGGAACAGATAAGCAGCCCGACCATGACCGCTTTGACGATCCAGTGGGCGTGCCAAAACAGGGTGATAAGCGAGAGGTCGGACGATGTGAGTGGAAGCACCGACTGTGCCACGTCGGCAGGGTTCATGGGCACATCCTTTTCGCTGTCCGGCTTCGCTGGTCAAATCCGGCGCGGCGCACAATTGCGGACCAAATGGGCGTGCCGGGCAATCCGCTCGCGCGCGGCTCTAGACCCCGTCCGCGAAAACCTATGAACCCTCCACCGGGGGGTGAGGAAGTCCCGCGAAACTTGGCCAAACTAGGGCGCACGATCGATTGAATTCCGTGACACATGGTCTTTCCGAAAACCGGTACCCGCTTTTCGGCGCCATGCGCTACGTCCCTAACCAGCCTGATTATGGTTAAGGATACGTTACCGGAAAAGAGTCTAACGCCGCCGCGAGGCCGGCGCCCGCGCTGCCAAGGGCAATGAATCGAACAGAGTCGGGCCGCCGGGCTGTGCACCCTCGATGTTCAGGAGTTGCAGCTTGGTCATGACGCCGCCGTTTGCCGAGAAACCACCGGTTTTACCCCCGGCAGCGACGACGCGATGGCACGGCATGACGATTGCCGTCGGATTTTCACCCATTGCCTGGCCAACGTCACGTGCGAGAAGAGGGTCGCCGAGCCTCTCGGCGATCTCGCCATACGTCATCGTCTTGCCGGGCGGGATCGTGCGCGCAATGGCATAGACGCGCTTGTTGAACGGCGGAATCTCGCTGTCGTCGATGACAACATCCCTGAGGTCGCGCTTCTCGCCGCGGAGCAGTGCCGCGATGCCATCGATGGCATGCTGGACATCCGGCCTCGGCGGCATTTCCTGCGCCTCCGGAAAGCGGCGCTGCATTCGCGCGCGCGTCCTGCGCTCGTCGGATTCGGGGAGTTGCACGGCAACGACGCCGCGCTCGCTCCACACGATACCGCAGGAGCCGATCGCGGTATCGAACAGTGTAAAATTATGGGCCGTCATGGCACAGTTCCCGTCGGCAACGAAACGATGCACCGTAATCTATGCCGGCGCAGAGACTCCGCCACCCGCTTCCTGATCGGCCTTCATGGCAACGCGTAGCGGCTTTGGGATCGGCCGCGCGCGGCCGCCGGAAATGAAGGCAACCTGAACGTGCGCCTCGACCACCAGATCCTCACCGCGCACGACTTTCTGGTTGAGCATCACTGACGCGCCCTTAACGTCTTCGGGCGTGGTGACGATGCCGAGCACGTCGTCCATAAACGCCGGCTTGCGAAAATTGATGTTCATGTGGCGCACGACGAACGAAAAACCGGGCGCTTCCTTCTCAGTCTGCTCGAACAATGCGCGGTGGTCGGCACCGATCAGGCGCAGATAATTTGTCCGACCGCGCTCCATGAACCGCAGATAACTGGCGTGATAGACGATGCCGGAAAAATCCGTGTCCTCGTAATAGACGCGAACCTGCTGGAGATGACAGCCGTCGCGGATTTCACCATCGAGGGGATGAATCATTGAACCTCACTACCGTCATTTCCACGCCTTCTCGCCTTGAATTGAGCAAGGCATGGATGACCGGGACGAGCCCGCCCATGACAAATACTATTCTTCTTCCCCGCTACCGAACAAACCGAACTGGCCCGGGTCGCGCGCGGGCTCGGCCAGACCGAGATGCCTGAAGGCGTGGCCGGTGAGCAGCCGCCCGCGCGGCGTGCGCTGGATAAAACCTTTCTGGATCAGGAACGGCTCGATGATGTCCTCGATGGCATCGCGCGGCTCCGACAGCGCGGCCGCGAGCGTATCGACTCCGACGGGACCGCCGCCGTAACTCACCGCTACCGTCG
>JBARCH010000262.1:0-4573 GCA_049793875.1 Pseudolabrys sp. | reverse complement strand
TGGCCGCAGAGTAATTGGCGTACTGTCACGATTCGATTTTTCTACAAGCATGACGCACATATGTGCGTTGAAAATCGAGTGTCAAATCCGGAATAAATTTCGCTTCTGCCGAAGATTCCGGTCCACCTGTTTCATAATTTGCAATACGGCGAAATGACCGTTCTGAAATTTCGCGAATTCCCAGGAGACAAAAATTGCCCAAATGCGAATTGTCTCGATGCGATTATCATCAGCAATGCCGTAACGAAGGAATGAAACTGCAGCCGGGAGAGTAACATTCTCTACAAACATTCACGCAAGCCGCCGTTGTACTGCCCTGACGGGCCATAGCGGCAAAACCGCCTCCCGTTCGTCACTCCATCGCCGCAGCAGCTTCGATCCGCACAGGCTGATAGCCGTCTCTGGCGAGCGCGGTAAGAATTTCCTCGGCATGAACCGCATCGCGCGTCTCAAGGGTGACGTCCAGTTTCGCGCCCTTGGCCGGCACATCAAGGAACAACCGGCGATGGTCGACTTCCAGAATGTTGGCGCCAAGCTCGCCGAGCCTCATCGCAATCGGTCCCAGAACGCCCGGACGATCGGGGATCGTCAGGCGAAATGACACGATGCGGTTGTCGCGCTCCAATTCGCGCACCATGATCGAGGCGAGAATGCGCGGATCGATGTTTCCGCCGCAAAGAATGAGCCCGATTTTCTTGCCGCGGAACAGTTCGGGCCGCGCAAACATGGCGGCGAGTCCCGCGGCACCCGCGCCTTCCGCCATTGCCTTTTGAAATGTCAAAAACGCGTTGACCGCACGCTCCAGCGTTCCCTCATTCACCAGGATGATCTGCGATACCAATTCCCGCACGATCGGAAGCGTCAGTTCTCCGACATTCTTGACAGCAATGCCTTCGGCCAATGTCGGCCCGCCGACGTTGCGCGTCTCGCCGGTGAGCGCATTCCAGAACGAAGGATAAAGCTCGGCCTCGGCACCAAAGATCTCGATTTTGGGATTGACGCCGCGCGCGGCAATCGCATTGCCGGCAATCAGGCCGCCACCGCCGATCGGAATGACGAGCGCATCGAGGGCCGGCACATCTTCCAGCATTTCGATCGCGATCGTCCCCTGTCCTGCGATGATGCGCACGTCGTCGTAGGGATGAACCAGCGTAAGATTGCGTTCGCGCCGAAGCGCCTCGCACCGCACCTGCGATTCCGCGACCGTTTCACCGTAAAGAACGACTTCGGCGCCGTGCTGCCGTGTGGCGGCGACCTTCACGAACGGCGTTGGCACCGGCATGACGATGGTGGCGGGGATATTGAGGCGCGCAGCGTGATAAGCCACCGCTTGCGCGTGATTGCCGGCCGACATGGCGATGACGCCGCGGCTTCGCTCTGCTTCCGACAGTGAGGCGAGTTTTACCAGCGCGCCACGGTCCTTGAATGAATTAGTGACCTGGAGATTTTCGTACTTGACGTAAACCTCGGCCCCGGTAAGTGCCGATAATCTGGGCGCCGGCAGCATCGGCGTGCGCAGCACTGCACCGGCGATGATGCGGCGGGATGCCTCAATATCGGCAAAGGTGACGCTCAAAGGCATCTCCGGCACTTGGATGGCGCACAATGCCGCAATGCGCCGAAACGATCCAGCAGGAAACCCCTGAAATTGGGACAAAGACGCCCCTTGCGCCGCCCGATTTTCTTCTCCATTTCCGATAGTAGCGAGGGCGATAAATATGACGGACGGCAGCTCGAATTGGACCGACAGATCACCGGACTACAAGCCGCATGCTTACGATCCGGCGGCCAACCCCGAATTGTTCGAAGGCGTGCTGGCGCGGCGCGTCATCGCCTTCATCATTGACCTCTTTATCATTGCCGTCCCCGTCGTGATCGCCGAGATTTTCATCTTCGCCTTCGGTCTTATCACGCTTGGCCTCGGCTGGACGTTGTTCTGGCTGATACCGCCGGCCTCGGTGATCTGGGTGCTTGTCTATTTCGGCCTGACATTGGGCTCGCAGCGTTCGGCTTCGATCGGCATGCGAATCATGGACCTGGAAATGCGGACCTGGTACGGCGGGCCCGCCTATTTTCTGCTCGGCGCCGTGCATGTCGTGGTGTTCTGGATTTCCGTTTCGGCGCTGACGCCGTTCATCCTGCTGGTATGTTTTTTCAACAACCGCAGGCGCTTGCTGCACGATGTCCTGCTCGGCACCGTGGTCGTCAACAATCCCGTGCGCGCACAGGCGCTGCGAAGGACATTGAGCCCCGCGTGAATGTCTTTGACGGGAGACGCACGGCGCGCGATGCTTGCAGCGAGTGTTCCCGATTTGCACGCAGGGCTTGCGCTGGACATGACAGATTGAGGCCGTGACCCAACATTCCCGCGATACGCCGCAATTCTATTTGACCGCCCCTTCGCCATGCCCCTATTTGGCCGGGCAGGAAGAACGCAAGGTGTTCACGCACCTGGTCGGCGAGCGCGCGGGCGAGTTGAACGATCTTTTGACCCATGGCGGGTTCCGCCGCAGTCAGTCGATTGCCTACCGGCCGGCCTGCGAGACATGTCGCGCTTGCGTCTCGGTGCGCGTGGTCGTCAACGATTTCCAGCCGTCGCGCAACATGCGGCGCATCGCCGAGCGCAACTCGGACATCATCGGCGAGATGCGCTCCGCGACACCGACCTCGGAACAGTATTCGGTATTCCGCAGCTACCTCGATGCGCGCCATCGCGACGGCGGCATGGCAGACATGACCGTGCTCGACTACGCGATGATGATCGAGGACAGCCATGTCGATACGCGATTGATGGAATACCGGCATCGCGGCCCCGACTCCGGCTTTACCGGGCGTGGTACAGGGCAACTGCTCGCTGTAGCGTTGACCGATGTGCTCAGCGACGGCCTGTCGATGGTTTATTCGTTTTTCGATCCCGAAGCTGCGGACCGTTCGCTCGGCACGCTGATGATCCTCGACCACATTACGCGCGCGCGTAAGCTGGGCCTAGCCTATGTCTACCTTGGCTATTGGGTACCCGGCTCACGCAAGATGGATTATAAGGGCCGCTTCCTGCCGCAAGAAAGACTGGCGCCTTCGGGCTGGACTCGCGTTGAACGCTGAGTTCAAAAGCCCGGAACGGCGACGTCGAACGTCTGTAAAATCAGCACGGCGTTGAGCGCCAGCACCACCGCCGCGCCCACGAAAGCCAAACTGTTCGTCAAACGGGTGTTGGCGAACGCGCCCATAATGTCGCGCCGGCGCGTGAACAGCACCAGCGTAATCATAGGCAGCGGCAAGGCGAGGCTGAGCACCACCTGACTGACGACCAATGCCTCCGTTGCGTTCACGCCGATGGCGACCACGACGAAAGCCGGGATCATCGTCACCAGGCGCCGAACCCAAATCGGAATCCTGAAACCGACGAACCCTTGCATGATCATCTGGCCGGCCATGGTGCCAACCACGGAACTCGATACACCCGACGCAATCAGCGAGATCAGGAAAATTGCAGCCGCGCCGGCACCGAGCAGTGGCGTCAGCGTGTGATAGGCTGTCTCGATTTCAGCAACATCGCTATGTCCGGCGTGGAATGCACCCGACGCCATCATCACCATCGCCATATTGACGAGGCCGGCGACCGCGAGCGCTATCAATACTTCGTGGTTCGAGATGCGCACGACTTTGGCTACTTCTTCGTCATTGCGTGTCGGAATGCGCGCCTGGGTCAGACCCGAGTGCAAATAGACGGCGTGCGGCATGACCGTCGCGCCGATAATGCCAACCGCAAGCAACAAGGCTCCCTCGTCCGCGAGTTGTGGCGTCACCAGATGCATGCCGGCCGACAGCCAATCGACGGGCGCGATGAACATTTCGATCAGGTAGCAAAGGCCGATCACCGCGACCAGGCAGCCGACGATCAGTTCGAGCGGGCGGAAGCCACGACTCTCGACCATCAGAATTCCGTAGGTGATCACTGCGGTCACCGTCATGCCCGCGATAAGCGGCATCTTGAACAGCAACGCGAGCCCGATGGCGCCGCCGAGAAATTCGGCGAGGTCCGTCGCCATCGCCGCGATCTCGCTGATGACCCACATCGTCAGCACGACCGGGCGCGAAAATTGCTCGCGGCATGTCTCGGCTAAATTCCGTCCGGTGACGATGCCAAGCTTGGCCGAAAGTGACTGAAAGAGCATCGCAACGAGATTCGCGAGCAGCACGACCCAAAGCAGGCTGTAACCGTATTTCGCGCCGGCCTGGATGTTGGTCGCAAAATTGCCCGGGTCGATATAGGCGATGGAGGCGATGACCGCCGGGCCGGCAAACGCCAGATAGCCACCGATGCCCGCCCGCCTTCCGCGCAGGACGGCCCGCGCCGTCGCCTGCGTACGTTCGCTCAGTGTATCCGTCTCCGGCCGCCGAGCGTCCATAAATGATATTTCCCAATACCTTACCAGATTAGACTCATTCAAATTATCTTACTTGCGAATAATTTGCAATTGCAAATAAAGAGGAACTATCGCTGGATCGATGGGTTGTCGGAACTCTTGGGGTTGGCGGCGGCGTCCAAAGCATCCCCTCGCCGCGACGGCCG
>JBARCH010000261.1:0-10787 GCA_049793875.1 Pseudolabrys sp. | reverse complement strand
CCACACGCACCGAACGGCGGCAACAGCGCGCGCTTCGCGAGCGGGAGCGGCGCAACGCCAGCGCACCGGCACCGGCAACGGCACGACAAGAACGTAACCGCGCACGTGAAAACAGTAACGCGCGGACCAATGCGGCTACGGGCAATACGGCCCGGCCGAATGTCAATCGAAACGCAACGCCCAACGCGCAGACGCAACAACGCCGGCTTTCCCGGCGCGCGAACAGGGCCGCGTCGTTATCTCCGCAGAGCGCGCGACAAGGCCGCTTCGCGGCACGGTTTGCGGCGCGCGCAAACGCCCGCACCCAACGACACGCGATCCGCATTGCCGCGCGGCGCGCATGGCACCGAGGCTTGCGCGCGGCGTTCGTGCCCTGGTACGGCCCGGTATTCTGGCCTTATGCCTATTCCGACATTTTCGATTACACATTCTGGCCGGATGGCTATGACGACGGTTATTGGGCCTACGCCTACGACGATTTTTTTGACGGCGTATTCTGGGGCCAAAGCGGGCCACCAGAGGCCTATGCCTATGCGGCACCCGATGGTCAGGAACGGCAGCCAGCCGCCAATGCGGCGGGGATCAAAGAGCTTTGCCGTGAGCCGGCTGGAGGCGTCACAGCGTGGCCGTTCGCGGATATCACCAAGGCAGTTTCGCCGACGCCTGAGCAGCAGTCGCTACTCGACGACGTAAAAAGCGCGGCGCAAAAGGCAGCCGATGTGTTCAAGGCGTCATGCCCTTCCGCAAACGCCTATCCGCTGACACCACCAGGCCGGTTGCGCGCGATGATGGCGCGATTGCTCGCCACGCTGCAGGCGGTGCAAACCGTGCGTCCTCCGCTTGAGAAATTTTACGATTCGTTGAGCGACGAGCAAAAGGCGCGCTTCGACGATGTCGGACCGAAGAAGGACGTCAAACAAGCGGCAAACGAAAGTAACGACCAGTCCGCTGGCGGAGAACCTCCGGCAGAAGCAAACAATTGCAAGCAGCCGAAACCGGGCCTGAGCAATCTTCCCATCGACCGCATCGAGAAAATCGTAAAACCGACAGACGAGCAGGACGACAATCTGGCGAATCTGGAAGATGCCACCAACAAGGCGGTTGGCGTCATGCAGGCAGCCTGCCCCGACGATACGCCGCTTACTCCGGTCGGGCGTCTGGATACGATGTCAAAGCGGCTGCAAGCGATGATCGATGCCGCCAAAATCGTCGAAGGTCCGCTTGACGATTTCTACTCCTCGCTTAGCAACGAGCAAAAGGCCCGCTTCAATAAAATTGGCCGCGAAGTCGCGCAGAAGAACGACTGAACGGCGTAGAACGCAACACGTTATTGCTTGTGTGCGGCGTCCATCCTGCGAAGCAGTCGAACGATATTGTCGGGAACCGGCTCGTCGACAGGGTTGCCGTAAAGCGCGCGGAGTTGCCGGCCTATATTGTTCTGAATCTCGCGCCCGAATGCAGCCGGTTGCGGCCGAGGCGGCACAATTCGGAATGGCCGGCGCAATTTCGCAGGTTTTTCGGCCTTCATTCCGTCTCTCATTCGTGTGCAGGCGGCTAAAATCCGGACGAATCGTCAACGCGGCCGCCGTCCCGGAAAGCCGCACTCCAATAAACCATCCACGCGCGCTTGGTTCCGGGACAACGGCTTTACCCATCGTTTGCGGAAACGACGGACTCGCGTACAACTGGTGGCATAGGTTCCAGCCCATCCAACCCATTCGCCGCATGCCTGATTCAACATCGAATGCCACTGGCGCTCCTGAAACTCCCCCAACGTCCGAGCCGTCGCTGCGCGCGATCGCGATGCCGTCGGACACCAATCCGCATGGCGACATCTTCGGTGGTTGGCTGCTTTGCCAGATGGATCTTGCCGGCACGACTGTTGCCACGCGCTGCGCACGCGGCCGCGTCGTCACGATTGCCATTACCGGCATGACATTTCATCGCCCGGTGATGGTTGGCGATGAAGTCACCTGCTACTGCCATATCGATCACATCGGCAACACATCGATGGCGGTGAAGATCGAGAGCTGGGTGCGGCGCGGGATCGGCGACGAGGCGATCAAGGTGACGGAGGGAATGTTCACGTACGTCGCCGTCGATGCCAACGGGCGCCCGCATCCGGTAGCACGATCAACGACCTAATTCGCCTTCGACGGCGCGCCACTCGCGTCCACACCGGCCGGACCCCAGATCAATCTGTGATAGTCGAACCCATTAGTCAGCGTGGGCTTGATGATCGCGAAAAATGGCGACACGTCGAAATCACGCGGCGTGTAGAGTCCATGCTTGCGAATGTGGTCGGATTCACTTTGGACGAATGGCGCAACGCCGTAGATCTTGCCGTTGATCGCGACGCGCTCCGGCAGAATCGGGTAATGGATGGAGGCGAAGGCTTCCGCGATCAACGTCGAGCAGATCGCCTTGGTCGGATCGCCGCTGCCGATTGCAAGCATGCGGCGGCGAAACCAAACCGGTACCGGCGGATAAGGGAACAGGTAGCGGGCGAGATCGACGATCTGCTTTGAGTCGTAGAGTTTTCCAAGTCGGGCCAGGGCGTAGTCGATAACCTGCTGCTTGCTTTCGGCGGTCAAGCCCACCGGACGGCAAATCCGCATGTTGAATCGGACGTATTTCGACAGCGGCACCGTCGTGACGCCGGTATCGACCTCGGCTTCCAGAAGGACGTTGGCCTCGGCGGCGGGGTCATCGGTGTGATTCGGGCCTCGGTCACCCGGCCGTTCGCCGACATAGAAGGCCGCATGCGACCAGGTCGATTGGGTCAAGAACTTGATTATGGCGCTGAGTCGGGTGTTGCCCTCGATCAGCACGATGTCGCCGGGCTTGAGCGCGCGGTGGATTACTTCCGGGTCGGGAGCAAAAAACGGCGCATAACGCACCGTCGGCTGGGAAAGATAACGAAGAATGGCGGCGCTGATGTATTCTTTGACCTTGTCGAACATGTGAGCCGTACCCGCGCAGACAACATAAAGTGTAAACACTGGGGCCGCCGAAACCTATACTCTTTCAGGAACCCTTCCCCCGATCACGGCGTCCAATAGCCGCCAGAAGCATCAAAATCCAATGCCAAATTTTTCATTTCGCCGGGACGTCATAACAAGGCCGATCTTCGGCATGGCGCGGCACGCGCTGCCGAGCCTGTCGGACACCGAACGCGAGGCGATCGAGGCTGGCGACGTCTGGTGGGACGCCGACATTTTCACCGGCAACCCCGACTGGAAGAAGCTGTTGGCCTTTGCGCCGGCACGGCTGTCGGATGAAGAGCAGAAATTCGTCGCCGGTCCGGTCGAAGAGTTGTGCGCAATGCTCGACGACTGGAAAATAAACTGGGAATTGCACGATTTACCGCCGGAAATCTGGGATTTCCTGAAGAAAAAGAAGTTCTTCGCGATGATCATTCCGAAGGAGTACGGCGGCCTTGGATTCTCCGCTTACGCCCACTCGGAGGTGATCCGCAAATTATCCTCGCGCTCGATTTGTGCCGCCGTCACCGCCATGGTGCCGAATTCGCTCGGTCCCGGTGAACTGCTGATGCAATTCGGCACGAAGGAGCAGCGCGACTACTGGCTGCCGCGGCTCGCAAGCGGCGACGAAATCCCTTGCTTCGGCCTCACGAGCCCTGAAGCCGGCTCTGACGCCGCCTCTATGATCGACTCCGGTGTCGTGTGCCGTGGCAAATTCGACGGCAAGGACGTGCTCGGCATCCGGCTCAACTGGCACAAGCGTTATATTACGCTCGGACCTATCGCGACCGTGCTCGGCCTCGCGTTCAAGCTGCACGACCCGGACCATCTGATCGGCCAACAAGACGACATCGGCATCACGCTCGCGCTGGTGCCGACCAACTTGCCCGGCGTGAGCATCGGCCGGCGTCATTTGCCCGCCATGCACGTCTTCCAGAACGGCCCGAATTGGGGCCACGACGTTTTCCTGCCGATGGATCACGTCATCGGCGGCGTCGAGCAATGCGGCAAGGGCTGGAAGATGCTGATGAGCGCGCTTGCCGCTGGCCGCGGCATTTCGCTGCCGTCGCTTTCGGCTGCCGGCGCCGCCTTCACGGCCAACGTCACGGGCGCCTATGCGCGTGTCCGCGAACAATTCCATGTTCCGATCGCACGGTTCGAAGCCATCCAGGAGCGCCTCGGCCGCATGGCCGCGACCGCTTACTTGCTCGATGCCGCGCGCCGCATGACCTGCGCTGCACTCGACGACGGACACAAGCCGGCCGTCGTGACCGCCATCATGAAATCGCAGGCGACAGACCGCATGCGCATTTCCGTCAACGATGCGATGGACGTACACGGCGGCAAGGGCATCATCGAAGGACCGCTCAATTATCTCGGCAGCCTCTATCGCGGCGTACCGATCGGCATCACGGTCGAGGGCGCCAACATCGTCACCCGCAGCCTGATTCAGTTCGGCCAAGGCGCGATCCGCAGCCATCCTTATCTGCTGAAGGAAATGATGGCGCTGCAGGACACCGACCGCGCGCGCGGGCTCGACGCTTTCGACAAGGCGTTCTGGGGCCATGTCGGCCACAGCATCGCCAACACGTTCCGCGCCTGGGGCCGCGCGTGGACCGGCGGCATTTTCGCCCCCGCGCCCAGCGCCGGCGCGGCGTCACGTTTCTATCGGCAACTCAGCCGCTATTCAGCTGCCTTCGCCCTCGCCGTCGACCTCTCGTTACTCAGCCTCGGCGGCGGATTGAAGCGGCAGGAGATGGTGTCCGCACGCTTCGGCGATATTCTGTCCGAACTGTATTTGTCATGTGCCGCGCTCAAGCGCTGGAACGATGAAGGCCGTCAGAAGGACGACTTCCCGCTGCTGGAATGGTGTCTGGAGGCGAGCCTCGCCACCATCGAAACGCGGTTCGACGAACTCATCATGAACTTCCCTGTGCGGCCGGTGGCGTGGCTCATGCGCTTCTTTATTCAACCGCTCAGCCCAAGCAGCCGCGGCCCCTCCGATCACGTCACGCAAGCCTGCGCGGCGATCATTACCAACCCATGCGCCGCGCGCGACCGGCTCACCGTTGATCTTTTCGTGCCGACGAAAACCGAAGGCGACGGCGCCGACGGTCTCGGCCTTCTCAAGCGCGCGTTCGAAATGACGGTCGCAGCGCAGCCGATCCGCGACCGCATGCACGCCGCGCGCATCCGTGATGTCGACAAGGCGCTCGCGCAAGGCACGATCACAGCGGCCGAAGCCGCGCAACTTAAATCCACGGCGAGTGCGGTGTCGGCGGCGATCGCGGTCAACGATTTCGCGGCGGAAGAACTGACGTCCCGCGGCGCGGCGAAAAAGGGAGACGTGTCATCGCAAGCGAAAAACCGCAGGCCAGCCGCGGCGGAATAGGGCAGCGCCCGGTCTATATCGTCGACGGCAGCCGTACACCGTTTATCAAGGCGCGCGGCAAGCCCGGCCCCTTCACGCCGGTCGATCTCGCTGTGCAATGCGGCCGCCCGTTGCTGCTGCGGCAGCCTTTTGCGTCCGACGCTTTCGATCAAGTGATCCTCGGTTGCGTCAACGTCCTCGCAGACGAAATGAATCCGGCGCGCGTCGCCGCGCTGCGCCTCGGCATGGGCGATACGATGCCGGCGTTCACCGTGCAGATCAATTGCGGCTCCGGCATGCAATCGATCGATACCGCGTATCGCTATATTCAAAACGGCGACGCCGATCTGATCCTCGCCGGCGGCGCGGAAGCGCTCAGCCACGCACCGCTGGTGTTCAACCGGCGCGCCGTTGCCTGGTTTGCGCGGTTCATGAGCGCACGCGATAGCTGGTCGAAACTCGTCGCGGCGCTTGGTTTCCGGCCATCGATGCTGGCGCCGATCATCGGGCTCGAACGCGGTCTTACCGATCCGATTACCGATCTCAACATGGGACAGACGGCCGAATTGGTCGCCCACCTGTTTCACATTTCCCGCCGGCAGGCGGACGAATACGCCGCCGAGAGCCAGCAGAGGCTCGCGCAGGCGCAAAAAGAAGGCTGGTTCGGAAACGAAGTCGAGCCGCTCTTTGCACGAGACGGCACCGTCTTCGACCACGACGACGGCGTGCGGCCCGACAGCACGGCCGACAGTCTCGCCAAGCTCAAGCCGGCCTTCGAGCGGCCATGGGGCAAGGTCACGCCCGGCAACAGTTCGCAGATCACGGACGGCGCATCGTGGGTGATCCTTGCATCGGAAGACGCCGTTAAGCAGCACAAGCTCGAACCGAAGGCCGTCATTCTCGACAGCGAATGGGCCGCGCTCGACCCGTCGATCATGGGCCTCGGACCGGTGTTTTGCTCGAGCGCACTCCTGCAGCGCCACAAGCTCGCGTTGAATGACATCGAACTATGGGAATTGAATGAGGCATTTGCCGCGCAGGTGCTTGGCTGCCTCGCTGCCTGGGAAGACGACGAATTCTGCCGCAATGCGCTGGGTCTTCCCGGCGCTGCCGGCCGCGTGCCGCGCGATCGCTTGAACGTCGATGGCGGCGCCATCGGCACCGGCCATCCTGTCGGCGCCAGCGGCAATCGCATCGTGCTGCATCTCGTGAACGCCATGAAACGGCTCGGCTTGAAGCGCGGCATCGCCACCGAATGCATCGGTGGCGGCCAAGGCGGCGCGATGCTGATCGAAGCGATTTGAGGGCCGCACCATGACGACATCGCACACGCCGGCGCTCGACGTTCTCGGCAAACGCAATCTCGAACTCGGGCCGTTCACGGCCGCGGAAGCCGACCAAGATGGCCCATGGACGCATTGGAAGATGCGCACCGACGAGGACGGCATCGCCTGGCTGCTGTTCGACAAGAAAGGCCAAAGCGCCAACACGCTGTCGGAGGACGCGCTGGCCGAACTCAATGCCGCGCTGGAAAAAATCGAGCACGACCGCCCACGCGGACTCGTCATCCGTTCCGCCAAACAGGGCGGCTTCATCGCCGGGGCGGACATCGGTGAGTTTCGCGGCATCACCGATACGGCGCGGATCGCCGCCGATATCGCACGCGGCCACGATGTGATGGATCGGCTCGACCGCCTGCCTGTGCCGACGGTTGCGGTAATCCACGGCTATTGTCTTGGTGGCGGGCTGGAGGTTGCACTTGCCTGCGACCATCGCATCGCCATCGAGGATGCGAGCTTCGGTTTCCCGGAAGTGCTGCTCGGGTTGCATCCGGGTCTTGGTGGGACGGTGCGGTCGACGCGCCTCGTCAACCCGGTGCAAGCGATGACGATGATGCTGACCGGCAAGACCGAGCGCGCCCGCAAGGCGAAAACGCTCGGTCTGGTCGATACGGTGACGCAGGAGCGGCACGTGCGGGGCGCGGTGAAGGCCGCCGTCGACGGGTCGCTGAAATCGCGCAAACCGGGAATAATGGTCGGCCTGCTCAATTCGGCTCCGGCGCGCAGCTTCCTCGCGCCGCGCATGCGCCGCGCAGCGGCAAAGCAGGCGCCGCGAAAATTCTATCCCGCCCCCTACGCGCTCATCGACGTGTGGGCGAAACACGGCGGCAGCGCGAAGGCTATGCAGAAGGCGGAAATTTCGTCATTCGCCAATCTGCTGGTCACGGACACCGCGCAAAATCTCGTGCGCGTATTCTTCCTGCGCAACAAGCTCAAGAGTCTTGCCGGCGGCAAGTGGGACGGCCAGCACGTGCACGTCATCGGCGCTGGCGCCATGGGCGGAGACATCGCGGCGTGGTGCGCGTGGCACGGCTTTACCGTCAGCCTTGCGGACATGAAAGCCGAACCGCTCGCCGGCGCCATCAAACGGGCCGCCGAACTTTACGGAAAGATCGGCCGTGGCGACCGGCGCAAGGTGCGTGATGCGCTCGACCGGCTGATCCCCGATCTCAAGGGTGAAGGCGTTTCGTCGGCGGACCTGATTATCGAGGCGGTGCCGGAACGGCTCGATCTCAAGCAGAAGGTCTATGCCGGGCTTGAGCCGAAGATGAAAACGAACGCGATCCTTGCCACCAACACGTCGAGCATTCCGCTCGAGCAGTTACGCGAAGGCCTGAAGCGGCCCGAGCGGCTCGTCGGCATTCACTTCTTCAATCCCGTCTCACGCATGCAGCTCGTCGAGATCGTCAGCCACGACAAGGTTGCGGACGAAGTCCTTGCCGATGCGCGTGCGTTTCTCGGCCGCATCGACCGTCTGCCCGCACCGGTAAAAAGCGAGCCTGGCTTCCTCGTCAACCGCGCCCTCACGCCCTATTTGCTCGAGGCGATGGTGATGATCGACCAAGGCATCAAGAAAGAAACCATCGACAAGGCAGCGGAAGATTTCGGCATGCCGATGGGACCGATTGAGCTGGCCGATCAGGTCGGCCTTGATATCTGCCTGCATGTCGCCGAAATGCTGCGCGCGAATCTCAAGCGTGAAATGCCGGACGCACCGCAGTGGCTGAAAGACAAGGTCGCCAAAGGCGAGCTTGGCAAGAAGAGCGGCAAAGGCTTCTACGAGTGGAAAGATGGCCACGCGGTCAAGAGCGGCGACGCCGCGACGCCGCCCGCCGATGCCGCGGATCGACTGATCCTGCCGATGCTCGACGTCTGCGTTGCCTGCCTGCGCGAGGGCGTCGTTGCCGACGAAGAAATTGTCGACGGCGCCATGATCTTCGCGACCGGCTTCGCGCCGTTCCGCGGCGGCCCGATGCATTACGCACGCACACGCGGCCTTCGTGACGTGCGCGATACGCTGGCGCGGCTCGAGGCTAAATATGGCGCGCGCTTCCAGCCGGACGCGGGCTGGGACTCGCTCACATGAACCGATCGGGCGCTGGCCCGGCGGCTTACGACGATGCCGGGCAACTCGCCGCCGCGATCGTCGAACGGATCGGCAAGAGAATCGTGCTGGCGCTGCCGCTCGGCCTCGGCAAGGCCAACCACATCGCCAATGCGCTGTACGCGCTCGCCGTCAAAGACCGCTCGATCCGGCTGACCATTTTCACCGCGCTCACGCTGGAAACGCCTCACGCCAAGCAGGAGTTGGAACGGCGCTTTCTGGAGCCGTTCGCCAGGCGCGTTTTCGCGGGCTACCCCGCGCTCGACTACGCGACCGCAATCCATGCCGGAAGTGTCCCGTCGAATATCGAAATCAACGAATTCTTTTTCCTCGCCGGCCAGTGGCTCGGCTCGCCTTACGCGCAGCAGAATTACATTTCGGCAAACTATACGCATGCGCTGCGTTACGTGCTCGACCGCGGCGTCAACGTCATCGGGCAATTGATCGCACACCGCCAAGATGACGCGCTTCCCTACAGCCTGAGTTGCAATCCCGACCTGACGCTCGACCTTCTGGCAACGCGGCGTGAGGGCCGCGCTAATTTCATCTTTGCCGGTGAGATCAATTCGGAACTGCCATTCATGGGTGGCGAAGCATCCATCCCGGCGAATGAAATCGATATGCTGCTCGATGGTCCGGACACGGATTTTCCGCTGTTCGCGCCGCCGCGCGAACCGATTGCACTTGCCGATTATGCCGCCGGCCTGCACGCCGCGAGCCTGGTGCCGGACGGTGGCACGCTACAGATCGGCATCGGCTCTCTCGGTGATGCCGTGGCGCAGAGCCTCATTCTGCGGCAGCAAAAGAACGGCGATTTCCGCAAGATTCTAGCGGCGCTGCGCCCTGCATCGACACGAGACGCGGATATTCATGTGCCGCCGTTCGAGCACGGCCTCTACGGCTGCTCGGAGATGTTCGTCGAGGGCTTCCTCGACCTGTTCCGCGCCGGCGTGCTGAAGCGCGAAGTCGATGGCGCGGTGCTCGATGGCGGATTTTTCCTGGGCTCTCGCGATTTCTACACGGCGCTGCGCGAGATGCCGCCGGAGACGCTGGCAAAATTCCATATGCGGCCGATCGATTACGTGAACCAACTTTACGGCGGCGAGGATGCCAAGCGCCGTGCCCGCGTCGGCGCGCGCTTCATCAACGACGCCATAATGGCAACCGCACTTGGCGACGTCATTTCGGACGGCCTGGAGGATGGCCGCATCGTCAGCGGCGTCGGCGGACAATACAATTTCGTCGCGCAGGCTTTCGCGCTCGATGGCGCACGCTCGATTATCATGCTGCGCTCGCAGCGCGTGGTGAAAGGCAAGAGCCAGTCCAACATCCGCTGGCGCTATGGGCATATCACCATACCGCGCCATTTGCGCGATATCATCGTGACCGAATACGGCATCGCCGACATTCGCGGCAAGAGCGACCGCGAGGTCATCGCAGCAATGTTGTCCGTCACCGACTCGCGTTTTCAGGGCGAATTGCTGCGGCAGGCGAAGGATGCCGGTAAAATCGAGCGCTCATACGAGTTGCCGAAGGCGGCGCGCGACAACACGCCCGAGGCCTTGGCACGGGCTCTCTCGCCCGCACGTGATGCCGGCATGCTGGCGCCCTTCCCGTTTGGCACCGATTTCAGCGAAGTCGAGCAGCGCCTGTTGCCCGCGTTGCAACGGCTCAAGACGTCATCGCCCATGCAACGCGTGATGCTCGCGATGCAGGGCGCGTTCGCGTTCGGGAACGAGGATTGTCTTGAGCGGCTCGACCTGGCACGGCCGAAGGGGCCGGCGGAACGGCTTTACGCCGCGCTGGTGCGCGGCGCGTTGGCGCGGCCCGCTGCTTGAAGTCGTGACCCGCGCCGTACCGATCGTGCGACTGCGTTAGAGACCCAGGATGCCAAAGATGGCCCGTCATCAATTGGCAGCGGAAGCCTCGTTTCGGCAGGCCGACTCGCATTGCAGACTGCCACCCCTGCAACCAGCCGTTTGGCCGGG
>JBARCH010000260.1:0-1964 GCA_049793875.1 Pseudolabrys sp. | reverse complement strand
TGCGAAAGCCGCGAGCCCTCGCGCACCAGAACCGGAAATGTGCGCGGGCTGATCTCGGCGTAAAGCGGCCCATGGTAGCCAGCCTCAATGCGGTCGAACCCGCGCGTCTCATCGGCGATGACGCGGGTGAAGACGTCCAGCCGGCCGGTCGAGCTTTTCGGATTGGCCGCGGCAGAAATCCCATCGGGCAGCGCAAGGGATTCCAATAACGGCACGATATAGACGCAGCCGGTTTCAAGCACTGCGCCTTCCGTGAGCGCGACTTCATGCAGCTTCAGTTCGTCGATACGCTCGGCGACCGTGGTGCGCGGCCCCGGCAGGAAGCTCGCGCGCACGCGATAGGCGACTTCACCCAAGCGCAGGTCAAGACTCGCGGGCTGAATCTGCTCGGGCACGAAATCGATAGAGGGCAATATCCCGCCGTCGTCGGCGAGCGACGCGATCATGCTGTCGGGCAATATGCCCTTGTCCTCGACGGCGAACGAAAGTGCCACGGCGCCCCTTCAAGACAGAGCCGCGATTTAACCCGACCGGCGCCTTGACGTGAAGCCGCCCACCCCGTTACAACTCGATTATCCCGTGGTCATTTGAGCCGGCCGGCTTGCAGCCACGTAAAATAAATCGCTAAAAGGCCGGGGACACGTGAGCCCGGCCGAGAATTTTTTCCGGCCGGTTTTTTGTTGGCTCGACGTGTGGTCCCGCAAAGTGGCTATCGGCTTTCGGAAAAGATCATGCGGCAGCCGTAAAGGAGGCCGTGATGCCCGCGTCCGTTAAAAAAAACTACCGCCCCGAAACCCGACTGGTCCATGCCGGCACGTTGCGTTCGCAGTTCGGCGAAACATCCGAGGCGCTCTTCCTGACCCAAGGTTACGTCTACGACACCGCCGAACAGTGCGAGGCACGGTTTTCCGGGAAGGAGCCGGGCTACGTTTATTCGCGCTATTCCAATCCGACCGTCACGATGTTCGAGCAGCGCATGGCGTCACTTGAAGGCGCAGAGGCCGCGCGCGCGACCGCAAGCGGCATGGCCGCCGTCACCACGGCGCTGATGGGGCAGGTCAAGGCCGGCGATCATGTCGTCGCCGCAAGGGCGCTGTTCGGCGGATGCCGCTGGGTTGTCGAGGACTGGATGTCACGGTTCGGCGTGAGTTCGACGCTGGTCGACGGCGCCGATTTGTCGCAATGGAAAAAGGCGGTGCGAAAGAACACAAAAGTGTTCTTCTTCGAGTCGCCGACCAATCCGACGCTCGATGTCATCGACATCGCTGCGGTTGCCGACATCGCGCACAATGCCGGCGCCAAGCTTACCGTGGACAATGTGTTCGCGACGCCGCTCTACCAGAGTCCGCTCGCGCTCGGCGCGGACTGCGTTGTCTATTCGGCCACCAAGCACATCGACGGCCAGGGCCGCTGTCTTGGCGGCGTGATCCTGGCATCGGAAAAATTCATTCTGGAGCACGTGCAGCAAATCATCCGGCAGACGGGACCCTCAATGTCGCCGTTCAATGCCTGGGTGTTGCTCAAGGGCCTGGAGACACTGTCGGTGCGTGTGCATCGGCAGACCGACACCGCGGCGGCCGTATCGGTCGCGCTGTTCGGGCACAAAAAGATCAATCGGCTGGTTTATCCGGGGCGCCCGGACCATCCGCAGGCCGACATCGTACACAAGCAGATGCGCGGGGGTTCGACGTTGTGCGCGTTCGACGTCAAGGGCGGCAAAGCAGGCGCTTTCCGTTTCCAGAATGCGCTCAAGCTCATCCGCATCACCAACAATCTTGGCGACGCCAAGAGTCTCGTCACGCATCCGACCACGACCACGCACCAACGACTGACTCCCGAGCAGCGCGCGGAGCTCGGCATTGGCGACGGGCTGATCCGGTTTTCGGCCGGCCTCGAGCATCCCGACGACGTCGTGGAGGATTTGCTGGAGGCGCTGGACGCGGTTTGACGGCGCGGCTAGCGCG
>JBARCH010000259.1:0-2984 GCA_049793875.1 Pseudolabrys sp. | reverse complement strand
ACAAGGGGGAGGGTGAAGAGAAGACAGATGCCCACTTACACCGTTTACGAACCGCCGCTGCGCAAGAGCGAAAGCGTTTCCGACCCGGAACGCTTCGTGTTCGTGCGCGACGGATTCTATTTCTGGGCTTTTGTACTCGCGCCGTTGTGGCTGCTGCTGCACCGCCTGTGGCTGGTGTTCGTGCTCTACATCGTCGTCAATGGAATTCTCGGCGTCGGCCTGTATCTGGCCGCTGCATCGCCCGGCGTGAAATTCATCGTCGAGTTTTTGTTTGCGCTGCTTGTCGGTCTCGAAGCGGCGACGCTGTGGCGCTGGACGCTCCAGCGCCGCAAATGGAAAATGCTGGGCTCGGTGATCGGCGAGGACCGCGAACTGGCCGAGCGGCGTTTTTTCGCCGCATGGAAAGCGCGTGAACCGGAGTCGCCGGCATCGTCACCGCAGGCTCCGCCACCACCGGCCGCGCCGCA
The DNA here is from genome assembly GCA_049793875.1 of Pseudolabrys sp. Taxonomy (GTDB): domain Bacteria; phylum Pseudomonadota; class Alphaproteobacteria; order Rhizobiales; family Xanthobacteraceae; genus Pseudolabrys. The sequence goes on along the minus strand of JBARCH010000259.1, from coordinate 2,517 downwards.
ATATACGCCGCCCGTGCGGCGAGGGCCGCCATCCGGCTCCGACGTGATCGGGTTGTTTCCCGAGCCCGGAGGCCCGCGGTGAGCGTTGCCATCGTCGATTACGGCTCCGGCAATCTGCACTCGGCGGCCAAAGCGTTCGAACGCGCCGCGCGTGACAGCAGGCACGATCAGCCTATCGTCGTGACACGCGATCCCGACGAGGTCGCGCGCGCCGACCGCATTGTGCTGCCCGGCGTCGGCGCTTTCGCCGATTGCCGGCGTGGGCTCGATGACATCCCCGGCATGGTCGATGCGCTCAACGATACTGTGCGAAAAAAGGGCCGGCCGTTCTTCGGCATCTGCGTCGGCATGCAGTTGATGGCCGAGCGCGGACGCGAATATCAGGTGACGCCCGGTCTCGGCTGGATTGCCGGCGAGGTCGACCGCATCGCGCCGTCGGACGCCGATTTGAAGATTCCGCACATGGGCTGGAACACGCTTGACGTGCTCAGACCGCACGCCTTGCTCGACGGCATCGAAACCGGCGCGAACGGGCTGAACGCCTATTTCGTGCACTCGTATGAGCTCAAGCCCGCGCAGCGCAGCGATCTTGTTGCGCAGTCCGATTATGGCGGCCCGCTCACCGCCATCGTCGGCCGTGACAACATGGTCGGCACGCAATTCCATCCGGAAAAGAGTCAGCGTCTCGGGCTGGCGCTGATCGCGAACTTTTTGAAGTGGAAGCCGTGATTCTCTTTCCCGCCATCGACCTGAAAGACGGCAACGCCGTGCGGCTCCAGCAGGGCGACATGGCGCGCGCGACTGTGTTCAACCGCGACCCGTCGGCGCAGGCGCGGCTGTTCGAGACGCAGGGCTTCGACTATCTGCATCTCGTCGATCTCGACGGCGCTTTCGCCGGCAAGCCGGTGAACGCGATAGCCGTCGAGCGCATTCTCGAGACCGTCGGCATTCCGGTCCAGCTCGGCGGCGGCGTGCGCGACACCGCGACGGTGGAAGCCTGGCTCGAAAAAGGCGTGACGCGTGTCATCATCGGCACGGCGGCGGTGCGCGATCCGCCCTTCGTCAAGCAGGCGGCACGCGATTTTCCCGGCCGGATTGCAGTCGGCCTCGACGCGCGCGACGGCAAGGTGGCAGTGCAAGGCTGGGCCGAAACGTCGGAATTGTCGGCGCTCGACATCGCGCGCCGCTTTGAAGATGCCGGCGTTGCCGCGATCATCTACACGGATATCGCGCGTGACGGGTTGCTCAAGGGCCTCAATCTCGACGCGACGATCGAGCTTGCCGAAGCGGTTTCGATCCCCGTGATTGCATCGGGCGGCCTTGCGTCCATCGACGACATCAAGGCGTTGCTGCAACCGCGCGCAAAAAAACTTGCGGGCGCTATCGCCGGCCGCGCGCTTTACGACGGGCGGCTCGATTCGGCGGAAGCGCTTGAATTGATTCGCGCGGCAAGAACGGCGGCTTGAATGTTCAAGGTCCGCATCATTCCCTGTCTCGACGTAAAAGACGGCCGCGTGGTCAAGGGCGTCAATTTCGTCAACCTGCGCGACGCCGGCGATCCGGTCGAGGCTGCGATTGCCTATGACGCCGCCGGCGCTGACGAGCTTTGCTTCCTCGACATCACCGCCAGCCACGAGAACCGCGACACGATCTACGACGTCGTGACGCGCACGGCGGAAGCGTGCTTCATGCCGCTTACGGTCGGCGGCGGTGTGCGCACCGTGGATGACATTCGTAAGCTGCTCACCTGCGGCGCGGACAAGGTGGGGATCAACACGGCGGCCGTGCTGCGTCGCGCCTTTGTCAAGGAAGCGGCGGAAAAATTTGGCGATCAGTGCATCGTTGTCGCGATCGACGCGAAGAAGGTGTCGAAGCCCGGCGAAAAGGACAAATGGGAAATCTTCACCCACGGCGGACGCAATCAGACCGGCATCGATGCAGTCGATTACGCGCGTGAGGTCGTGACGCTCGGCGCCGGCGAGATTCTGCTCACGTCGATGGACCGTGACGGCACCAGATCCGGCTTCGACATCGCGTTGACGCGCGCGGTTGCGGACGCAGTGTCCGTGCCGGTCATTGCATCCGGCGGTGTCGGCACGCTCGAACACCTGGTTGCCGGTATCCGCGACGGCCACGCCACGGCGGTGCTGGCGGCCTCGATCTTCCATTTCGGCGAGCACACCGTGCGCGAGGCCAAGGCCTATATGGCAAAGGCCGGCCTGCCGATGCGGCTGGATGCCTGATACTTTCGCCGTTTCCGGGCCGCCCTGCGTCACCCGGCTCGCCGGAAGGACTAGAGAAAATCGCAGCCATAAGTGCTAAAGAGCGCCGCCAAAGAGCACCCGATGACCAGATTTACCCTCGCCGATCTTGAGAAACGCGTGCACGAGCGCGCGCAAGCAGCCGCGTCGGAATCCTACACCCGCTCGCTGATCGACAAGGGTGTGGCTCACTGCGCCAAGAAAATGGGCGAGGAGGCCATCGAAACCGTGATGGCTGCCGTGCAGGAGGACAAGG
>JBARCH010000258.1:0-1886 GCA_049793875.1 Pseudolabrys sp. | reverse complement strand
GCCCCACAGCGTCCCGGCCAGAAGGCCGAGCGTGTCGTCAGAAAGCCCGAACACCTTGCCGACATCGCGAATGGCGCTGCGGCCCCGATAGCAGATCACGGTCGCGGTCAATCCGGCGCGCTCGCGCGTGTATTTTTGATAAATGTACTGAATGACTTCTTCGCGCCGTTCGTGCTCGAAATCGACATCGATGTCGGGTGGCTCCCGCCGCTCCGCCGACACGAAACGTTCGAACAGCAGATGAGTCGTCTCGGGATTCACATCGGTAATGCCGAGACAATAACAGATGACCGAATTGGCCGCCGAGCCACGGCCTTGGCAAAGAATACCGATGTCGGGGCGGCGCGCGAAATTGACGATGTCATGCACCGTGAGAAAGAACGGCGCGTAATCGAGCTCACCGACGACCCTCAATTCCTCATTCAGGGCATGACGTGTTTTTTTCGACATCCCCTGAGGGAACCGGCGTCGTGCACCCTCCTCGGCAAAGGCAACCAAAGCTTCATGCGGCGTTGCAAATCCCTGCCGAGTTTCTTCCGGATATTCGGTGCCCCGCAGTTCTTCGAGCGAAAAGCGGCAGTTGGCGATAAAGCGGGTGGTTTGCTCGATGGCATCCGGATATTTGCGGAACAATCGCGCCATCTCTTCCGGCGACTTGAGATGCCGCTCGGCATTGGCTTCCAGCAGCCGCCCGGCGCTGTCGATGGTGACATGCTCGCGGATGCAGGTGACGACATCCTGCAACGCGCGCCGTTCGTGCGCGTGATAAAGCACATCGTTCACAGCGATCAGAGAAACGAAAGCGCCCTTTGCGATTTCAGCCAACCTTGCCAGTCGCCGCGCGTCGTCGCCGCGGTAGAGCATGCCGGCGCCAAGCCAGACGGAGCCTCGTGACGCTGCTTTTTTCAACCTATCGAGCAGAAGGCCCAGCGCATGCGCATCAATACGCACCGGTGGCATGACGATAAGGTTGAGGCCTTCGATGAACTGGATCAGGTCCGGCAATCCGAGAAGGCAATCGCCTTTCTCGGCGCGCAGCTTGCCGAGCGACAGCAGCCTTGTCAGCCGGCCCCAGGCAGCGCGGTCGCGGGGATAAGCGAGAATATCCGACGTGCTGCCATCGTCAAACACCAGCCGCGCGCCGACGGCAATCCTGAAGCCGGCAAGGAAGGGTTTGAGCTTCTCGTCATCCTTCAGAGCTGTCGCGGCGACATGGACTCTCACCACGCCGGCAACCGTGTTGCGATCAGCGATGCCAAGGCCTTTCAAACCAAGCACGCAGGCTTGCTTCACCAATTCTTCCGGGTCCGACGCCCCGCGCAGGAAAGAAAAATTGCTGGTCACGGCCAGTTCGGCATAGGCGGGCATGGTAGCGCTCACGCAAACAAACCATGCAAAAACCAGCGTGGACTGCCGGGTTCCCGGTCATAAAGTCCCTCGCGGTACAGCCACGCGCGGATGCCCTCTTTGCTCTCGACGCGAAAATAATCGCGCGTCAGCGCGTGGCCTTCGCTGTCGCGCCACCATTCCACGGCGATGCGCTCCGGCCCTTCGGCCGCGATCACCTCGTGCAATATATGCCGCCAGCGAAAGCGTGCCGGCGGGCCATCCGGCACTTCGGCGACAGCCTCAATCGCCTCCGGCCGGCTGAACAGGCGGACTGGCCGCACAGGCGCAAGACTATCCTGCTCGATTGAGTTGGCAGCCAAGGCGTCGCGCGCGCCCTGTGCCGGGACGGCGGCGACTGCGAATTCCGGAATATGCGTGTCGCGCGGAATAAGCCGCGTCAGCCGGTGTGAGCCGAAACGCGCACTCAAGCGGTCGACAAGATGCGCGAGTTCAGTCTGGTGATCCTGTCCGGCAAGGCCAGCCTGCGCCGGATCGAG
>JBARCH010000257.1:0-3680 GCA_049793875.1 Pseudolabrys sp. | reverse complement strand
CTCAATGCCCGCGCCGAATCCCGCCAAATCGCCAGAATTGCCGTCGTCTCCGGAATACTTGAGTTTCGACAGAATGCGTGGTGGCGGACGCAGTCGCTTTCGAACGCGTCTCTGCCTACCAATTCCCTGCTAACAGGGAAAAGAACAGGGATTTTCGCAATTTCGCGACGAATTACCTACCGGAGACTCCTCATTACCCGCGTGTTTGCGAGCGTTTGCAAACCAATTGCCTATGCAATGGAACAGGGAATTGCTGGCTACCGAACAGGGAACCCGCGCGTGGGAACAGGGAGTTTCATCTGCTAAAATTGAAACCATCCCCTGTATCAGAGTTTCGGTACGCACAGAACATTGGCTAAAAGCGACGCCGCCACCTCCGAGCGGGTCCCAATCCAGATATCGTCCGCCGCCGTCGCGACGTCGATAATCTTCTGGAACACAGACATTCCGGTCGGGCGCCCGAAGACGTGGGAGTGAATCGTCGGGTCCATCCGCGCCGCGCCTTTTTCATAGCGGCGCGCATAGTCCAGCCAGTCCTCGAACACCTCAAGCATCACGCGCGGCGGATTGCCGTAGCGCATCGACAGCGGCAGATCGTTGCATTCCATGTTGCTGGAAAACGAGACGATCGAGCCGAAGTCGAATTTGACGATGTAGGGAAGGTCGTCATTGAGGGAATCGCCGTGCCAGGTGAAGCCCTCTTCCACCAGCAGGCGCGCCGTCCGCGAACTAGGCGTGCCGCGCGGGCTGATCCAGCCGGTCGGCCGTTTGCCCGTGACCCCCTGGAGAAGATCGACCGTGCGCCGGATGTTGGCGCGCTCCTCCTCCTCGTTCATATAGGCCGGCATGACATCCATCGCATAGGAATGCGCAACGATGTCGTGACCCGCCTCGCCGATGGCGCGGACGATCTCGGGATGGCGTTCGGCCATCACGCCGTTGATCATCATGGTCGCCTTGATGTTGTGGCGTTCGAGCGTTTCCAATGCGCGCCAGATGCCACGACGGGGGCCGTAATCGGCAAAGCCGATGGCGTTGAGATCGGCGAAGCCCGGCTTCAGCGGATTTCCCATCGGCCCGATCCCCGGCCAAGCGCCATCCGACCAGCCTTCGAAGGCAACGCGGAAGAATACGGCGATCCGTTTGCCGCCGGGCCAGCGGAAATCCTTCACCTGCGGCATTTCGATTCCGCCGGCATGAACAGAGAGTTGGGCCACGGCTATGTCCTCCTGACGTGGGATAGAGCGATCTTGACTTACTTCAGCAGCGCGCCGTCTGATTTCGGAATCAGATACTGCTCAGGCTTGGGGATGCTATCCTTCGCGAGACCGGTGTTTTCAGCGATCAACTGAACCGTCTTCTTCATGTCTGCGACGTTCAGCGCGCCGTCCTTGCTGTAAAGCTTGTCGGTCACAAAATACAACTCGTAGACCTTGGCCACCGTTTCTTTGTTGCGCTTGGAATATTTCTGCAGGATAGCGATCGCCTCGTCCTTGTTCTTAGGGTCGTAAAGCCAAGTGTGAACCTTCTGCAGCGCCCTAGTGAATCGCTTGCCGTGGTTATTGGCAGCCGCCCATTTGCGGTTGGCCAGATAGACGATGGCAGGAAAGCCCTTCTGGGTCTTGGCGAAGCGCGCCAATACCGGAAAGCCGTTCTCCTGCGCCAGCGTCGCCGTCGGCTGGAACAGCACGCCGGCGGCAATCGAACCTTTCTGGAGCGCCGCATATTTCGCCGGCGTCGGGCCGATCTGGATCGCTGCGAAATCCTTGGCGCCGATGCCATGTTCCTTGAGCATGTTGCGGGTCAGATAGAACTCACCCACCCGCAACGCGCTGAATCCTACCGTCTGATCTTTGAGATCGGCGATGCTCTTGATGCCTTTCTTGCCAACCAGGAACCAGTCCGCCTCGGTGGCGGGCGCGGCGATGATGCCGATGTCCTTGGCGCCCTTCTCAATAGCGGCAATCAAAGGATCGGGTTGCGCGATGGCGATCTCTACCTGGCCGGAAATCAGCATTTGCATCGACTGCGGCGAGGATTGGTTGGACAGGACTTGGGCGTTGAAGCCCTCTTCCTTGAAGAATCCCTTGTCCACGCCGACGTCGAGATCCCAGTAGATCGAGTTCGACGGAATGTAAGTGAGGTCGAGTTTTTCGAGTTCGGCGGCGCGCGCGCCATCGATGCCAGACCAGGCGCCGCCGATGACGGTCGCCCCCAGGACAGTCGCGACCGCAGCGGCCGCGGCAATCGTTCGTTTCATTAGCATGTCTCCTCCTCTTGAGTTTAAGCCGGCTCTGTATGTGTTGTCTCCGAAACCAGATTCCATATGCGATCTACGAACGCCTGGAACGGCGCCGAGCGTTTGATCGACAGCGCGCGCGGGCGCGGCAGTTCGATGGGGATGGTCTCCAAAACGCGGCCGGGCCGCGCCGACATCACCAGCACGCGGTCGGCGAGCAGCACCGCCTCGTCGATCTGATGCGTGATGAACAACACGGTCTTGTTGGCGGCAGCCGCGATCCGCAGCAGTTCCTGCTGCATGGTCTCGCGCGTCAACGCGTCGAGCGCCGCGAACGGCTCGTCCATCAGCAGCATTTGCGGGTCGATGGCGAGCGCGCGCGCGAGATTAACGCGCTGGCGCATGCCGCCCGACAGTTCACGCGGATAATGCTTCTCGAAGCCCTTGAGGCCAACCAGTTCGATCAACGACATCGCGCGCTCGACCGCGCTAGCGCGCGGTCGGCCCATGATTTCGAGCCCGAGGATGACGTTCTGAAGCACCGTCCGCCACGGATACAGGCTGTCCTGCTGGAAAACGAATCCGCGATCGGAGCTGGGACCGCTGAGCGGGCGCCCTGCCAAGGTGATGATGCCTTCGTCCGGCGTCTCCAGGCCCTGGATGATCCGCAACAGCGTGCTTTTGCCGCAACCGCTCGGGCCGACGATAACGAAGAACTCGCCGCGCTTGACCGAGAAGCTGACATCGTCGAGCACGCGGACGGTGGTGCCGCGCGTCATGAACTCCTTGCTGACATGGGCGACGGAGAGTTCGGAGACGGCGGAATGTTCGGGCGTGTCGCGCGTGGGCATGTTCACGAGTCCATCTCCACATGCCGCCAGCCGGCGACCCGCCCTTCGATCCACTTCATTCCGCTGGTTAGCGCGACACCGGCGAGCGCCAGGATGAGGACGCCGAGGAACAGGGACGGGACGTCGAAGGTCTGGCCCGATGTGAAAATCAGGAAGCCGAGGCCAGCGCGGGCGCCGAACAGTTCGCCTACCACGACGCCGACGATGGCGCGGCCGATGGCGAGGCGGATGCCGGTGATGACGAACGGCACCGCGGCTGGGATCATGACTTTGCGGATGATCTGTAGCCGGCTCGCGCCGAAGCTGCGCGCGACCTCGATGAAGGTTGCGTCGGCGTTACGAATGCCGGCCGCAGTCGAGATCAGAATTGGAAAGATCGCCATGAGGAATACCACGGCGATCTTGGACGCAATCCCAATGCCGAACCATAGAATGAGGATCGGCGCGACAGCGACTAGCGGGGTCGCATAAAGGCCAGTGAAGAACGAGTCGGTATATTCGCGGAAGCCGCGGCTCGCGCCTGAAAGAACGCCGATGATTATGCCGAAGACGATCGCCAGGATCATGCCATAGGCCACTGCGCTGAAACT
>JBARCH010000256.1:0-13004 GCA_049793875.1 Pseudolabrys sp. | reverse complement strand
ATCCGACATAAGAGAGCGCCGCTGTCGACTGCGCGGTCTGTTGCAGCGAGACGAGCGTCTGCAACTGCGTGTTCGTGTTCATCTGCTGTTCGACTTGCGCGAACTGCACCAACTGCTGCGTGAACTGGTTGGTGTCGAGCGGATCGAGCGGATTCTGATTTTGCAATTGCGTCGTCAGCAGTTGCAGGAATTCCGTGAAATTGCTGGCGATCTCGTTGTTGTCGACAACCGGAGCGGCGGTGCCGGTCTGCGCAGTATTTATCGTGCCGGTGGAGGGCAGGATGCTGGCGGTCATGGCTGGTCCTTAAACTCTGATGTCGAGGCCGCTGCCCATTCCGGCGAGGCGGCTGTAAATGCGTTGCGTGGATTCGATCACCGGCAGCGTGTCGTCGGGTACGATCACGCGCGCGATGTTGGGCGTGGTGGGTGTGTTGGGATTCTGATTCATCGTCTGGTCACGCAGCGAAAATTGAAGGCCGTTGTACGACGTCTTGAGGCCTGCATCCTGCAAGGCGCGTTCGAGGCCGGTCGAGTCGCGGCGCAGCAGGTCGAGCGTGTCGGGGCGGTCCACCACCAGATGCGACGTGACCTGCCCGTCGCGATCGACCTTCAGGTGGACGTCGATGCGGCCGAGGTCGGGAGGATCGAGGCGGATCTCGAAATGATTTTTGCCGGACGCCGCGCGGCCCGCGATTTCGACAGCGAGGCCGGCGACGGGAACGGGAGCTTGCGTGAGTGTCTGGCCGGCAGGCGCAGCGTTTGCGGCAGCCGGAGTCTGCTGCGTCTGGTTGATCTGCTGCGTCTGCGTCGGGTCGGCGCCGGTGGCGGCGTTAGGATCGACTCCGGTTGACGACGGCGTTGCTCCTTGCGTGGGATCGTGATGCACGGCGGCGGCCGCATCGGTGTGCGAATGCGCGGGTGCGTCTTTTGCGGTGGCGTCCGTGACGACGGCATCCTTGTCGGTCTTATCGGCGGCCGCGGCACGCGCCGGCTTGTCGGTGCCGGACGTGGTCGCCGTTTGAGTGTCGTCGGCAGTCTTTTTATCGATGCCGGCTTTTGCGGAATCGGCGGCCGGCTTGCCGCCGGCGTTTTGTGAGGCGGACGCGTTTTTCAGGAGCTTGAGATCGGCAATGGTGGCCGCTCCGGTGCCTACCGCGCCGCAGGCTTTGACGCCCGGATCGGCGGGCGCAGTTTGCACGGCGACAGCGGCTGCGACGACAGGCGTGACGACGACGGCGGAGGCCACCGCCACCGGCGTTGCGACCGTGACGGCGGCTTGCACGGCGGCGGTGTCGTCACGCTTGCAGCCGTCTGCCGGTGTCGCATCGACGGATTTGCCGTCCGTTGCGGCGGATTTGCCGGATTTGTCGGCGTCCTTGTCCGCATCCAGCTTGCACTGTTTCGCCGGTTTGCCTTTGGCGGGCTTGGAACTGGCAATCTCGACACTGTCCGGATTGGCGCTTTCAGGCTTGGCGCCCGTGGGCGTGGCGTCCTTAGGCTTGGCGTCCTCAGGTTTGGCGTCCGTAGGCTTGGTGCCGGCAGGGTTGGCGCCGACGGCGTTGGCTCTTGCCGCTTGATCGGTAGCGGCCTGCTGGTCCGCACCAGGCTTGCTGGCGCTGTCGTCATCGGTCGAGGGACCGCCCTTTTGGCGGGACGACGCGGTTTGAGCCGGGTTTTCGTCGTTTGCGCCCGCGGCATTCGCCGGCTGCTGGCTCGTTTCCGCCTTTGGCGGCGGTCCGGCGTTCTGGTCCTGGGTGGGGGGCGTGTTGTCGTCGAGCAGGCTCGAAAACGGCGATTCCGGCCGCTGCGGTCCGTTGTTGGACCGGGGCGGGGCGCTCAAAGGCTTAAAAGTCGGAACGGCGGCTCTCGGTTCTGACGCGGACTGGGGCACTGACAACCTCTTGCGGGCGGATATCACTCCCGTCTTTGCAAACGGCAGGCCAGCCAGTCCTCTTACAAATATATGATATTTATCAGTGTGTTAAGGAAAGACTCCCCGGTTTTGGCGGGCCAACGCGGGCAGCCCTCGCCAGCGAAGGGGCAATAATTGCCCAATGCTCTCAAAAACGCCTTCTGGAGCGGGTTTTTTGCATAGAACGGGGCCTGCAATTGCGCCCCCTCCGTCGCTACCTATAGTAAGAAGCAGCATGCTCAACAGTCTCGATCTCGAAGGACGGCCTCAGGATACCCGCGTGGTCGTCGCCATGTCCGGCGGCGTCGACTCCTCCGTGACTGCCGCCCTGCTCAAGTCCGAAGGCTACGACGTCGTCGGCGTCACGCTGCAACTCTACGACCACGGCGCCGCGACACACCGCAAGGGCGCCTGCTGCGCCGGCCAGGACATCTACGATGCCCGTGCCGTCGCCGAGCGCATCGGCATTCCGCATTACGTTCTCGACTACGAGCGGCGCTTCAAGGAAGCGGTGATCGACCGCTTCGCCGAAAGTTACATTCATGGCGAGACGCCGGTGCCCTGTGTCGATTGCAACGTCTCGATCAAATTCCGCGATCTGCTCGGCACCGCGCAGGAGCTTGGCGCCAAGGCGATGGCGACGGGCCACTACATCGCCTCGCGACGGCTTCCCTCCGGCGCGCGCGGGCTCTACCGCGCGCGTGAGGAAGAGCGCGACCAGAGTTATTTCCTGTTCGGCACCACGCATGAACAACTCGACATCCTGCGCTTTCCGCTTGGCGAGCGCGGCAAGGCGGAGACGCGCGAGCTTGCGCGCAAATTCGGACTGACGGTCGCCGACAAGCACGACAGCCAGGACATTTGCTTCGTGCCGACCGGTCACTACGCCGATGTGATCGAGCGATTGAAGCCAGGGGCGGCGGCGGCAGGCGACATCGTCGATCTCGACGGCAAGGTGCTCGGCACGCATGGCGGCATCATCAACTTTACTGTTGGGCAACGGCGCGGCCTTGGAGTCGCGGTCGGCTCGGCGCTTTACGTCGTGCAGCTCGACGCCGCGCGCCGCCGCGTCGTCGTCGGACCGCGCGAGGCTCTGCGTACGAAAAGTGTCGTGCTGCGCGACGTCAATTGGCTCGGCGACGGCACGCTCGACCAAGCGCTCGCCGACGGTGCGCTTGATGTTTTTGTGAAGGTACGTTCGACGCGCCCGCCGCAGCCGGCGTGGCTGCGTCAGGTCGACGGTCGTTACGAGGTTGAGCTATTGGGCGCCGAAGACGGCGTTTCGCCCGGTCAGGCTTGCGTTTTTTACGACGCGGGCGAGGGTCAGGCGCGCGTGCTCGGCGGCGGATTCATCAAGAGCGCGGTTGCCGATTGGCGCGCCGCGCACGGCGAGGAGATGGCTTCGGTCGCGGCGCGCGGCTGACGCTGAGAAGTTGGGGGCGGCAATGGCGGCTGAGCTCGATAAGCGCAGCGTCGAGCGCGCTTATGCACGCTGGGCTCCGATCTACGACATCGTTTTCGGCGCCGTGTTCGATCGCGGACGGCGAGCGTCCATCGAGGCGGCGGAACGCGTCGGCGGACGCATCCTCGAAGTCGGCGTGGGCACCGGACTTTCACTGCCGGAGTACGCAGGCAGCAATCGTCTCGTCGGCGTCGATCTGTCGGAACCGATGCTGCGCAAGGCGCATGAACGCGTCGCTGCGCTCGCTTTGCATAACGTCGAAGCGCTGGCGGTGATGGACGCGCAAAATCTTGCGCTGCCGGACCAGTCCTTCGATGTGGTGGTGGCGCAATACGTCATCACTGCGGTGCCGAATCCCGAAGCGACGCTCGACGAATTCGCGCGCGTGCTCAAACCCGGCGGCGAGATCATTCTGGTCAATCACATCGGCGCCGAAACGGGGCCGCGCGCGCTGTTCGAGCGATGCTTTGCGCCGGTCGCGCGCAAGCTCGGCTGGCGTCCTGAATTTCGTTTCGCGCGGCTCGTCGATTGGGCCGCGCGGCACGGGGGCGTGCGCGTGATCGAGCGCCGGCCGATGCCGCCGCTCGGCCATTTTTCGCTCATCCGCTTCGGGCGGGTCGCAGGCGAGGGTGCGCGCCACGCTGCCTGAGGCAAGGAACCGCCGGTCTGCCTTGGCCGTTGTCCCGTCGTGTTGCGCCTCGTTGCGCAAGCCGCCAAGGGAGCAATCGGCATGGACCGGGAAATCCGCATTCTGAGTCTCGCCGCGCTGGCATCGGCCATTCTTGTGCCGGCGCTTGCCGCCGCGCAGACGCCGCCGCACACCCGATCGCAACTCGCACCGCAGACCGAGCAGCGCGATCCAGATGCGTGCGCGCAAGGCGAAGCGACCGTCGGGTCGGGAGGCGATCTCGACACCGGCAAGGAGGAAGCCGGCTCGCTGAGCGACAAGCTCGCCCGCTCGAACGGCGTGATCTGCCCGCCGTCGCAGGTGGACCCCTATATCAGGAAGCCTGCGCCCGAGAGCGGCGGCGCCATGCCGGTGATCCCGCCGCCGGGTTCCCCCGGCGGCAACCCGTCGGTGCAGCCGAAATAGCGCGCGTTACCGGTATTCGGTGTGCTTGCTTGACAGTTTTTCCTGCCGCTCCCTATATCGGGCGCGATGGCGGGGTAGCTCAGCTGGTTAGAGCAGCGGAATCATAATCCGGAGGTCGGTGGTTCGAGTCCACTCCCCGCTACCAATCAAAAACGTGGTCCCGGCCGTGCGCGCCGGGATTTTCGTTTCCGGCGTGTCAGAAATTCAGCGCGTTGGTCAGGTCGCCCATCGGCTGGCTGCCGTTAGCCTTCAATCCGTCGTCGCGCATGGTGACGCCCGGCAATGGCGGCAGATCGAAACGCCTGCTGATTAGCCGCAGGATCGACGTGGTGTCGTACTGCGTGTGATCGACAAAGCTGCGCTTTGCGAAAGGCGAGACGATTATCGCCGGAATGCGGGTGCCGGGGCCCCAGCGGTCGCCTTTGGGCGGCGCGACGTGATCCCAGATGCCGCCGTTTTCATCGTACGTGACGACGACCACCATGTGCGCCCATTGCGGGCTTTTCTCCAGGTGGGCGATGACGTCGGCGATATGCTGGTCGCCCGATTGCACGTCCGCGTAACCGGGGTGCTCGTTCAGATTGCCCTGCGGCTTGTAAAACGCGACCTGCGGCAGCTTGCCTTCGTCGATTACCTTGATGAGTTCGCCGCCGCCCAAGCCGGCGTCGCGAATGTTTTCAGTGCGTGCTTTCGTGCCCGGCGCCCAATTGGCGAAATAATTGAACGGCTGGTGGTGAAACTGAAAATTCGGCACGGGCTTTGTGCGGCCGCCTTCGAGCGCGAATTTCCATGCGCCGGAATAGTAGGCCCAGGTCACGCCTTTGGCGGTGAGACGGTCGCCAATGGTTGCGGCGGTCTGCGGCGGCAATGTGGTGGGTCTGTTCGGATCCGCGAACGCCGGGTCGCCGCCGGCCGCCGGCTTGTTGCCGCTCGGCTGGTAGGGCGGCTGCATGGTGTTGACGGCATAGAAGTCGGGCGTGAGATCGCCGTCTTTCACGAATTTCGAAATACCGTCCATTGCCGACTTCGGTGAATTGTCGGCGAGCTTGAGCGTCACGTTGTCGGGCCCGACAGCCGCGATCAGATTGGCGGCCGGGCTTTTGTCGGCGTCGGGGTAGCGTCCGACGCAGGCACAGACGAGATAGATGTGATTCATGAACGAGCCGCCGAACGCGCCCATGAAGAAATTGTCGGCGAGCGTGTATTTCTTCGCGACCGCCCACATCGGCAGCCTGGAGCCGTCGAAGTGGCCCATCACCATGGCGCCGGAATCGCCGTCGGCGACGAACATGTTGTTCTTGCCGCCGTTGATCTGCATCTGGTTCTGATAGAAGCGATGCACCATGTTCTGCGTGATGACGCCGAGCGAGATGTTGAATCCGTTCGGATCGTCGATCGCGAACGGCTTGTTCGGCAAATGCTCGGTTTGCGCCTGCGTCACCGCCGGCGTCACGCCTTTGGCTGTCAGGCCGCCCCAGACCGGCGGCAGCGTCTTGAGCGGGGAGCCGTCGCGGTCGAGCTGCGTCATGCTTTCAGGGGTCGCGTTCTGCAATCCGTTGGCGCCGGGAAACGCGCCGTAAAGATTGTCGAAGCTGCGGTTCTCCGCGAAAATCACCACGATATTTTGCACGCTGTTGAGGCCGGCCGGCGTCTCCTGCGCGCGCGCATCGAGTGCGGTCAACGATACGCCAGCCGCCAAAAGGGCCAGCAACAGCGCGGACTTCGTCATGGGAATGTCTCCGATGGATAATGAGCGCGGCGGGCAGGCGAACGGCTCTTAGACACGGGGCATGTTGCACTATTATGAACCCGGCGCGCCACTGTCGGAAAGGTGTCATGAACCGGCCGCACAGTTCGGCCCGGCCGGAATTGGGGATGATTTCATTTGCCAGGTCGTTGCCTCGCCACGCTGACATTCCTTGCCGGTCTGGCGTTATCGCAGGCCGGTGCCGTGCATGCGCAAGACGGCCCGGCTACAGGACCGCTCACGCGCGCGCAGGCCTATGCGCGCGCGGCGGCGCTGGCGACACTCGGACGCAAACTGTTCTCCGACCCGTCATTGTCTGGCTCGGGACGCATGGCCTGCGCGACTTGCCACGACCCGGCGCACGCGTTCGGTCCTCCCGATGCCAGGCCGGTGCAGTACGGAGGGAAGGATTTGAAGCAGCCGGGCCTGCGCGCGGTGCCGTCGCTGCGTTACCTGCAGGCGGTGCCGCAGTTCACCGAGCACTATTTTGAGCCGGAGGACGACGGCGACGAGAGCATCGACAACGGCGCGACCGGCGGGCTGACCTGGGACGGGCGCGTCGATCGCGGGCGCAAGCAGGCCGAGGTGCCGCTGCTGTCGCCTTACGAGATGGCGAACGACGGCCCTGCCGATGTCGTGGCCAAGGTACGCGCGGCGAAATACGCCGGCGACCTGCAAGAGATTTTCGGGACCGGCGTTTTCGACAAGACCGGCAAGGCATTCGCCGCGATCGCCGAGGCGCTCGAAGCGTATGAGCAAAGCCCCGCCGACTTTTATCCCTACAGCAGCAAATACGACGCCTATCTCGCCGGACGCGTGAAATTGTCCGCGCAGGAGTCGCGCGGCCTCGCGTTGTTCAACGACGAAGCAAAGGGAAATTGTGCGAGCTGCCATCGCAGCGCGCCCGACAATGACGGCACGCCGCCGCAGTTCACCGATTACGGAATGATCGCGATCGGCGTGCCGCGCAACAACGCGATCCCTGCAAATGCCGACGCAAATTATTTCGACCTGGGGCTGTGCGGTCCGCTGCGCACCGACCTGAAGGACAGGCCGGACTATTGCGGGTTGTTCCGCACGCCCTCCTTGCGCAACGTCGCGACCCGCAAGATTTTCTATCACAACGGCCTGTCGCACTCGCTTCGTGAGGCGATCGCATTTTACGTCGAACGCGACACCGCGCCGGGCAAATGGTACCCGCGCAATCCGGACGGCAGCGTGCGGAAGTTCGACGATCTGCCGCCCGCCTATCACGGCAACATCAACCAGGAGCCGCCGTTCGGCCAGAAACCCGGCGACCCGCCACGGCTGTCGGATACGGAAATCGACGATGTCGCGGCCTTCCTGAAAACGCTCACCGACGGTTATGTGGCGGGGCGGTAGCCCAACCCTCAACGCTTTCAATTGCTTATCAAGTGTGGCACATGCGCCCGCTGCGGCGAGCCGGGATTGTCGGGGTTGCCGCAGGCGGAAGTGGGTGGAACAATTGCATCCATTGTTCGTATTACGACTTGTGTTGCGAACGGCTCATCGAAGTTCCGATTTGGGGGATGAATGACAGCGCGGCTAGCCACTTCATCGCTGGCACGAAGAGCGGCCAGGCCGACGCCGATCGCAAGGCAGGAATCGCTCGACGACGCGCGCGCAAAATGGCGGCGGGCGTTCCGCGCCGTGCGTGCAGAAACCGAAAAGCGTGCCGCGCCGCTGTCGGCGGAAGACCAGATCGTGCAGTCGATGCCGGATGCGAGTCCGACGAAATGGCATCGCGCGCATGTGACGTGGTTCTTCGAGCAGTTCCTGTTGGTGCCGCACGTCAAGCCATACAAAGTTTTCGACGAGCGTTTTCCGTTTCTGTTCAACTCCTATTACGTTGCCGCCGGTCCGCGTCATGCG
Source organism: Pseudolabrys sp. (assembly GCA_049793875.1). GTDB lineage: Bacteria > Pseudomonadota > Alphaproteobacteria > Rhizobiales > Xanthobacteraceae > Pseudolabrys. Next base: position 4,897 of record JBARCH010000256.1, on the reverse strand, counting down.
CGGCCGCAGCGCGGCCTGATCACGCGTCCGAACGGCGAAGACGTTACGGCTTATCGTGCGCATGTCGACGCAGCGGTTGAAAAACTGATCGAGGATGTCCCGGCGGCAGATGCCGGCCGGGTGTTCTCGATTCTTGAAATCGGCTTGCATCACGAGCAGCAGCATCAGGAACTGCTCGTCACCGATATCCTGCATGCCTTTGCGCAAAATCCCACCAACCCGGTCTATGACAACGGCTGGCAGATGCCGCGTCACGCGGGCGGGCAGGGCGGTTTCGTCGCGGTTCCGGCCGGTATTCACGCCATCGGGCACGACGGCGACGGCTATTGCTTCGACAACGAAACGCCGCGGCACGAGACGCTCTTGCAGGATGTGCGGCTGGGCCGTCATCTCGTCACGAACGCCGAGTGGCTCGCCTTCATCGAAGCCGGCGGTTACACGACGCCGTCGCTTTGGCTGTCGGACGGCTGGGCCGCCGTCGAGGCGGAGCGTTGGGAAGCGCCCGGATACTGGCGGCGCACGGATGACGCCTGGCACGCGATGACGCTGGCGGGGCTGAAACCTGTCGATCCGGCCGCGCCAGTTTGTCATATCAGCTATTACGAAGCCGATGCCTTCGCTCGTTTTGCCGGTAAACACCTGCCAAGTGAAGCAGAATGGGAAGTTGCGGCGCGTGCCGGCCTGATCGAAGACGCTTTCGGCGTGGCTTGGCAATGGACGCGAAGCGCTTATCTGCCTTATCCGGGATACCGGGCCGCCGAGGGCGCGCTCGGCGAATACAACGGCAAGTTCATGGTCAGCCAGATGGTGTTGCGCGGCTCTTCGCTCGCGACACCTGCCGATCATGAACGCGTGAGTTACCGGAACTTCTTCTACCCGCCGGCGCGTTGGCAGTTCAGTAGCTTGCGTCTTGCCGAATTTCCCTGACGTAAACGGAACGGTGTGAGTTCATGGTCGCGCTAGCAAGAAAAGCCATCCAGCCTCCCAACGAGGACCTGTCGGAATTCGCAACCGACGTTCTCGACGGGTTGGGCGCAACACCCAAGCAGATTCCGGCCAAATATTTCTACGACGACACCGGCTCGCAATTGTTCGAGCGCATTACGGATTTGCCGGAATATTATCCGACGCGCTGCGAGTTGCGCATCCTGCGCGACCATGCCGCGGATATCGCAAAGCTCATTCCGCCCGGCGCCGCTTTGATCGAATTCGGCAGCGGCTCGAGCAAAAAGGCGCGCATCGTCCTTGGGGGGAAACCGAAACTGTCGGCCTACGTCCCGGTCGACATTTGCGGCGAAATGATCGAGCGCGAAGCCATCGAGTTGCGCGCGGATTTCCCGGATCTCAAAATTCTGCCGGTCACGGCCGACATCACCAAGCCATTCGATCTTCCGGCGATTGCCGCGGCGGCGACGGTACGTGTCGGATTTTTCCCGGGTTCGACCATCGGCAATTTCGAGCCGCACGAGGCATCGGCATTTTTGCGCAACGCGGCGCAGATTCTGGGGCGCGGCGCTTTGCTGATCGTGGGCGTCGACCTGATTAAGCCGGCTGAAGTTCTGCACGCGGCCTATAATGACTCCGCGGGGGTGACGGCCAAGTTTAATCTCAATCTGCTCACGCGGCTCAATCGCGATCTCGGCGGCACCTTCAAGCCCGAAACATTCGAGCATCACGCGTTCTACAATCGCGAGCGCAACCGCATCGAGATGCACCTTGCGAGCCTGAAACGGCAGAAGGTGCGGGTTGCGGGCCAAACCGTCGATTTCCGCGCCGGCGAGACGATCCATACCGAGAACAGTTACAAATACAGCGATGCGTCGCTTGGCGCCCTGGCACGCGGTGTCGGCTGGATGCCGGTAGTCGCGTGGACCGACGCCCGCAAGTACTTTTCCATGCAGGTTTTCAGCCTTGCGGAAGAAACATCCGCGGCCGGTGATTAATTCCGCCGTGGAAGTGGGTCCTCGCCCGCAATCTGGACGATGCGTACGGCTTCGCTATAGTCGCGCTTGCGCGAGCGGTCGCGGTTAAGCAACAGCAGAGTCCCTCATGAAAATTGTCGGTTTTGAAGCAAATAATGCCTTGCGTCTCGGCGTGATCGAAGGCGAGGAGGTGATTGATCTGCAGGCGGCAGACGCACAAGCGCCGAACGACCTCGGCGAATGGCTGCGCCGCGGCAATGGCGATCTCAAGCCGCTTGCCGATCTTGCCAAAAAGGCGCCGGCGTCGGCGCGCCGCCCGTTGAAGGGGCTGAAATACGCGCTGCCGGTTGCGCGGCCTGGCAAGATTCTGTGTCTCGGCCTGAATTACCTTGATCACGTCAAGGAAGGTCCGCAGCGGGACAACGTGCCGAAATTCCCGAGTCTGTTTCTGCGCGTGCTTTCCTCGCTGGTGCCGCATGAGGCGCCGCTGATCCGCCCGCGCGTTTCCGAACAATTCGACTACGAGGCGGAGATGGTCGCGGTCGTCGGCAAGCGCGGACGGCACCTGACGATGGAGAACGCGGTATCGCACATCGCCGGGTATTCGTGCTCGAATGAAGGCTCGATCCGCGAGTTCCAGCGCCACACCACGCAATGGACGATGGGCAAGAATTTTGACCGCACCGGCAGCGTCGGCCCGTGGATGGTGACGGCGGACGATCTGCCTGCGGGCGGCAAGGGACTGAAGATCACGAGCCGGCTCAACGGCAACGTCATGCAGTCCGATAACACCGACAACATGATGTTTCCGCTGGCCGAAACGCTCGTTTACGTCACCAAAGGCATCACGCTGGAGCCCGGTGATATTATTCTTACCGGCACGCCGTCCGGCGTCGGCCATGCGCGCAAACCCAATCCGGTCTGGATGAAGAACGGCGATACCATGGAGATCGAGGTCGAAGGCATTGGCGTGCTGCGCAATCCCATTCAGGATGAATGAGATCGGCAGCGCCGCTTGACAGGTCCGGGCGGGGCCGTTTCCCTGCACCAAACAAAGACGGCCGCACGCGATAACGACAGGCCGGAAAAAAGGGGGAGGATTCCATGAAATCTTTACGCATTCTGGCTGCGGCCGCGGCAACGCTTGCGATGGCTGCGGGCGCGCTCTCGCCGGTATCCGCACAGGATTGGCCGACAAGGCCGGTCCGCGTGCTGGTCGGATTCGGCGCCGGCGGCGGCACCGACATCGTCACCCGCATCATCGCCGATCCGCTCAGCCAATTGCTCGGCCAGCCGTTCGTGGTCGAGAACAAGCCGGGCGCCGGCGGTTCGCTTGCCTCCGATATCGTCGCGAAAGCGCCGAAGGACGGCTACACGGCGACCATGATCAGCACGGGCCATACTGTCGGCGCTGCGATGATGAAGTCGCTGCCCTATGACGCGGTGAAGGATTTCGCGGCGGTGGCGCAGGTGGCGAATTCCTGCTTCGTCGTGGTCGCACGCAAGGATTTTCCGGCGAACGATCTCAAGGAATTGATCGCACTTGCCAAGGCTGCGCCCGACAAAATCAAAGTCGGCACCGTCGGCATCGGCTCAACGCAACATCTTGCCGCTTCGCTGCTGGAGCAGATGGCCGGAATCAAGACGACGCATGTTCCTTATCGCACGACGCCTGCGGTGGTTTTGGGGCTGCGCAACAAGGAAATCGATTACGGTGTCGATCTGGTCCACGCGGTGATCGGGCAGGTCAACGCGGGCGAACTCAAGCTGATCGCGGTGGGCGGTGCAAAACGATGCCCGAGCGTTCCCAATGTTCCGACGATCGCGGAGTCGGGACTTCCGGGCTATAGTGTCTCTGGCTGGTACGGCTTCGCATTCCCTGCCGGCACGCCGACCGCAATCATCCGGAAGCTGAATGGGGCGCTCAAGCAGGTCCTGACGCGACCGGATATCCGCGAGAAGTTGTCGAAGGTCGGCGCCGAGGTCGATTTTACGACGCCGGAGGAATTCCAGAAAATTATCGAAACCGACACCGCCAAATGGAAATTGGTGCGCGATAAAGCCGGGCTGCAGCCAAAATAAAGCCCGCAAGTTTTCACCGAAGCAAGGACAGAAAATGGCCGACAAACTGAATGTACTCGTGATCTGCGGCTCGCTCCGCAAGAAGTCCTACAACGCAGCGCTCGCGCGCGCATTGCCGGGTCTGGCGCCGGACATCAATTTCATTGCTGCGCCGCCGATCGACGCGTTCCCGCCTTACAACGCGGACATTCAGGAATCGTCGGGTTTCCCGCCGCCGGCCGTCGATCTTGCCGAAGCCGTTCGCCGCGCCGACGGCGTGCTGTTCGTTACCCCGGAATACAATTGGTCGATGCCGGGCGTACTCAAGAACGCGATCGATTGGGTCTCGCGCACAAAGGACCAGCCGTTCGACAACAAGCCGGTCGCGGTCCAGTCATGCTCGCAAGGGCCACTCGGCGGCGCGCGCATGCAGTATCACTGGCGCATGGCGATGACGTACCTCAAGGCGCACATTTTCGGTACGCCCGAGGTGTTCGTCGGGGTCGCGCAGAACAAGTTCGACAAGGAAACGCTTGAGTTGCAGGACCAGCCGACGAAGGATGCCGTCAAGGCGCAGCTTGCCAGCTTCGCCAAGTTCATCGCCCGGGTCAAAGCGAGCGCCTGAAGCATCCTGCACGGTCCTGGCTGCGTCCGCTTACGGGGCGCAGCGATCCAGGCGGAGACGCATCCATGGCCGAACAGCAAATCCGCTTCGATGATGGCGCCGGCTATGAACGGCTGATGGGGATTTGGAGCCGGCTTGCCGGAGATGTTTTTCTCGACTGGCTGGCGTTGCCAGCCGGACTGAAATGGATCGACATCGGTTGCGGCAACGGGGCTTTCACCGAGCTTGTCGTTGACCGCTGCGCACCGGCCGGCGTGCAAGGCATCGACCCGTCGGAGGGGCAACTCGC
>JBARCH010000255.1:0-2772 GCA_049793875.1 Pseudolabrys sp. | reverse complement strand
TCGATACCGTCGACCGGCTCGACGCCGATAACGTCCTCATCTCGGTGTGGGGAAACGTCGATCTGTCAGGCGATGTAGCGCGGTATGCGCGCGCAATGCGTCATCCGGAACGCATCGCTTTTCGCGGCGAGACTGCCGCGCCTGCGGTCGCACTTTCTCAGGCCGACATTTTTTTCTATCCGCTGCAACCCGACCACTACGGCACGGCAGAGAATGTGCTGATCGAAGCGATGTCCCTGGGCCTCGTTCCCGTCGTCATGAATAACCCGGCGGAAATGGCGATCGTCCGCGACGGTGAAAATGGCTTTGTCGCGCACTCGACCGAACAATGCATTTCGCTGTTGCAGATGTTGCTGTCTTCCCCGGAGCAGCGCACACAGATTTCCCAAAACGCCGTGCGGTACGTCACCGAAAACCGGATGCCGCCGCAGGCCGCGCAGGAATTCATGATCCTGTGGCTCGGGCTGCTCGGCGAGCCGGCGCGTCACTGCGATTTCCGCAGGGTGATCGGCGAGAGTCCGGCGGATTGGTTTCTGGCAACGCAGCACCTGTCCGGCGCGGGCCGGGAATCGGCCGGACGGCACGTGGCCGGAAAGCCAGCCAAGGGCACCCTCGCGCATTTCGAAAGCATCTTCGCCGGCGATACCTCCCTCACCCGATTACGCGGCTGATTTCGCCTCATCTGTCGATGTTGGCCGCCGAACGGGTCAGCGCCTCGTCGACCGCCGCGATCACTTGACGCGGCGATAGCTCGTCGAGGCAGGCGCTGTAGCTGTCGAGCCGTCGCTCGCAGCCTTCGAGCTGGCATGGCGTGCAAGGAAACGCATTCTGAACCAGCCAGACATTACCGCGGCGCTGAATCTGTCCGGCCGCCGACCACATTTTCTTCAAGCCGCCCGCGGGCCATGGGCCCCACAGGCGCGGATCGGTCGGCCCGTAGAGCGCAACGGTCGGGCATCCGGCAGCGGCGGCGAGATGGGTCACCGACGTGTCGGGGCCGATGAAGACGCGGGCTCTTGCCAGGAGCGCAGCCAACTGCGGCCAGTTCAACTGGCCGTCACGCCGCTGCACCTCGGCGCCGCTCCACACGTCCGCCAGATAGCGGCGCTCGCTGTCGCCCTGCCCGCCGGTTGCAACGACGGTGAGACCGCGCGCAGCAAGTGCTTTCGCCAGTTCGCGCCATCCGGTCGCGGTCCATTGCTTGTAGCGAAACATCGGCGCGGCGTGGATGACGGCATAAGCACTCGCAGGCGCAACCGGCGATGACGGTGCAGACGGACAAACCAGTTCCGGCGCGCGCGCGATGCCAAGCATGTCCACAAGCCGCAACATCTCCTCGACGCGGTGAACACCCGGCACATAGGGAATGCAGCGCCGGTAAGCGGCGCGCTTGAGGCGTCCATTGAAATTGTCTTCGACCGGTCCCGCGCGCATCCGGCCCGCGGCGAAGGCGAAAAACGCCGGGCGGTCGCCCGACTGCGTCGAGACGGCGAGATCGTATTGCCGCCACAGCCGGCGCGCGAGAGCAAGGCTTTGCGTCGCCGACGGCCGTGCCGGCATGGTGACAACGGCATTGAGATCGGGATTGCCGTCGAGAATACCGGCCGTGTCCGCGAACACCAGCGCGTCGATGACGGCATTGGGCCAGGCGCGCCGCAGGCTGCGAATGAGCGGCGTCGTCAGCAACACGTCGCCGAGGCGGCGCAGTGCGATCACCAGAATGCGCGGCCGTTCCGGCAGCTCCATGCGATTCATGGGACGCCAGGCGGCCTGGTCAGCCGCCCTTTCAGCACCATGCCGCCCGCCACACCGACGCCGATGACGTAGACCCACCCCTGCACAAAATCGAACAGATGCGAGTTGAACAGCGAGCCAACGACATTCTGAACGACGATAACGGTCCCAACCCATTCCGCCAAACCTGGGCCGCGAAACAGCAGCAGATGCGCGATCCACATCGCCCAAAGCACGACGGCGCCGACGAGGCCAAGCTGGATGGCAACGGCGAATGTCTGGTTGTGCGGGTTGGTCGTGGCGCTCGCAGCCGCACCGGTCTGGCCGACGGCGGAACGGCGGAAGAGTTCCGGTATCGAGCCGGTGCCGTGTCCGAATACCGGCGCATCGGCAACGAAACGAAACGACTTCCGGTAAAACTCGAGCCGCTCGCCCGACGAGGTCACACCTTCATTTGTTTCGTACTTGCCGATTTCAGTCCACACACTCGTGGTGCGAAAACGCAGGTAGGGCGATGACGACCAGGCGACCGCGCCGATCAGAATTACACCGCAGAAAAGCAGGATCCCGCCCTTTGCGCTCAGCCGCCTGACGGCAAGCACAAGAAGCAACGGCACGATCGTGACAAGCGCGGTGCGCGAGGTCGCGACGTAAAGAACGTTGGCGAGAAACGCGAGCGCCAGCAGCAAGGCTCCCGCCGCAACCGCCCGCCGCTCGCGGTCGCCGAGGTCAGCAGCGAAATAGAGCAATCCGAAGATGCAGGTGACGAATTCACCGCCTTGCGTGGCGGAATTTTTCACCAGCACCTTGTCCCATGTCAGATGGATAAAGGCGTTAGCCGGAAACAACCCGACGACCGTCGAGACGGCCAGAAGCACAGCGCAACTCGCGAGATAGCCGCCGAATACCCAGACGCCACGTTCCGAACGGCCGAATTGGGCAAACAGCAAAGGAATCGCGAGAAGCTTGACGAACGAATCCAGGCCGCCAAAGCGCTCGTGCAGCGAAACATCGGCCCAGACCATGCCAAGAAGGCCG
>JBARCH010000254.1:0-12089 GCA_049793875.1 Pseudolabrys sp. | reverse complement strand
TTCATGGATAATGTCTCGAGCAAGCTTGCGGCTATTGCGGAGAGAAAATCGGATTGGGAATTCGTGATCGAACTCGGGAAGAAGCTGGGCTTCGAAGATGATTTTCCGTCGATCGAAGCGATCGCCGACGAAACGCTCAAGCCGATGGGAATTACGTGGGAAGAACTCAAGGCCCGTGAATACGTCGAATTCCCGCTGACATATCGAAAGTACGAAAAGTCGGGCTTTGGAACGCCGACCGGAAAATTCGAGCTTTACTCTACGGTTATGCACGACTGGGGCTACGATCCGTTGCCTGGCCACGTGGAGCCGCCCGAAAGTCCGGTTCGTACACCCGATGTCTACAAGCAGTACCCGCTCGTCCTGATAACCGGTGCGAAGCAGCCGATGTATATGCATTCGCAAAGCCGGCAGATCGAATCCATCCGTCGTCTCGCGCCGGAACCGTTGCTCGAAATTCACTCGCGCACGGCAGCGACACTCGGCATTGCCGAGGGTGATTACGCTTGGATTGAAACGCGGCGTGGCCGTCTGCGTATGCGGGCGCACTTGCATGAGCGTATTCATGAAAAGGTTGTTGGCATTCCTCATGGTTGGTGGCGGCCCGAAGAGCCTGGACCAAATCATGACATCTTCAATACCTGTTCCAATATGCTGACCGACGACGACCCGGAATTGTGCGACCTTGCATTTGGCTCAAGTCCCCTTAAAGGCTTGCTCTGCCGCGTCTACAAGGCGGACGGCGACATTCCGAAGAAGTCGGCCGGACGGCATTGAACAAGGACGGCCTATTTTCGTCCGTTTCGCGAGGCGGAGCCTTTGCACTTTGACATCGTGGGGCTGCTGTTCGCGGTCGCTGTTTGTGCGGGTATCGTAGATGGGGTTGCCGGAGGCGGGGGGCTTATAACGCTTCCCGTCTTGATGATTGCCGGGTTGCCCCCTGCGCAGGCCTTGGCGACGAACAAGATCCAGGCGCTCGCAAGCGTGGCTTCTTCTGCGCACCGTTTCACGCGCGCGGGCATCGTCAACCTGCCGTCTATGAAGTGGAAAGTTTTGGTGAGCGCTATCGGCGCTGGCGTCGGCGCTTACCTCGTGCGCATCGTCGACTCGAGCATACTGGGAAAGATTGCCCCCGTTCTGCTCATCTGCATTGCTTTGTTTTTTATGCTTTCACGCAATTTGACGAAGCATCAGCGGCGCAAGCGCGTTAGCGAAGGATTGTTCACGCTTGCCGCGGTGCTGCCGATTGCATTCTACGACGGGTTTTTCGGGCCCGGCACCGGAACGATTTATGTAGCGGCATTTGTCCTTCTGCTCGGCCGCAATCTTCCGCAAGCGACAGCTGAGACAAAGGTCCTGAATGCAACCGGCAGCGCAATCGCCGCCATAATTTTTCTGCCGGGCGGCTTTATCGCGTGGCCCGCTGCACTGGCCATGTCAGCGGGCGGCATTATCGGCGGGCAAATAGGAGCTATGCTCGCAATAAGGTGGGGCTCATCGTTTATCCGTGTTGCGCTGGTGATGGTTTCGATCGCGCTCGCAGTTCGGCTTCTCTTTCAATATCAGGACTTCCTTCGCTTTTGAGCGGTCGGTTTACCACTAGGCCTCGCTTTCAATAAAAGCTCGAGCCTCGATCGAAGCCGCCTTGCCCTCCTTCTGACAAAGGCCATTTGGCGGGATTGGCTATTTGCAAGTGTAATCGTCCCTCTAACCTCTCATCGCTTGCTGCTCATCGGATCACTGCGCTGCAGCAAGCGCCGAGGGGAGAGACTACGTGGCCGTGCCTTGCGAAAAACTCGAAGTACCATCCTCCTTTTCCATGGAACGGCGGCTGTTCCGGCCTCGTCCGCTGCCGGACGCGGAGGCGCGCTGCCGCGCGCTAGCCGAAGCCGCGCATAAGGATCTCGATCTTCTCGCCTATCCAAAGGAACCGTTTCCCTATCCGCGTGACCCCGGCGTTCTTGATGTCGCTGTTATCGGGGCGGGACAAGCCGGGTTGTCGATTGGCTTCGGTCTTCTGCGTTATGGCGTCCGCGCGATTCAACTATTCGACAAGCGGGCGAAGGGATCACAAGGGCCGTGGCGTACTTATGCGCGCAACCACGTCTTGCGCACGCGTAAGGATTCCGCCGGCAATATGGAGTGGGGCCTTCCCAATCTGCATTTCAAGACGTGGTCGGCCGCGCGGCATGGCGAAGAATATTTCGACAGCATCGAATACATCCCGATTTCAATCTGGGCGGACTACCTCGATTGGTACGCCGAGACAACGAAGCTGCCGATTGAATACCAAACATGCGTCACGCAGATTCGCTGGAACAAGAAGAAATCGTATTTTGAAATCGAGACTAACAAAGGAACGGCCTGCGCAAAATTCGTCGTGATGGCGATGGGTCAGGAAAGCGCCGGCCAGCATCAATGCCCATCCGAAGTTGTCCAGGCGCTCCCTGCCTCGGCATACGCGCACACGATGGATGACATCAGTATCGATAAACTCTCCGGCCGCGACATTGTCGTCATAGGTGGTGGCGCGAGCGCGTTCGATACCGCGAACGTCGCCATGGCAGCCGGCGCCCGTTCGGTCGACGTGATGATCCGGCGCAAAATGTTGCCGGCCAAGCACATCTACTGTTGGGGTTCGCGATGGCTTGGCTTTAACCGCCACTATGTCGATCTGCCGGACAAGATGAAATGGGCCTATAGCCTGGCCGATCTTGAAAACGGCGTGCCGCCGCCGCGCGACACATATTTCGAGGCGGTTCGCGATCCGCGTTTCAGATTATTCAGTTCGTCGCCGATCGACTCGCTGTCTTACCGCGGCGGAAAAATCGTCGGCCGATATGGTGGCACTGAATTCGAGCACGATTTCATGGTCTGCGGTACTGCGAACCGCACCTATGTCGTGCAACAGCCGGAACTGAGGACGATCGTGCCGGCGGTCAGGTTGTGGAAGGACGCTTACAAACCCGCTGACGGCAGATCGCATCCGTCACTGGAGTTCAGTCCCTATCTCGGCCCGGCCATGCAATTCCAGCCGAAGGACGAAAAAGATCGATACGTCAGTCGAATCTATTTCCTTGGCTCGGGGGGGCACGGCGCCTCGCGCCTCAGCGGATACCGCTGCCACCTTTCCGGCATGCAGTTTACTGCGCCGGCGATATGTCACGACATTTCGAAGGAAATGTTTCTGGACCACCAAGAAGAAATCAAAAAGGCATTCGATGCCTACGACGACTGGGATGAGTGAACAAGCGGCACTTCGCTGAACGGCAGCGAAGCCGCGTCCAAGGGGGAGAACACGATGGCCACCGCGACATCGGCACTTGAGACGGCAAAGAAGCCATTTTACCGGATTCTCTACATTCAGGTTCTGATCGCCATCGTGATCGGCGGATTTCTGGGATGGCTATACCCGGCAGTTGCCTCCAGCCCGTGGATTGGTGCGTTGGGCACCGGCTTCGTGAAGCTCGTTAAAATGGTCGTTACGCCGATCATTTTCTGCACCGTCGTGTCCGGCATCGCTCATATCAAGGACAGCCGGCAAGTCGGTCGCATCGGCTTTAAGACCCTCGTCTACTTCGAGGTCGTTTCGACGGTCGCCCTCATCATCGGCCTCGTCGTCGGTAACGTCGTTCAACCCGGCGCCGGGTTTAGCGGTACCGTCCCCGATGCCACGCTAGTAGCCAATTTCGTCAAACAGGCCGAGCATCAATCCGCGGTCGGGTTTGTTCTCAACATCATTCCTGACAGTGTCGTCGGCGCATTCGTCAAAAACGATGTCCTCCAGGTCATTCTGTTCTCGATCCTGTTTGGCTTCGGATTGCAGCTTGCCGGCGAACGAGGGCGGCTGGCGCGCGATTTCGTCGATAGTGCCGCACGGGCCATCTACGGAATCATCGCGATTGTCATGAAGGCCGCGCCGGTCGCGTCGTTCGGCGCCATGGCCTTCACCATCGGGAAATTCGGCCCTCAGGTCATCAGCAACCTCTTTGGCATGCTCATGACGTTCTACTTGAGCGTCGCATTCTTCGTGTTTGTCGTGCTCGGAATCATCGCTTACTGGGCGGGATTCAGCATTTTCAAGTTCGTCACGTACATCAAGGATGAGCTGTTGATCACGCTCGGCACTGGTTCGTCGGAGAGCGTGCTGCCGCAACTCATGGACAAGCTGGAGAATCTCGGCTGCTCGAAATCGGTAGTCGGTCTCGTCGTGCCTGCCGGCTATTCATTCAACAACGACGGCGGAAACATCTATCAAACACTGGCGACGGTGTTCGTCGCCCAGTTCATGGGATTCGACCTGACGTGGACGCAGCAACTCGGCATCGTGCTGGTCGCCATGCTGACATCGAAGGGAACCGCGGGTGTCGCCGGCGCAGGATTCATAACGCTTGCTGCGACGCTGTCGGTGTTCGATCCCAAGCTTGTTCCTGGCATGGCGGTTTTGCTCGGCATCGATAAATTCATGAGCGAATGCCGTGCCGTCACCAATATCGTCGGTAACGGTGTGGCGGCTGTCGTTGTGGCCCGCTGGGAAGGCGAAATGGACGACAAGAAACTCAACGCCAAGCTCAATCAGATGCCACCGGTCGAACTCGGCGCGTCATTCGAACCAAATAGATCCTAGAATGGGAGCTTGCTAGTTTGCTATGATTGTAAAATGCGCGCGCCCGCACCGCCATTCGACTTTGGAATTTCGGAATTCAGCACCGATGTGGGCGCGCTTTATCTTCAGTTGATCGACGCTATTGAAACGAGCATCCGCTCCGGACAACTCGGCGTCGGCTACAGGCTGCCGCCTGAGCGCGCGCTGGCAAAGCGCCTCAACATCAGTCGCACGACGGTCACGACCGCTTATCGCGAATTGGAGGCGCGGGGGGTCGTCCGCGGCTATATCGGACGTGGCACCTTCGTCATCGGTGACAGTTCGGCGCGTGTGCGGTCCGACTACCCCTTGACCGATCGGGCGATCAGCATCGCCGAGCGAACCGGCCATTTCGGTTACGGCCTTGCGCTTCGCTCCGGCATCATTCCGTTCGACACGGGGTGGCCGGATCCCTCTCTTTACCCGGTGCGTGTACTCAACAAATTGCTCCAGGAATTGGCGGCCAATGCCTCGCAGGAGGTTTATCTCCCGCCACGGCCGCAAGGCGACGTGATGCTGATCGAAGCGGTCAGCCGCTGGCTTAAACTGCGGGGCCTCGACGTAAGCCCGGATTCGATCCTCATCACTGCCGGCGCCCAGCAGGGGTTGTCGTTGTTGGCTCGCGCCTTTCTGGAGCCGGGGGATTTCGTCATCACCGAGGCAGCCACAATCGTCGGCGCGTTGATGGCGTTTCGCTGGGCCGGCGCCGAAGTTGTCGGCATTCCGATGGACCGCGAGGGCATTCGTCCCGATTTATTGGAAGAGTCCTTCATAAAGCACCGCCCAAAGCTGCTTTATATCATGCCAACATTCCAAAATCCGACGGGCCGCACGATGAGCAAAGCCCGTCGAGAGCAAATCATCGAGCTTTGCAATCGCTATAGTGTGCCGGTTGTCGAAAGCGATCTCTATCGGGAGATTTTTTATGACGACAAGCCGCCGCCACCGATGAAGGCGCTCGATGAGTCCGGCATTGTGATCTACCAAGGCAGTTTGTCGAAGGTCGTTTGTCCCGGCTTGCAGGTGGGATGGATCGCCGCTGCGCCGAATGCAATCGCTGCGCTCCAGGCAGCCAAGACATTTCAGAATTTGCATGTGCCGGCTCTGACGCAACAATTGGCGGGTCGCTTCCTATTGTCAAATCACGCTGAGGCGCATTTCAATGCATTGCGTAAGGAGTGCAAGCGCCGCCGCGACAACTTCGTCGATGAGTTGCGCAAACGTATTCCGAATGTCAGCGTGCAAGTGCCCGATGGTGGGCATTATCTGTGGGTGCGACTACCGCCGAAACTCAATGCGGACGAGGTAGCGCAAGCGGCGATTGCGCGCCATGTCGCTGTGCGGTCGGGCTCGAAACTGATGCCGCAAGGCGGCGAAAGTGGGCATATCCGGCTCAATTTTGTGAGCTGCTCACCGTCGATCATGATGGCGGGTGTGCTTCGCCTCAGCGATGCGATTAAATCGGTGCTCAATAGCTGACAGAGGCCGGGCCGCTACGAAATGACCGCGCGGCGGCTATGTTACCGACGCAACAAAGACCCGTAGAGCGTGCGCGCTCGGCTGAACGCCTTCCACAGCACTGGTGTCTGCTTGATCTGTCTCTTGAGCCAGGATTTCGCAAGGATTGGCGCGTAGACGAACGCACCGCGCCACGTTGCGATAGACAGGTGATCGTAGAGCTTTTCGGCGCCATCGCACCAATCGAGCTTGTAGCGTTCGTCGCCGATCGTGAAGTCGAAGATCTTGAGACCGCGATTAATTGCGTACCCCAGCAAATCATGGAGATGCGCTACGCCGGGCCCAAACCGCGACATATCGCCGTCGTCGTGGCTGGCGAGGAGATGATAGTAGCGATCGCGGAAGGTAAGCCCCACGTTGGCGGCGGCGGCATGCGGGCCGCAATCGAGCCGGCTGAGATGTACGAGGTGGCCTAATTGTGGGTCAGTGGCCAGCGCCCGGTAGAACTCCACATAGCCGGGGCGCGCGAAGAGATTGGCAACGCCCATGCGCGCGAACGACCGCGACTTTTGCGCGATCAGCGTATCAAGCGTTGCGAGCGCATCGGTGGCGTTGTCTGGTCGCACGAGACGGAGCTCGCCCAATTCCGACAGCCGTTTGCGTTTGCTGCGGTCCCGACTCCGCGTCGATGCGGAGCGTTTCGTTGCATAAAACGATTCCCAGTTGCCGGTGAGCTGCGTGGAATAGGCGCCGCTCGGATTCAGTGTGACGCCCATGGCCCGCATCGGGTTTTTCTGCTTGCCGACCGTCGCCGGCATCTTTTCCAGACGAATGAAATCGTAACGCAAGCGCGGATTTTCTTGCAGGCGTTCCGTCATGTGCCGCCATGCATCGCCGAACGGACGTACATCCTGATATGTCGAAAAGTCAGGTGCCAGCAACGGCGCGTTATAGTCACAAAGTTCGGAACCAAGCCACATCAACTCGCGGGCAAGCCCGATAGGGCGCGTCGCTAACGGCAGAATGAATAAGATGTCACTGCCATCGATGCGGCCAACGACGATTGCCGGCCGGACGTCATTGTGAATGCCCACATGGCGTTGCCAGGTAGCTAACCAATCGAATGTCTGAAAGACGGTACAGTCGGCGTTTCGCTCGAAGGCACGCCAGGCGGCTTCGATGTCGGGCAGATTTTCATAAACCGTGAGGTCGACAGACAACGGCATTACGCGCGACGCAAAAGCGTGCGGGTCTCCGGCCGGCGCTTCCGGCAAGGGTCCCGCATAGTCGTCAAATTTGGCGTAAATGGCCTCAGGCATCGTCCGTATTTCAATGGTATCTCACTCGTCGCCAATCTAACGATGTCAGGAAACGGTGGAGTAAATGGCAGCAAAAAAACGCGGTAATCTTTCAGTTACGTATACGATGCGTTAATTCTGCAGTGTCCACTCAAGGGGAAAATTCAGAGCGGTAGCGACGATCTGAAGTATTCAGCCAACAGACCTGCGCATGGCGCTGGCGGCATCGCTCAACGCGGCGATCCTGAATTGATGGCCACGGCGGCCGTCTGCCGTCTATGCAGTTTCGGTGCCGAGCGAATTTGGCGTAGCGCCCCAACGGCGGATTGCAGAAAGAACTTGCCCCTACGGCGGGCGAGCCACGGCAGACCTGGATCGAGCGAGAATGACCGCAGATCGTAGGCTTTCGCGAGGGAGAAGTCGTCGCACGCCTTTTTGACAGGGTCGTCATAAAACGCAGCGATCTTCCCGGCATCCATTCCAGCGGTATCGAGCCAGTTCGGAATATGAACGTTGCACAGGCGTTCGACGTCCGTCAGCACCTTGCGTGCACCGGTGCCGGCCGCAGGACAGGACGTCGCGAAAGCATCACCGACCAGCACGATGCCGGCTTGCCGGTGGCCGCGCGTGGCATAGAGATCGATCGGACGAATCTTGATCTGTCCGTCGACATCGAAGTCGCCGGTCAATTTCTGCAAGCCCGGCATCAACGCAAACAAGGTCTTCTGTGGCGCATCACGCAGTTGGCGCAGCCACGGATCGTCCATGTTGCGATAGACGAAGAGGTTGGCTCGCATTGTCGAACCGATCGGGAACAACGTCAGCAGCGCAGTCCGGTCCTTAATGCTGTCGGCGTAGTAGGTCAGGGCCGGAAACGCGAATTGCGAGCGCCCGACCGGCTTCACGTCGAAGCCAATGCTGATCGAATGGCATTCGCTCAACACCTCTCGCGTCAGGCCGAGCGTGTGCCGCAGGCCGACATTGAGACCGTTTGCGAGCACGATCAGGCGCGCGGAAATATCTTCCCCGGTCGACAGAGTGACCTTCTGGCGGTCGCTTCCGGTTTCGATTGCTGTCGCCTTGGCGACGATTGTCGGCACGTTTTGCGGGATGGCGCCGCGCACAGCATTGACGAGCGGGGCGTAGAAGATCCCCTGTTGATCGCCCGGTCGCTTTTCGACTACGCGTCCGAAGCGGGCAACCCATGACTCGCGATCAGGCGTCGTTGCCCGCAATATCGTTTCGGCGAGACCGGTTTTCTTGAGGATGGCGACCTGCGTACCGTCCAGCTTTTCGCAACGGAAGTCCGCCGGATATTCCGCGTGCGGATCGACCAGGACGGCATCGATGCCGGCCTTGCCGAGCATAGCTGCGGTAAGGGAGCCGGCCAGGCCTCCGCCGATGATGACTACGTCCGTGTTCCGCATCGACCGCCTCTGTACCAAACGAGTGTTCGAGAGCTAAATCAAATCCAAATTCAACGCTACCGATTCTGTGTTTTGTGTTTAATCACGCGCAGCAGCCCGGCACGCGTGGTTAAGATACCGTTTATGGCCGGAAGACATTCCTCATCGGCGTCATTTACGTCTCAGATATTTTCGGTAGATCGTCTTCACGTGATTGCGCAGCGCCAAAGTACCCATCTGGATTCGGCTCAGGAGCGCAAAGCTGATTGAACGGCCACGCCGTGCGTCGACCCATATCTGTGCGATTGCCTTGCGCTCGCTCCAGGCTGCCATATAGCCGCTGTCGTCGAAGGCACAGGAATCGACGTAGGCGATGCCGTCGTCGGCGAGGAACGCCGCAGTGTAGTCCTCGAGCAGCAACATTCCCGGTGAGAAGTCGTGAAGGGCTTCGTCATAAGCAGTCTTCCACGTGAAGGCCGCTTGTCCGGCTCGCAGGACGACCTGCATGCCGATGGGTCGAGCGTCGAGCGTGAGCATGTAAATGCATGCCTCGCCGCGTGCCGCCAATGCGGCGATCATCGCACGCACGAATGTAGCGTCGGATGAATGGTTGAGCAGGGCGGTGCCTTGCCGGCCTTTCCAGCCGGAAGCTTCGAGCTGCAGGAAATCCTCGAATGCGCGACTTACCGCGTCCGCGTTCGTTAGAATGCTGAACTCGAGTGCGCCTTTTTCGGTGAGGCGGCGGCGATGTTGCCGCAGCTTCTTGCGGCTCGAGCTGGAGAGGGCCTTCTCCATGTAGGCCTTGCCGTCGAGTTCGGACGCGAGCTTCGGCCGCTGAGACCGGCCCAATATGCAGGGTGCACTGCCGCGAGCAGCCAGCACGCGAGACAAGGCGTGCATGGTGGCAACATCCGAATCCATTGCATCGAGCGCAAGAATCTTAGGCAGCTGTTCGTCGTCGGCAACGCAGTCGAGCATCGCATCGAGCACTTGCTCGAGGCAATCCCGGTCGATAACCGGCGTGCCGAGGTAGCTGTGCGGCATCGGGGGGGTGGTCAAAGCAGTAACGGGAATAATTGAGTGCGGCGCACGCGCCATGGCAAAGGCCCAGACGCCGACAAGCTGCCGATGCGCGTCCTTGTCTTGCCACGCCAGCAGCGCGCAGCAACTCGAAGGATAAGCCTCGCCGGCGAGTCGCACGAGCGTCGGGTTCATGAAGATATTCGCACCGTCGGCGCGTCCGGTCAGGCTCA
The DNA here is from genome assembly GCA_049793875.1 of Pseudolabrys sp. Lineage (GTDB taxonomy): Bacteria > Pseudomonadota > Alphaproteobacteria > Rhizobiales > Xanthobacteraceae > Pseudolabrys. The sequence continues at coordinate 2,029 of JBARCH010000254.1, read as the reverse complement.
GCCAATCGGATTCCAATCCGGCAAGCCGATCACCGGCAGCAATCTCGACCGTGATATTGGTGGCGTCGTGTCGTTGCCCCCGTTCCGCGCGTACGGGCACATCGACCCGCGTCGCGATATCGGCGCGCTCATTGCATGAAACCGTTCCAACAAGCGCGTGTGCGCCGGTCAACGCGAAATCGTGTGGCAAGCTGGTTTCCCCAGGCCGTGATTGCCGGCCGCTTTATATGGTGACTCTATAATGGAAATCTTTTCACAAGCAGTTACGCTAGCCGGTGAAATCCAAGGATTAAGTTAGAAAGTATTAAGCATGCCGTGGCGCGACGGCGCCGCCGCGCGTTAGGCAACCGGGCGCGGCCGCCAGACGAACATGTGGAGGCCGAGCCGGTTGCGGGCAATGAGGAACAACAGCGCAGATTCAACAACGAAGGCAGCAGCGGTCGAACACGCGGCGCCGATGGCGCCGAAGGCTGGAGCAAGGATGATGCAGGCTACGATGTTGATCGAGAATGCCGCCGCATAAGCGAGTGCGCAGATTCGCTGCTGGCCGAGCATGTTGAGTATTCGTTCGGCCGGCCCGACAGATGCGCGCGCGAGTTGGCCCACGGACAGAATGACGATCACCGGATACGCCACGACAAAGTCGCCGCCGAACAGCATGAGCAACGGCCGGCCGAGCGCAACGATTAGCAGCGTTACCGCCAGAGATGGCCAAAAGATCCAGCGCACCGTACCCGCAGAGAATTTGGCGAGACCGGTTTTGTCACCGGCTACATGGTAGGCCGTGAAGCGGTGGGCGGAGGCCGCGGCGACCGCGAAATGAATAATGCTGACCAGAGCCAGCGTCTTCGCGGCTGCATAGTAGTGCGCGACCTCGCCCGCGGGCCGAAACTGCTTGAGCACCAGCACGTCGGTGGATGTCAGCAGCGTGTACATTCCCCATACGAGGACGATCGGTAGCGATGTGCCGAGCCATAGGCGGACGTTATAAACCTTTGGGCCCGGCGGTACGGTTCCTGTCAGTCTCCGATCGAGCTGCAGAAATTGAATGAGCGCTGTGACCCAGATCGCACCGGCGAGCACGCCCATTACGGTGGTGGCGTCGATGGTGACGCCGGCGGCATGCAGCCCCGCCACCGTTATAATGAGCACAAGCGGGCGCACGATGTAAGGCGGCAGCAGCGCGAGATTGATCCAATTATAAGATCGAGCCAGCCCATCGACCATAAAGGTGAAGGCATAAAACGGAAGAGCGGCACATGCGAAATAGAGAGGCAGGATCGTGCTGCTGTCTGACGTCGGTTCAAGTGAGCGAACGATCAACGCGCCGATCACAGCAGCGATCGTCGCCACGACGAAGGTAAGCCAGCGGCTTCCGGTCAGATAACCGCGCAACAGATCCAGCGAAGGACCCCGCGCGTATTCGGGAACGTAACGCTGTGCGGTGAGGGGCAGGCCGAGATGCACAATGTCGCCGACCAGCAGCAACCAGGTCCATACATAGACGTAGGTACCGAATTCACGATCGCCCATCCAGCGTGCGAGCAGGACCTGCGACACGAACATGATGGCTGCGCTCGCCATGCGAATGGCAAACGCCGCACCGGCCATGCGCTGGGTGAGGGAATGTTCGCCCGCGCGCCATTCCGCTACGCGCTTCTGGATGGTTCCGACCAGCCACCGTGAATGGGATTGCGTGATGTCTGTCAGTGCCATGTCATTGCTTGCTGTTGGCAGGCAGCGTATCCGGAATGCGTAACTTTAATCTGAAAGGTACCGACGAAAAGGCACTCCTGGCCAAACGGCTGGTTGCAGGGGTGGCAGTCTGCAATGCGAGTCGGCCTGCCGAAACGAGGCTTCCGCTGCCAATTGATGACGGGCCATCTTTGGCATCCTGGGTCTTTAACGCAGTCGCACGATCGGTACGGCGCGGGTCACGACTTCAAGCAGCGGGCCGCGCCAACGCGCCGCGCACCAGCGCGGCGTAAAGCCGTTCCGCCGGCCCCTTCGGCCGTGCCAGGTCGAGCCG
>JBARCH010000253.1:0-9978 GCA_049793875.1 Pseudolabrys sp. | reverse complement strand
GCCGACGCCCTCGACTTCGCATTCGAGCTTGTCGCCGACAACGGTCGCGGTGACGCCGGACGGCGTGCCGGTCATGATGATGTCGCCCGCTTCAAGCGCAACCATTTCCGACAGGTTGGAAATGATTTCCGGCACGTTCCAGATCAGCTGATTGAGGTCGCCGTCCTGGCGAATCTTGCCGTTGCACTTCAGCGTGATCTTGCCGCTTTTCGGATGCCCGGTTTCGGACGCGGGCTTGATCGCGCCGCACGGTGCGGAGTGATCGAACGCCTTGCCGATTTCCCACGGGCGCTTGAGTTCGCGCGAGGCGATCTGCAGGTCGCGGCGGGTGAGATCGATGCCGACCGCGTAGCCGTAGATGCAGTCATTGGCCTTGGCGACCGGAATGTTGCGGCCGCCGCTCTTGAGCGCGACCACAAGCTCGACCTCGTGGTGCATGTCCTTGGTCAACGACGGATAGGGTACCGTTCCGCCGTCCGGCACGATCGCGTCGGCCGGCTTGGCGAAATAGAACGGCGGCAGGCGCTCGTCCTGTCCCATCTCGCGGATGTGCTCGATGTAATTGCGCCCGACGCACCAGATGCGGCGAACGGGGAAAGTCTTGTCGGTGCCCGCGACAGCGATGGTCGCTTGCGGCGGCTGCGGAATGACGTAGTCGGAAGCCATGATATGCCGATTTCTTATGGGGTTTCGATGAAGAACGGCGTGGGGTTATCAGGTGAGCCGCCGCGCCGTCAACGGCTGGCCCCGGAAAGGATCAGGAGGAAGCGGCCACCGCGGTCAGCGGGCGCGGCTCCTGCTCCTTGAGCTGGAGACGGTAGAACAAGGCGTAGCGGCCGTTTTTGCGCAGCAATTCGTCGTGGCGGCCGGACTCGACCACGCTGCCATCCTCGATGACATGGATGCGGTCCGCATGCGCGACGGTATGCAGGCGGTGCGCGATCACCAGTGTCGTGCGGCCCTGGCAGAGATGCTCCATGGCCTCGCGCACTTGCAATTCGGATTCGGAATCGAGCGCGGCCGTCGCTTCGTCGAGCAGGGTGATCGGCGCGTTCTTGACGAGCGCGCGCGCGATCGACACTCGCTGCCGCTGCCCGCCGGACAATTGCAGCCCGTGCTCGCCGACTTGTGTGTCGTAGCCGCGCGGGAAACCGAGGATGAAGTCGTGCGCATAGGCGGCCTTCGCTGCGGCAACGATCTCTTCGTCAGTGGCGCCCGGTTTGCCGAACGCGATATTTTCGCGGATCGTGCCGCGGAACAGGAACACATCCTGTCCGACATAGGCGACGTGTCGGCGCAACGAGCGGCGCGAAACCTGGCTGATGTCCTGGCCGCCGATTGTGATGGCGCCGCGTTCGATATCGTAGAAACGCAAAATGAGATTGAGCACGGTGGACTTGCCACCGCCCGATGGGCCGACGAGCGCGGTCATCTTGCCCGGCTCCGCCGTGAACGACATGCCGCGCAGCACCGCTTCTTCGCCGCGATACGAGAAATCGACGTTGGAGAATTCAAGGCCCGGCGTTCCGACCTGCAACGCCGGCTTGTGGTCGTCGATTGCTTCGGTTGCCGGACTGTCGATGATCTCGAACAGGACGCGCACGCCGACGAGGCCGCTGTTGAGCTGGATATTGAGTCGCGCAAGGCGCTTCGCCGGTTCGTAGGCGAGCAGGAAGGCTGTTATGAACGAAAAGAATTGTCCCGGGGTCGCGCCGGTGTCGATCACGCGATAGCCGCCATAGGTGATTGCTATGGCGATGGCGCAGCCGCCCAGCGTCTCCATCAGCGGGCTGGTGCGGGCGGAAACGCGTGCCATCTTGTTGGCTTCGTACTCGACCGCCTCCACATTGCGGCTGAAGCGCTCCCGCATGATGTCTTCGAGCGTGAACGCCTTGACGATGCGGATGCCTTGCAGCGTTTCCTGCATCGTTTCCATGATGCGGGTGCCGCCATCGAACTGGCTGCGCGCAATGGAATAGATGCGGCGGATGAGCTTGCGCAGAACAAGGAACGCGGGCGGCGCGACCACGAAGCTGAAGAACGACATCAGCGGGTCCTGCACCACCATCACGGTGACGAGACCGATCAACGAGAGCAGATCGCGTCCGAACGACGTGATGAGCAGATTGATCATCTGCGTCGCAGCGGCTGCGCCGGCGGTCAGCCGTGCGATGAATTCGCTGGAGTGCCGATCGGAGAAATAGCCGAGGCCTTCGTTGAGAAGCTTGTCGAAGACGCGGCGCTGATTGTCGGCGACGATCCGGTTGCCGATGTACGACAGCAATACCGTGTGACCGTAGGTTGCGACGCCTTTGCCGGTGAACAGGAGGACGGTGATGAAGCCGAGGGTTATTATGCCCGCCAGGTTGTGATTGACGTAAGCCTGGTTGATGACATCGCCGATGAGGTAAGCGCTGAAGGCCGTGCATCCGGCGGCGATCGCCATCAGCACGAATGCGACGGCGTATTTCTTCCAGTGAACGAGGCCTTGCTCGGTCAGCAGGCGGCGGATCAGCGTCGAGGCGCTGTAATCGGCGTCACCGGAAACCGGGAGAATTGGGTCGCTCATTCGCCCTCGATCGGAAGCTCTTGATTGTAACGGCGGTGGTTTGCGGGCGCCACGCGGCCGCGCTCGTTTCCATGCCCGTCCCGCGGGCATTTTTCAAGCCAAAAGCTGTTTAGAAACAAGGATAACGGGTAGAACGGCCTAAAAAATCAGGCGGGGGCGCCTTCGCGCTTGCCAGGCAGCCGCCGTTCCCAATTGAGCGCATGGCCCACGATGGTGTTGAGATCGTCGAATTGCGGCCGCCAGTCGAGCACGCTGCGGATGCGGTTGACGTTCGCGACCAGCGAGGCGGGATCTCCGTCGCGGCGGTCGACGACCTCGACCGGAAAGTTCCGTCCGCTCGCGCGCCGGACCGCGTCGATGACTTCAAGCACCGAATGCCCATGTCCGTAGCCGCAGTTGAACGTCATGTTGCCGCCGCCGCGGCGCAGATAAGCGAGCGCCGCCGAATGCGCGCGAGCAAGGTCGCTCACGTGGATGTAATCGCGGATACAGGTGCCGTCCGGCGTCGGATAGTCGGTGCCGAAGACGTTGAGTTTCGTGCGCTTGCCGACCGCGGCCTCGCACGCGACCTTGATGAGATGCGTGGCGGCGGGCGTCGATTGCCCGGTGCGCCGTTTCGGGTCGGCTCCGGCGACGTTGAAATAGCGCAGGATGACGAAACGCAGATCATGCGCACGCGCCGTGTCGTGCAGCATGATCTCCGACATCAGTTTTGACGAGCCATAGGGCGAGATCGGCGGCGTCGGGGCGTCCTCGCGCACCGGCACATGGTCGGCATTGCCATAGACCGCGGCGGTGGACGAGAAGATGAACTGCTTTACGCCGCCATCGACTGCTGCACTGAGAAGCGCGCAGGTATTCATGGTGTTGTTGCGATAATAGCCGAGCGGATCGCGGATCGAGTCGGGGACGACAATCGACGCGGCAAAATGGATGATGGCGGTGACGCGGTGTTTTTCGATCGTCCTGGCGACAAGCTCACGGTCGCCGGTGCTGCCGGCGACGAACGGAACCGAACCGGGGATGAGGAATCGAAAGCCGGTGGACAGATTGTCGAGGACGACCACCGGTTCACCGGCGTCGACCAGTTCATGCACCATATGGCTGCCGATATAACCGGCTCCGCCGGTCACCATAATTGTCATGGGTTTCGCCCTCGGTTGCCCGCAAATCCTGCCCGATGGCCGTGAATGCGGGCTTTGGATACGGTGCCGGTAGCCATGGTTATGGCGGCCATGCTTAATGCTTCTTTAAGGACGCCAAAGTTTCAAGATGACCGATATCCTTTTCGTCAAAACTTCGTCGCTCGGCGATGTTATTCATCAGTTGCCGGCTTTGACGGAGGCGCGGAGCCATCTCGGCAGCGCGCGATTTTCGTGGGTCGTGGAAGATGCTTTCTTGCCTTTGGTGCGGTTGCATCCGGCGGTCGCCGACGTCATTCCGGTGGCGTCGCGTCGCTGGCGCAAATCGCTTTATGCACCGGCGACGCTGGCTGAAATCCGCGACAGCCTGCGTACTATTCGCGCGCATCGGTATGACGAAATCGTCGATACACAGGGGCTGCTGCGTTCGGCGCTGATCGCGCGTACTGCGCGCGGGCGCCGTCACGGCTACGACCGCGACAGCATTCGCGAGAATCTGGCGGCTTCCTTCTACGACGTTCGACACGCCGTCAGCCGCGACCTGCACGCGATCGAGCGCAATAGAATCCTGGCGGGACTATCCCTCGGCTATGCGCCGGAAGGCTCGCCGGACTACGGCCTTGACCGCGGACGACTGGCGGCGGCCGGGCAGAATTACGCCGTACTGCTGCATGCGACCGCGCGACCGGAGAAAGAATGGCCGGAAGAAAACTGGATTGCGCTCGGTCACACTCTCAAGGCACGCGGTGTCGATCTGATTTTGCCGTGGGGCACCGATGCGGAACGCGTGCGGAGCGAGCGGCTCGCGCCGGCACTGCCGAATGCGCATGTCGCCGAACGGCAGCCGATCGATGGTGTCGCCCGGCTGATTGCCGGAGCGTCGTTCGTCGTTGGCGTTGACACCGGCCTTTTGCATCTTGCGGCGGCGCTCGGCGTGCCACTCGTCGCGATCTTCGCAGGCAGCAAACCGAAACTCACCGGGCCGCTGGGCGCGGGGCCGATCGCGGTCGCCGGCAATGAAGCCGGGCCGCCGTCGGTCGCGGATGTGGCGCGCGCCGTCGAGCGCATCGCGCGGTAATGCAGGCTGGGTAAAAGCGGCGAGGAGCGCCGTCAGGCAACGCCGGCGCGCAGCAGGTCGTGGATATGGATTACGCCGACGGGCTTTCCCGCTTCGACCACGAACAAGGCGGTTACCTTGGCGGAATTGAGGATTTCCAGCGTCTCGCTCGCGAGTTGATCGGGCTGCACTGTTTTCGGGCCGCGCGTCATGACGTCGTCGACTCGCGTGTCGAGCAGGTCGGTCCGCATGTGGCGGCGCAGGTCGCCGTCGGTGATGATCCCGACCAATTGCCCGCGCGTATCGGAGATGCCGACGCAGCCCAATCCCTTGCCCGACATCGTGATGATCGCGGCCGACATCGGCGTGCCGAGTGGTACAAGCGGCACGGACTCGCCCGTGTGCATGAGATCGCGTGCAAACTTCAGCAGCGCGCCGAGGCGGCCGGCGGGATGCAGCCGGCCGAAATCGACCGCGGTGAAGCCGCGGCTTTCAAGGAGCGCAATCGCGAGCGCGTCGCCGAGCGCGAGCTGCATCAACGATGATGTGGTGGGCGCGAGATTGTGCGGGCAGGCTTCGCGCGCCTGCGGCATCGCCAGGACGATGTCGGCGGCTTTCCCCAGCGTGCTGTCGGCGCTGGCGGTCAACGCGATCAATCCGATCTTGAAGCGGCGCGAATAGTCCGTGAGGTTTTTCAGTTCCGCTGTTTCGCCCGACCACGACAACGCGAGAATAACGTCGTCCGGCGTGATCATGCCGAGATCGCCGTGGCTCGCTTCGCCGGGGTGAACGAAGAAGGCGGGCGTGCCCGTCGAAGCAAACGTCGCGGCGATCTTGCGGCCGACATGGCCTGATTTGCCCATGCCGGTGACGATGACGCGGCCACGGGCGGCACGGATGAGGTCGACGGCACCGATGAAGGCCGGGGCGAGGCGGTCGCGCAGTGCGGCGGCGAGCGCATCGATGCCGCTGCCTTCGGCTTCGAGGGTGCGCAGCGCCGAGTTGATCGCAGTCCGCGCGCTGTCGCTCGCCATGTCGTTCGGCTGTGGTTTGGCCATCAGGTCTCTGCAAGGGTGAAATTCGGATTTTTGGATAGCACAAAGCGGCCGATCCGTCAGGTTCCGATTCCGCCTGTTGTTAACGTCTTCTGCGAATGCCGCGCTTTTCCAGCCGTTCCCTGCGGTTTCGCGAAGTCCCGGTCACGCGGGTACCTTGGCGAGCACGCCGCGCACCGCGGCAAGGACGGTTTGCACGGCGACATCGCCGGTGCGCCGGTGAGCGACGGCTTCGTTTCCGTGCCTGCGTGCCCGCTCGCGTGCGGCGTCGTCCCCTGGCGGCTCGATGATTGCGGCGACCGGATTGAGCGGCGCCCAATGCCACGGGCTGGTCGGACCGAAAATGGCGACTGTCGGCGTGCCGATCGCGGCTGCGACATGCATCAGGCCGGAGTCGTTGGTCACCGCCACATCGGCGGCGGCGTGGGCGAGGATGGCGGTGCGCAGGTCGTTGCCGGTGAGATCGCGCGCACGCTCGCCACCTGCCGAGACGATTTGCGCGGCGAGCGTGGTTTCGTTCGGGCCGCCCAAAACCCAGACCGATGCGCCGTCCGCCGCAAGTTGCCGCGCCAATTCCGCGTAGTGGCCGGCCGGCCAGGCCTTGCCGGCGCCGACCGCGCCCGGCGACAGCGTGACGATTGGGCGCTTGTTGGCGGCAAGGCCGCACCGTTCGCGCCAACGCGCGATCTCGTCCTTGGGCACAACCAGTTTGGGCAACGGCCATTCGGATGGCAGGTCTGCGCTTTTCGGCAGCGCGAGCGCGCCCATTTTGTCGATCATGCGCGGCAGTTTGCGTTCGCCCCAGCGGACGTCATTGAGCAGGCCGAAGCGCGCCTCGCCGGCAAAACCCGTGCGTGTGGGAATGCCGGCGAGAAATGGCGCCAATGCTGACTTCCACGTGCGCAGCATCACCAGTGCCTGGCCGTAACGCTCGGCGCGCAGTTGTTCGGCGAGCGCGCGCTGGCGCGCAAGCGCAATGCGTCCACGTGGCAAGTCGAACACAATGCATTTGCGGATGCCTGGCATGTAGTCGGCGAGCGGCGCACACAGCGTGCTGCTGACGATGTCCACAGGCCGCTCCGGCATTTGCGTGCGCAGGAGCTTCACCACCGAATGGCAACGCACGAAATCGCCGATCCATACGTAGGGGATCAGCAGCACGGGTGCGGGCTCGCGGGTTGGTGTGGCTTGCATGGGCTGGGCGAAAATAGCGTGTCCGGCGTGGCGGGGAAGGCATTAACTGCGGAAGCAGGCAACTATCCCGTCGCAATTTTTACCCTATCCTGAGCCAGTTAGGGGGCTTGCAGCCCGCAAGTTGCGCCCGTGGCGCGACTAAGGCAAAGGATGGCCGGGCGCGCTGGGCGGTGACGAGGGGCAGGATGTTTTTGGTCACGGGCGGGGCCGGTTTTATCGGATCGAACATTGTCGCGAGCCTCAACGAGGCTGGCCACACCGACGTTGTGGTCAACGACCTGATCGGCCGCGAGGATGATAAATGGCGCAATCTTGCCAAGTGCCAGATCGCCGATGTCGTGCCGCCGGCGGAGCTCATGAGTTGGCTCGATCGGCGCAAGCTCGCCGCGGTCATTCACATGGGCGCCATCTCCGACACCACGGCGACCGATGGCGACCTGGTGATGGAAAACAATTTCCGCCTGTCGCTGCGCCTTCTCGACTGGTGCACTGCGACAGGCACGCCTTTCATCTATGCTTCGTCGGCAGCCACTTACGGCGACGGTACGCTCGGTTTCGACGACGACTGGTCGCCGGATGCGTTGCGCAAACTCACGCCGATGAATCTTTATGGCTGGAGCAAACAGCTTTTCGATCTCGCGGTGGCCGATCGCTATACAAAAAAGGAAAAGCTGCCGCCGCAATGGGTGGGTCTTAAATTTTTCAACGTGTTCGGACCGAACGAATACCACAAGGGCCACATGGCGAGCGTCGTGTCGAAAGTGTTCGACAGCGCGAAGGCGGGGAATCCGGTGCGCCTGTTCAAGTCGCATCGCGAAGGCATCGCCGATGGCGAGCAGCGCCGCGACTTCATTTATGTCGATGATGTCATTGCCGTGGTGCGTTGGCTGCTGGACACGCCGTCGGTCAATGGAATCTTCAATGTCGGTACAGGCAAGGCCGAGAGCTTTCGCGACATGATCGGTGCCATGTTCAAGGCGCTCGGCCGTCCAGCCAATGTCGAATATGTCGATATGCCGGAAGCGATCCGCGGCCAGTATCAATATTTCACGCAAGGCCGCGTCGAGAATCTGCGCCGTGCAGGGTATAACGCCGGCTTCACGCCGCTCGATCAATCGGTCGCGCAATACGTGACCCGATATCTCGATCGCGCCGACCGGTATCGGTAGCGCCAGGAACAAGCCATGTTCGATTTCGACAAGCAGCTTTCCGCGCTAACCGGCCAGACCGTGCTGTGTGTCGGTGACCTGATGCTGGACGAATTCGTCTATGGCGAGGTCTCCCGCATTTCGCCGGAAGCGCCGACTCCGGTCATCGCCGTCAAGCGCAGCGAATTGCTGATTGGCGGCGCCGGTAATGTTGCCCGCAATATCGCGTCGCTCGGTGCTCGCTGCATTTTTGTGGGCGTTGTCGGCGATGATGACGCGGGCCGCACGCTGAAGAAGGCACTGGTGAAGCAGCGGCGCATCGAGGCTCGGCTGGTGACCGACAAATCCCGCCAGACGACGCGCAAAGTGCGCTTCGTCTCCGAGCATCATTCGGCGCATATGTTGCGCGCCGATTGGGAAGCGGGGGCACACGTCAATGGAAAAAGCGAAGCGGCGCTGATCGCCTTCGCCACCAAGGCAATGAAGAAAGCAGGCGCTGTGGTGCTTTCCGATTACGCCAAGGGCACGCTGACGAAACGCGTGGTCCGCGCCGTCATTGACGCTGCCAGGAAAGCCGGCAAGCCGGTGATTGTCGATCCGAAAGGCCGCGATTACAGCGCCTACCGTGGCGCGACGCTGATCACGCCGAACCGCCAGGAATTGGCTGACGCCACGCACAGCGCCGCGGCGACCGACAAGGAAATAGTCACGGCTGCAATCACACTTAGGAGCAAGATTGGGGCCAGGGCCGTTCTGGTCACGCGCAGCGAAGCCGGCATGACGCTCGTAAGCAAGGGTGCGCCGGTGCATGTGCCGGCTTATCCCGTGCGTGTGCGCGACGTTTCCGGCGCCGGAGATACCGTGGTGGCGGCGCTTTCCGTCATGCTGGCCATGCGTGCCGATTTCGAATCCGCGGTGCGGGCTGCGAATGCCGCCGCTGCCGTCGTCGTCGGCAAGCGCGGCACCGCCACGCTTTCGTCCGCCGAACTGCGCGCACGAATCCTGCCGGCCGCGTCACGCGCCCCCGAGGAAAAAATCGTGTTCGACTGGGTGCTGCTCGACGAGCATCTCGACGAATGGCGCAAGCAGGGCCTGCGCGTGGGCTTCACCAACGGGTGTTTCGATCTTCTGCACCCCGGCCACGTAAGGCTGCTGGCCGGCGCGCGCGAGGCCTGCGACCGGCTTATCGTGGGCCTGAACGGTGACGCGTCGGTGACGCGGCTCAAGGGCAAGGGCAGGCCGGTGCAGAATGTAAAGGCGCGCGCCGAGGTTCTCGCTGCGCTGGAGGCCGTCGATCTTGTCGTCGTTTTCGACGAGGACACGCCGGAAAAACTGATCAGGCGCGTGAAGCCGACCGCTTTGGTGAAAGGCAGCGACTACACGCGCGACAAGGTCGTCGGCCATGAAATCGTCGAGGCGCTCGGCGGTGAGATCGTCCTGATCGAGCTGGTGCCGGGCCATTCGACGACTGCCATGGTTGCGCGCACGCGCTCACCGAAGTCCTGAGCGGGCAATTATCTTGGCACGCTCGAATTTTCCTCCCGACCATGAAATGCGGTTGGTCGCGGCCTTCTTCGGCGGCACCAAAGGTTTTTTCGTCGAGGTTGGTGCAAATGACCCTCACGCGCGCTCGCAGACCTTGCATCTGGAGCGCGCCGGTTGGACTGGCATCCTGATCGAGCCGCAGCCTGACCTTGCGGAACAACTGCGGACGATGCGCACCGGAAAAGTGTTCGCGGTCGCTTGTTCGTCGCCGGAACATGCCGGCCGCACCATGCCGCTGCATGTGGCCGGGCCGCTATCGTCGCTCGAC
>JBARCH010000252.1:0-3438 GCA_049793875.1 Pseudolabrys sp. | reverse complement strand
GAGGAAAACGGTTTTGCGTTTTCGGCCGAGGAAACGCTCGGCCTGATCACGCCGAAGACACGGCTGCTCATCGTCAATTCACCGGCCAATCCGACCGGCGGCGTGACGCCGAAGAGCGAAGTCGACAAGCTCGTTGCCGGTTTGGAGAAATGGCCGGACGTCGCCGTGATGTCGGACGAGATTTATGACCACATGGTCTACGACGGCGAGAAACACGTTTGCCTGCTGTCGTATCCGTCCATTCGCGACCGCCTGATCCTGCTCAACGGCTGGTCGAAGACTTACGCCATGACCGGCTGGCGCATGGGCTACGCGGTTTGGCCGGGCAAGCTGTACGACTATGCGCGCAAGCTCGCCGTCAATCTGCATTCCTGCGTCAATGCCTCGGCGCAATACGCCGGCCTCGCGGCGCTGACCGGCCCGCAGGACGAGGTGGAGCGGATGATCGCGGAATTCGACAAGCGCCGTAAGGTCGTGGTCGCCGGACTCAACAAACTGCCGGGCGTGTCCTGCACGACGCCGAAGGGCGCGTTCTATGCCTTTCCGAACATCAAGCGCACCGGGTGGAAAGCCAAGGACCTTGCCAACGCGCTTTTGAACGATACCGGTGTCGTCACCATCGGCGGCCCCGACTTCGGCACCCTCGGCGAAGGCTACATGCGGCTTTCCTACGCCAACTCAACCGAAAACATTTTGAAGGCGCTCGACCGCATGGGCGACTTCCTCGCCAACCGCAAGGCGGCGTAGTTTTCGCGGCGGGGTGCGGTTGGCTTTTTCCGATTTTAACGGCTTGGGCGGCGCGCCCGGAAATGCCGCGCGGGCCGGCCATCGCGGCTGCTCTCGACTCCCCGAAGTGGCCGGGCGACACTCTCGCAGGCTTATTTCACGTAAGGGAAACGGCGATTATGGACCAGCGTACCGGGCTTTCCGACGAACTCCGCATGATGCGGCAATCGTGCCGCGACTTTGTCGACGAAGTTGTGTTGCCTTTCATCAAGCAAAACTGGCAGCGCGAATGGTCGATGACGCCGGAAGATCGGCTGCCGCCGCGCATTCTCGAAGAGGCGGAGAAGATCGGCATTCGAACGCTTGGCGTGCCCGAAGAATACGGCGGCGTCGAGTTGGAGAAGGGCACCGAGGTCAAGACATTCGCGATGGTCTCGGAAGAGATCGCGCGCGGCGATTCAGGCCTCGCCGACAAGATGGTGCAGAACTGGAAGGTATCGGTGCTGCTGCGCCAATTCGCGCCGAAGCATTTGCAGGCGAAGTGGTTTCCCGAACTGGTGAAGAACCCGCAATTCCTGATGGCGCACTGCCTGACGGAGCCGCGCGGCGCGTCCGATCGCTGGCTGCCCTACAACGTGCCGGAAGCGGCGATGCAGACCAAGGCCGTCAAGGCCAATGGCGGTTGGGTCATCAACGGCCGCAAGCAGTTCATCTCCAACGGCTATGACGCCAGTCTCTATGTCGTCTATGCGAATACCAATCCGAAAGTCGGCATGTTGCAGGGCACGTCGTCGTTCCTGGTGCCGCGCGAAACCAAGGGTTTTTCGGTCGCGCGTTGCAATGAGACGCTCGGCTGCCGCTTCATGAACAACGGCGAGATGGTGTTCGAGGACATGTTCGTGCCCGACGATCATCTGCTGGTGCAGGACAGCGCGATGGGCTCGGCCGGCGTCTATTTCCGGCCCGGCAAGATCATTCAGGCCGCCAAAAATCTCGGCGTCGGCGTGCGCGCGTTCGAGGCGACGGCGGAATACGTGCAGAACTACGTGCAGGGCGGCCGCATCCTGATCAAGCATCAGGCGGTGGCGCTTCGGCTTGCCGACATGGCGACCAAGATCGAGGCGGTGCGCGCGCTGCTCGACCGCGCCGCGCAAGCCGTCGACGACAACGCGCCCGAGGCCGACACGCTGGTCAACATGGCCAAGATGTTCGCCTCCGAGGAGATCATGAAAGTCGCCCAGCATGCGGTCGAACTGCACGGCGGCAACGGCATCATGCTTGATTTCGGCATCGAGAAAGTTCTGCGCGACGCCGTGATCTTCATGCACATGGATGCGACCGTGGATATCTCCAAGTTCAAGATCATCAAGAGCATGTTCCCGCACACCGCCGGAAAATACGCGGGGCCGGAATAGATCAACCAAGCGCCCCAACGCGCACGCTTTACCTCTCCCGTTGGGAGAGGTCGCCCGCCTGAGCGGTAGCGAATGCGGGCGGGTGAGGGGTTACGGCTTATCGAGAAGCTTAGATCCCCTCACCCCAACCCTCTCCCCGGCGGGGAGAGGGAGTTCCGCTGAATTCGTTGCGAGGCTGTATTCACTTCAACGCGAACCTGAATCCGACGATCACAACAAAGAGCCCGATAAGTTGCGGCACACTCGGCACGACGCCGAGCGCAATGAACCCGATCACCGGTGTGAACGCCGGCACCAGCGCGGTAAATATTGCTGCGCGGCCGGCGCCGAGAAAGATAACGGCGCGGGCAAACAGATAGATCGGCAGCACGCCGGCAAACAACCCTTGCACGACGGCTTGCAGAAGATTCTCGGCGAATCCGAGCCGGACGATGTTGCTGTCTCCCGCGAGCAGCCAATAGACCGGCGCGAACAGCACCAGCGAGAGCACGCCGACCGCGACGACCGCGCGCGTTCCGGGCACCCGCCACATCCGCAACAGCGTGCCGAACACGGCCCAGGATATGCCCGCCGCGCAAAAGGACAGATCGCCCGCGACGCCCTCACGGCCGATCGTGGTGAGCGATTCGAAACCGAACGCCATCAGGCCGATGACGATTGCGATGGCGCCGGCGATCCGCTGCGCCGACATTCTTTCGTGCAGGATCACGCTCGCCAGCAGAAGGCCGAACAGCGCCGCGCAGGCCGGCTGGATGGTTGCTCCGTGTCCGAGCGGCGTCAGGGTGAAGCCGACATAGGCGAGGAACGCCTGCGGCGGCCCTGACAGCATGCACATCACGAAGCCGCGGCCCCAGCCGATGCCGCCGAGGTCGGCGACTCCCATCCGCAATACGACAGGCACCAGCAGCAGGCCGGACCAGAAAAACCGGTGCATCGCGAGATCGGCTGGCGTAAAGCCGATGGAGACGCCGTGCTTGGCCGCAACGAAGCCTGCGGCCCAGCAGGATGCCGCGCCCACGCCGCAGAGCGTTCCGATCAGAACGGAGGAAAATCGCGCCGGTTTTGCTTTGGCGTCCACGAAATCATCCTGGCAGTCCCCGCAGGTGACTCCCGCACCGCACATACTCTAGGATTGCCCGCGAAGTCCATTTGTCCGTCGTAAACTCCCCCTTCACCGAATTGGAATGCTCATGGCGAAATCACGTAAAGTCATCATTACCTGCGCCGTCACCGGCTCGATCCACACGCCGTCGATGTCGCCGCATCTGCCGATCACCGCCTCGCAGATAGCGGACGC
>JBARCH010000251.1:0-11607 GCA_049793875.1 Pseudolabrys sp. | reverse complement strand
CAGCGGCGCATCGGCGTGGAAGCGGTCCGCGCTGGAAACGACCGCTACCCCCGCACCGGCCTTCAACGCCGTCTCGACGAAATCGTGGCCATCACGGTTGTCGCCCTGAATGGCGAAAAACGTGTCGCCCTTCGCGAGTGTGCGGCTGTCGATGGAGAGGCCGTTCGTCTCCACCGGCAGCGCCCCGCGGCGTTGCGCGCGCATGGCGGCGGCCATTGCCTCGATGTTCCACAACGCACTCATGCGACCTTGCCCTTCAAAGCCGCGGCGACGGCGTCGTGATCGGAAAATGGCAGCACCCGGTCACCGACAATCTGGCCGGTTTCATGGCCTTTGCCGGCAACCAGCAACACGTCGCCGCGCTGGAGCGACGAGACGCCGGCGCGGATTGCTTCGGCACGGTCGCCGATCTCGGTTGCGCCCGGTGCGGCCGCGAGAATGGCGGCGCGGATCGTCGCGGAATTTTCGCTGCGCGGGTTGTCGTCGGTGACAATCACGCGGTCGGCGTTTTCGGCCGCGATGCGGCCCATGATCGGACGCTTGCCGGTATCGCGGTCGCCGCCGGCACCGAACACGACGACGAGCTTTCCGCTGGCGTAAGGACGCAAGGCTTGCAGCGCTTTCGCCAGTGCGTCCGGCTTGTGCGCGTAATCGACGAAAACCGGCGCGCCGTTGGCGCTGCCGACAAGTTCGAGACGGCCTTTGGCGCCGATGAGCTTTTCCAGCGACGCGAACACCCGCGCCGGATCGCCACCCGTCGCGATGACGAGTCCGGCCGCTACCGCCGCGTTCTGCACCTGGAATCCGCCGACCAGCGGAAGCCTGACCGTATAAGTCCGCCCGCCATGTGCGATCGTTACTTTCTGCGCGAAGTCGTCGATGGCGCCGCTCACGAGCCGGATGTCGTCACCCTGCTCGCCGACCGTCAAAATTTTCAAGTTGCGCTTCTTCGCGGCCTCGACCACCTGCGGCGCATAGCAATCGTCAACGCCGATCACCGCCGTGCCGCCCGGCACGATGAGGGCATCGAACAGGCGCAGCTTGGCGGCAAGGTAGGCTTCGATGGTCGGATGATAGTCGAGATGATCGCGCGACAAATTCGTGAACGCGCCGGCGGCGATGCGCACGCCGTCGAGTCGACGCTGGTCGAGCCCGTGCGACGACGCTTCGAGCGCAAGATGCGTAACGCCTTCGCCTGCGAGCGCATCGAGCGTACGGTGCAACTCGACCGGGTCGGGCGTGGTGAGCGAGCCGTATGTCTCGCCCCTCGGCGAAACGACGCCGATGGTGCCGACGCTCGCCGCCTGATGGCCGAGCGTCTCCCAGATTTGCCGCGTGAAAGCCGCAACCGACGTCTTGCCGCTGGTGCCGGTGACGGCCGCGATCGTGCCGGGCTGACGCGCATAGAATTTCGAGGCCGCAAGCGCGAGCGCGCGCCGCGCGTTCTTCACCGGCACAAACGCGACGCCTTGCGGAAGTTCTCCGGTCGTCATCTGCTCGGCCACGACGGCAATGGCGCCGGCCGCGGCCGCTTGCCTGGCGAAATGCAAGCCGTCGGCTTTCGCACCGGCGACTGCGACGAACAGATAACCCGGCTTGATTTTTCGGCTGTCGGCGCTCAGCCCGGCAACGTCGAGCGCCGCCGCGCGCGGCTCGACCGCATCCTCAGGCAGGAGATCGCGCAGCTTCACTGCGTTTCCTTGACGCTTCCCTTGGCGCTCACCATCAACAATTGATCCGCCTTCGGCATGTCGAAGCGCGGCTCGATCCCGAGCAACGGCGCAACGCGCGCGATCACCTTGGCGGCCGTCGGCCCGGCATTCCAGCCGGCGGTGGCGAAGCCGTGGGTTTCGGGCAATGGCTGCGGTTCGTCAAGCATGATCAGAAGCAGATAGCGCGGCTTGTCTGCCGGCAAGATCGCCATGAAATCGGTCAACAGTTTGTGCTTCGAATAGCGGCCGTTGACGACCTTTTCCGCGGTGCCGGTCTTGCCGCCGACGTAATAGCCTTTGACGTTGGCGAACGTCGCCGTGCCCTTTTCGGCGTTCAGCCGCATCAAATAGCGCATATCCAGGCTGGTTTCGGGCTTGAGCACCCGCGTCGCCACCGCCGCCGCCTGCTCGGGGCTGCGCTTGAGGAAAGTCGGCTTGATGAGCAACCCGCCGTTGACGGTCGCCGCGATGCCCATCGCCGCCTGCAGGGGCGCCACCGACAGGCCGTGGCCGAACGCGATCGTCACGGTGTTGAGTTCGCCCCAGTGCTTGGGCACCAACGGTTCCGCGCTTTCCGGCAGTTCGGTGCGCAACCGATCGAGCTGACCCATCTTCTTCAGGAACGCCTTATGCCCTTCCACGCCAACCGCCAGCGCCATGCGCGCGGCGCCGATGTTGGAGGAGAATGTGAAAATTTCCGGCACCGACAGGAAGCGGTGCTTCGGCTCGTAGTCGTGAATGGCGAACCGGCCGTAATGCAGCGGCTGGCGGGCATCGAAGGTCGAGTTGAGCGTCGCCTTGCCGGAGTCCAGCGCCATCGCCAGCGTGAGCACCTTGAAGGTCGAACCCATTTCGTAGACGCCGGTGGTGAGCCGGTTGATGCGGGACGGATCGTTCGCCTCGCGCGGATTGTTCGGATCGTAGTCTGGCTCGGACGCGAGCGCTGTCACCTCGCCGGTATTGACGTTGAGGATCACGCCGGCAGCGGCCTTGGCCTTGAATTTTTCGCGCGCCTTGACGAGTTCGTCGCGCAACGCGAATTGCACGCGCAGGTCGAGCGCGAGATTGACCGGCCGCTGGAGTCGGTCGGTGGCAAGTCCGGCCAGATGCAAAGCCGCCAGGCCCTGCCCGTCGAGCCACTTCTCCATTCCCGCGATGCCCTGGTTATCGACATTGACGTGGCCGAGTTCGTGCGAGACGACCGGCCCGTTCGGATAGACGCGCTTGTTCTCGGTCAGGAAGCCGACGCCGGGGATGCCGAGATGATGAATTTCCTGGCGCTGCTTCGCGGTAATTTCGCGCTTGAGCCAGACGAAGCCGCGCTTCGACGACAGACGCTCGCGCAATTCATTGCGATCGACATCGGGCAGCACCGCGGTGAGCAGTTCCTCGGCCTCATCGACATCGACAAGTTTGCGCGGTTCGGCAAACAGCGACGGCGTCTTGACGTCGGTCGCAAGAATTTGCCCGTTGCGGTCGAGAATGTCGGGGCGCGCCGTGGCGACGGCATCTTGCGCGACGGTGCGGCGCGCGCCGTGGCCCTCGCTCGCAAGACCGAATATCACGAGCCGCGCGGCGATGACCGAATAGATCACTGAAAAGCCGACGATCGCGAGAATCAGCCGGGCTTTGGTCTTGACGGAACGATCCACGTCTTTGCCGTAGAGCAGCGACCGTTTCAGGCGCTGCCAGCGCGATTCCTGCGGTTTCATGGGTGCGGCGTCCACGATGTCACCTGCCCGCCGGCCGCGCGATGCTGCCGGTCGCAAAATCCGACGCGGACGGCGCAAGCATGGCGCCGATCGGATCGGCCGGCGGCGATGGAATTGACGGCGGCCGTTCCGGCAGACGATCGAGCGTATCGAATTGCGTCGGATCGACCGGCTTTAGTTGCAGGTGCCGTTCCGCCAGCGATTGAATCCGGCCGGGCGTGTCCAGCTTGCTCCATTCGGCACGCAAGGTAGCGATGATATCGCGCTCGCGGCGCACTTCCCCGCGCAGCTTCGCCACGCGCTCGATCTGCAGCGTCGAATCGAACTTGATCTTGTAAACGATGGCCGCCGCCAAAATCAGCGCGCTGATCACGAGGACGTTGAGAAAGCGCATCGTCAGCGCCCTCCCACGACATCGTCGAGAGCGGGAAGCTGCGGCATTGCGTCGTCGTCGCCCGGCCGCGCCGGTGCGTCCGTCCGCTCGGCAGCGCGCAACTTCGCCGAACGCGCGCGCGGATTTTCAGCGACTTCCTTGTCGTCGGGCGTCACCGGCCGTTTGGTGAGCACGGCGAAAGTCGGCGAGGCGCGCCTGATTTCGGGAGCATGACGCGAACCGCCGCGCGTTTCGGCACGCGACACGAGAAACGATTTTACGATGCGATCCTCAAGCGAATGAAACGAGACCGCAACAAGCCGCCCGCCCGGTTTCAGCACGCGTTCGGCCGCGGCCAGCGCCGTAACGAGTTCGTTCAGCTCCTCGTTCACGAAGATGCGCAGGGCCTGGAATGTGCGCGTCGCCGGGTTGATGTCGCTGCGCGCCCGTATTGCGGAAGCAACGATGGCAGCAAGCGCGCGTGTCGTCGTGATGGGCGCCTCGGCGCGCGCCTTGACGATGGCACGGGCGACCGCGCGCGAATGACGCTCTTCGCCGAGCAGAAAGATGATGTTGGCGAGATCGCGCTCGCCGGCGGCGGCAATAACGTCAGCGGCGGTCGGCCCGACCGACCCCATGCGCATGTCGAGCGGGCCGTCGAAACGAAACGAGAAGCCGCGCTCGGCTTCGTCGAGTTGCATTGACGAGACGCCGAGATCGAAGATGACGCCGTCCACCGACGGATGACCGGCGTGCTCCGCCACCGCATCAAGATTGGAAAAACGTTCTTCGGCCAGGGTCAGCCGGCCACCGGCCGCGGCGACCAGGTCCGCGCCGCGCGCGATGGCATTAACGTCGCGGTCGATGGCGATGACGCGACAGTCCGCGGCCGCGAGGATCGCACGCGTATAGCCGCCGGCGCCGAAGGTCGCGTCGATATAGACGCCGTTATCATGAATGTTGAGGAAACCCGTCGCGCGGGGACCGAGCACGGGAATGTGGGGGCCGGGTCCGCCAGCGACAGCCGTGAAGCCGTCGCCGCCCACCATCATTCCCGTGCTCCGGGCGCATTCCGCGCCGCCGCCTGAGAACCGAGATGGGCTTTGAGCGCGCGCACCTTTTGGGTGGCCTCCGCGAGCTCGCTGCGAAACCGTCCGGGTTCCCAGATCTGAAACTTGTGACCGAGACCAACGAACGCGACCGTATCTTTGATCCCTGCATGCGCCTTCAGAGGTTCGGTCAGGATCACCCGCCCCTCGCGGTCCACCTTCAGCGTCTCGCTGGTGCCGTAGAGCGCGGCCGCGAATTGCTCGCGCTCCTCCGAATAGGGCGCAAAGCGTGCGATCAGCGCTTCGATCTCCGACATCAGCGCGTTCCCTCCTGCGTCGATCGCCGGACGATCGAGCGCCGGGTAACAGTAGAGACCGTCGAAACCATCGCGGCTGAGCACCGATCTGAACGAGGCTGGAATCGAAACCCGCCCCTTGGAGTCGAGCCGCAGCGTGACGTTCGACACGAAGCGGTTCATTGGCCGCACTCCACACCGACCGAACGCAGACCGGGAGAGTCTCGCGGACCCGGTCTCCCTGGACCGCCGGGCTACCCGCGTTTGCTGCTGTCGGGGCGCTGCCGGTCCTGCGTGAGAATTCGTGGGATATCATGGGCCAATATGGGCGTCAATGGAATCGCCATGCGCCCGGGCAGCCCCAACCCGGAGCCCGAAGCACCGCACTCGGCGCCTATTAAGACGCTTTTAAACTTAAGGATTTCTTTCCGCGCGGCGCCTCCAGGCCGCGGCCTGATGCGTTCCTGGGCGGCCGCGCTGCTTTGCGGTTCCAGGATTCAATCCAGCAAATTTTCGGAACAAGAATTTTCGCTGATGAGTTGGCGTCAGCGAGTACCGGACGCGGTCTTTGCGGCTCCGCATCCGGTTCCGGGAACTTCACGTCCCGGGAAATTCAGACTCCAGGTCCATGAACGACAAAGGAGGCAAACCATGTTGAAGAAACTCATGCTCGGTACCGCCATAAGCGCCCTGATGCTTTCGGGTGCGATGGCGCAAACGTCCACCTCACCGGCTCAACCGATGTCGCCGCCCGCCGCCAGCTCGGCGCCATCGAGTACGCCGGACACGTCCAGCAAGGCGGGTGACAGCAGCGCGGCCAGCAGCAAGGCAGCATTCGTTTCGTCACAGCAGCCCGATCAGTGGCTGGCGTCAAAATTCAAAGGCACCGAGGTCCTTGGTTCCGACGGCAAGAAGATCGGTGACATAAACGACCTTCTGTTCGACAAGTCCGGCAAGATCGAAGCTTACGTCGTCAGCGTCGGCGGCTTCCTCGGCATGGGCGCGAAGTCGGTTGCAATGGCGCCGAGTTCATTCGAAGTCGTACCTGGTCAGAACGGCGCCGCGCCGAAGCTCAAAACCGCTATGACCACAAATGAGCTCAAGCAGGCGCAGAACTTCACGCCCTATGAACCGCCGCGCACCACGACCGGCTCGGGTGGCGGACTGGGCAGCCTGAACGGCAAGTCGAGCAAGGGCTCCGGCATGCACTAAGGCGGCGTATCAGTGAACGAAAGTGCGTGAGAAAATTCTGTAAGAGAATTTTGTAACCGTATGTACGCGGTTCAGGCGGTATCCGGCTGCACTTCGGTGTTGTCCGGACGCCGCCTGGACTGTTTTCTTTATGGGGAACACCCCCTCGCGTCGCGCGCGCAATTGGATATGGTCCGGCCTTATGCCCGCCTTCCAGCCGGACTCTTTCATTGCCGCCGATGTCGTTGCCTCGCCCAATCAGGACGAGCGCACGAATGGCCGCGCGCCCGACCTGATCCTGCTGCACTATACCGGCATGATGGACGGGCAGTCCGCGCTCGAGCGGCTGTGCTCGGCCGACAGCAAGGTGTCGTCGCACTACGTCGTGTTCGAGGACGGACGCATCGTGCAATGCGTGCCGGAAGCGCGGCGCGCGTGGCACGCCGGCGTGTCATCGTGGGCGGGCGAGACCGACATCAATTCCTGCTCGATCGGAATCGAGATCGTCAATCCGGGCCATGACTTCGGCTATCCGGATTTTCCGCGCCGTCAGATCGCCGCGGTGATCGCACTCTGCCGATCGATCCTTGCGCGGCGCGGCCCGATCAGTCCCGACCGCGTGCTCGCCCATTCCGACGTGGCGCCAGCCCGCAAGCAGGATCCGGGCGAGAAATTTCCGTGGGATCTGCTCAGCCAATCCGGAGTTGGGTACTGGGTGCCACCAGCGCCGCTCACGATCGAAGGCAGCAGTCTTCGCAACGGCGACACCGGAGAAAACGTCGCGCAGTTGCAACTCGCGCTCAGCAACTACGGCTACGGCGTGCCGGCGACGGGCGTCTATGACGACACGACACGCGAGGTCGTCATCGCGTTCCAGCGCCATTTCCGTCCGGCGCGGGTGGACGGCATTGTCGATCCGTCGACCTTGCAGACGTTGCGCGCGCTGCTCGAAACGCGGCCCGCGCCGTTCCGTTGATTAACGGCGTTTCCGGCGGCGGCCTTGACGCACGCCACGTTCGACCCCATCCCTAGCTTGTCAGTCGGCCGGACGGCCGTCCCGCGCCAATGCCGAAAGGCGGCCGGGGAGGAAAGTCCGGGCTCCATGGACGAACGGTGCCGGATAACGTCCGGCGGGGGTCAAACCTCAGGGAAAGTGCCACAGAGAACGAACCGCCTCGGCACGTAGCGTATTGGCCGCGGCAAGGGTGAAAAGGTGCGGTAAGAGCGCACCGCGTTTCCGGCAACGGAAATGGCAGGGCAAACCCCACCGGGAGCAAGACCGAATAGGAATGACGCGGGGCGCAAGCCTCAGGTCCGTCCGGACCAGTCATTCGGGTAGGTTGCTCGACGCGCCGGGTAACCGGCGTGCAAGAGGAATGGCCGTCACGTGCGCTGCCTCGGCAGCGTGCCATACAAAACCCGGCTTACAGGCCGGCTGATATGTTTGAAGAGGCGTCCGGCGGAAACCCTGCCGGGCGCCTCGCCAATTCCGGCAAGCCATCGTCGCGGCCGATGGATGCAATCAAATGCTTTCGCTGGCGGCGACTCGCCGCAGCGAGTAGCTTTCGCGCAATTCACATGCCGTCTTCCCGCGAAAAAATCGGACTCATCCTCGGCTTTTCCGGCGTCTGCCTGTTCGGCGGAACGCTGCCGGCAACGCGGCTCGCCGTCAGCGTGCTCGATCCGCTGTTTCTCACGGCGGCGCGTGCGTTGATTGCCGGTTGCGTCGGGATCGTGGTGCTCGCGGCGTTGCGGCGGCCGTGGCCGACACCGAAGTTGTGGATCGACTTTTTCGCCGCCGGGCTTTGCACGATTATCGGCTTTCCCATTCTGATGGCGCTGGCGATGGCAAACGTGCCCGCCGCGCACGGCGGCGTCGTCCTCGGCATCATGCCGCTCGCGACCGTCGCGGCGGCCACGCTCGTCACGCATGAACGGCCGAGCGCCGGATTCTGGCTTGCGAGTCTCGCCGGCGCCGCCGTCGTCGTCGTGTTCGTGCTGCGGCAGAGCGAAGCGTATTCATTTGCGCTCGGCGACTTATATCT
Source organism: Pseudolabrys sp. (assembly GCA_049793875.1). Classification (GTDB taxonomy): domain Bacteria; phylum Pseudomonadota; class Alphaproteobacteria; order Rhizobiales; family Xanthobacteraceae; genus Pseudolabrys. The sequence continues at coordinate 3,229 of JBARCH010000251.1, read as the reverse complement.
GCTCGGCACCATCGTCTCCGGCGCGTTCGGCTACACGCTCTCCGGCCGGTTAAGCCTGCAACGGCCGGGCTGGGAAGTCATTTCGTGGCAGGTGGCAATGTTCATGCCGCTGGCGGCGATTGCGGTCATTGCGCTGTGGCCGCACGGCCTGCACGACGTGCCGCTGCCGGTCTGGCTCGGCCTCGGTTATGTCAGCTTCGTCAGCCAGTATCTGGCGTTCTTCGTGTTCAACGCGGCCATGGCGATGGGCGGCGTCGCGCGCGTCGGGCAGTTGATGCTGTTGCAGCCGTTCGTGATCGTCGCACTGGCGGCGCCGGTGAATGGCGAGCCGATCAAACTCTCGACGCTGGCTTATGCCGCCGCGGTGGTCGCAACCGTGATCGTCGGCCAGCGCATGTCGGTAAGGCGCAAGTAGCGAAACAAGTCAGTGCGCCGGATCGACGCCGTTGGCCCTGAGCGTCGCTGCCGCCGCCGGCGCGCTCAGAAAGCGCACCAACGCCTTGCCGGCTTCCGGCTCCTTTGCCGCGCTTGCAACGCCGGCCGCAAAACCGATTTTCGTTTGCAGTTCTTCCGGAATCGAGCCGACGCGCTCGACGCCCGGAACGCCGGTGATGCGCGTCGATACGACGACGACCATGTCGGCCTCGCCACGCGCGACGACCTCGACCGTGTCTTCTGCCTTCATCGGCTTGAGTTTCGATTTCATCTCGGCGGCAATACCCATGCGGTCGAGCAGGCTGACGAAATACATCCCGCTTGCGCCTTTGCCGGGATAGGCAACCGCCTTCACCGCAAGCAGCGCGCGCTTGAAACCGTCGACCGTGGAAATATCCGGTTTGGGCGCGCCCGAGCGCACGGCGACGCCGAGTCCCGCGCGGCCGATGTCGGCGCGGGTCGCGGCGACGACCTTGCCGTCCTTGATCAGCGCGTCGAGCACCGGCGGATTGAGCACCGCAACGTCGAATGGCTCACCGGCCTCGATTTTTTTCTTAAGTTCGGCATTGACCTCGAAGTGCACCGACACCTTGTTGCCGGTAGCCTGCGCAAACTGCGCGCATAGTTCACGCACCGCCGCTTTCGCACCATTGCCGCTGAGAACCCTGAGATCGGCGGCCTGCGCCTGTCCCATAATCACAGCCAGCAAACCTGCCGCCAACAGCGGGCCAAAAACGGCGCTTCTTACGATCCGGCACATGCTTCGACCTCGCGGGTTGCGTAATTCTTTTCCGGGCGAAGCCTAGCAGTCTTGTTTTATGCCCGACAGGGCGGACATAGTGGACCGGCCGCGTACCGCGTCTGAAACCATGCCCGCAAAAACATCGCAGCAGCGTTGGGATTTCTGGATCGACCGCGGCGGCACCTTTACCGACGTGGTCGGCCGCCAACCGGACGGCAAGCTCACCGCGCACAAGCTGCTTTCCGAAAATCCCGAAGCCTACGGCGATGCCGCCGTGCAGGGCATCCGTGACCTGCTCGGGCTGAAAGCCGGCGAGCCGATTCCGCGCGGCCGCGTCGGCGCCGTAAAGATGGGCACCACCGTCGCCACCAATGCGCTGCTCGAGCGCAAGGGCGATCGCACGCTGCTGCTGATCACCAAAGGTTTCCGCGACGCGCTCAAGATCGGCTACCAGGCGCGTCCGAAAATTTTTGCGCGCCAGATCGTCAAGCCGGACATGCTCTATGAGCGCGTCGCCGAGGTGGACGAGCGCGTGCGTGCCGACGGCACCGTCGAGCGCGAGGTCGATCTTGCCGCCGCACGCCGCGATCTCGAAGCCGCCAGAGCGGACGGCATCGCCGCGGTTGCGATCGTGTTCATGCATGCCTATCACCATCCCGAACACGAACGCCGCGTCGCCGCGCTGGCGCGCGAGATGGGTTTCGCGCAGGTCTCGGTCAGCCATGAAGCCTCGCCGCTGATCAAGCTGGTGTCGCGCGGCGACACCACTGTCGTGGACGCTTATCTCTCGCCGATCCTGCGGCGCTATCTGGCGCGCGTCGACAAGGAGATCGACACCAAAAATTCAGCCGCACAACTCATGCTGATGATGTCGTCCGGTGGCCTGACCGCCGCCGAACTGTTCCAGGGCAAGGACGCGATTTTGTCCGGTCCCGCCGGTGGCGTGGTCGGCATGGCGCAGACGGGGCGCGAAGCCGGTTTCGACCGGCTGATCGGTTTCGACATGGGCGGGACCTCGACCGACATCTCGCATTACGACGGCGAGTACGAACGCGCCTACGAAACCGAGGTCGCCGGCGTGCGCATGCGGGCGCCGATGATGCTCATTCATACGGTTGCGGCCGGCGGCGGTTCGATCCTGCATTTCGACGGCGCGCGCTTCCGCGTCGGTCCCGACTCCGCCGGCGCCAATCCCGGCCCGACGTGTTACCGCCGTGGCGGCCCGCTGGCGGTGACGGACGCCAATGTGATGACCGGCAAACTGATCCCGGAATTCTTCCCGAAGATTTTCGGCCGCGAGCGCAACCTGCCGCTCGACGCCGAAGCGGTGCGCAAAGCCTTTGCCGATCTCGCGCGCGAGGTCGGCGGCAGCCGCAAGCCCGAGGAAATCGCCGACGGCTTCATCAAGATCGCCGTCGAGAACATGGCGAACGCGATCAAGAAGATTTCGGTGCAACGCGGCTACGACGTCACCCGCTACGCGCTCAACTGTTTCGGTGGCGCCGGCGGCCAGCACGCCTGCCTCGTCGCCGACGCGCTCGGCATGACGAAGGTGCTGATCCACCCGTTTTCGTCGCTGCTCTCCGCCTACGGCATGGGGCTCGCGGACATTCGCGCCACGCGCCAGCAGGCGATCGAGCTGCCGTTCGGTGCGAAATCGCTCGCCGCCCTCCTGCGCACCGCCGCGCGTCTCGGCAAGAACGCGAAGGCCGAAGTCGCCGGCCAGCGAGTGCCGCCTGCGAAAATCAAGGTGATCGTACGCGCGCATATCCGCTACGCCGGCACCGATACGCCGCTGGTCATCAACGCCGGGCCGCTCTCGACGATGAAGAAAGCCTTCGAGAAGGCGCACAAGGCGCGCTTCGGCTTCATCGACCGAAGCAAGCAGATGGTGGTCGAGGCGGTATCGGTGGAAGCGGTCGGCGGCGGCGCGAAATTCCGCGAGAAGACACTGCGCAAAACCCGCGGCCACCTGCCCTCACCGGCCCGCCGCACAAAGTTCTTTTCCGATGGCAAATGGCACAAGGCCGCCGTCTATACGCGCGCGCAGCT
>JBARCH010000250.1:0-4430 GCA_049793875.1 Pseudolabrys sp. | reverse complement strand
GGCTTGAGCGTGTGCGGCGCATGGCCGAACAGCATGCGGTATGCCGTGGCGAGCGTGAGCGTGTAGCAGGCGGACTCTTCCCAGGAGAGATGTTTCGGCTTCGGCATCAACTGTCGCGACTGCACGCGGCAGAACTGCGCGAACGAGCCGTCCGGCGTCTCGTAACCCCAGATGCGTTGCGAGGGCGACAGCAACGGATCGCCGCCGTTGCAATCTTCGTCGTCGCCATCGTCCTGATTGCAGTGGACGATGACTTCGTCACCGACTTTCCAGCGCTTGACCTTCGCGCCGACCGACCAGACCACGCCGGAAGCATCCGAGCCCGCGATGTGAAACGGCTGCTTGTGGCCGTCGAGCGGCGAAATCGGAATGCCGAGTCCGGCCCAGACGCCATTGTAGTTCACGCCGCCGGCCATCACCATGACGAGCACTTCGTCATCGGCGATGCGCCAGGTCGGGACCACTTCGAGCTGGAACGATTTGTCCGGCGGCCCGTGGCGCTCCTTGCGGATCACCCAGGCGTGCATCCTTGGCGGCACGTGGCCGAGCGGCGGAATTTCGCCGACGGCATAGAGATCCTTGAGCGGAGCGACGCTTTTTACCTGTGCGACGGCCGGCATGGGCACCCTCCTGGGTGACGCGGATCGACACGGCAGTCTGACGCAAATATTTTTGCGCCGCAACATTTCTACGCTGCGGTGCGTAAAGCCCAACGGCGAAGGGCATTTAAGGGTTCCCTACGCCGCCAGGCCTGACCGATGGCACAAAAAAACAGCCGCCGGGGCGGCCCGACGCTTGTCGCCGCCGCCGTTGCGTGGCGGATTTAGCTCAAGCGTGCAGCCAGACAGTTCCGGCAACGTCGCGTGGCGATCACCCGAAAGCCGGATCGGCACCGGGTAATTCGGCATCGACGAAAGCGACGCCAATTTCGCCGTTCAGCCGCCACATGACGTCGCATTGCCGGCTGATGCCGTCCGCGCCTGCAATCATAAGCTCGAAGTGATCCGGCACCTCGGCGCCATCGACAAAAAGCCGGGCGCCGTATTTGGAGATATCGGCGATCAGGCATTCGCGCGGCAACGCGCCTGCCTCCGACCGGAATTTCGCCGCGCGATTGATGACGTGGCGCTCGTACTTGCGTCGTTCGTCTTGCATGGTGTTCCCCCGCATGGAACCGCGAGCTAAGAGGCAATTCTTCAACGGGCCGCTAAACAGCTTCGGCAGTTTTTTGTCGAATTACGGCGGATAAATTCCGGCTAAACGGCGTGCGGCGCGCCGTGCAATTTCAAGACACCTATTTGAAATAACTTGGTTTTCTGGGCTTGCGCTTTTTGCTGCGTTGCAAAAGGCGCGGTCGCGCGTTATCGCTTGCGTAATCCGGGAGCGGCGATGCGCGACAAAACACAGCGCGACAAGTCTCTGCGCGATGGGACTGGCAAGGCTCAACGCGACAAGCCTTGGATCTTCCGCACCTATGCGGGGCATTCGACCGCTGCGGATTCCAACGCGCTCTACCGCAAGAACCTCGCCAAAGGCCAGACCGGCCTCTCCGTCGCCTTCGATCTTCCGACGCAAACGGGTTACGACAGCGATCACGTGCTGGCGAAGGGCGAAGTCGGCAAAGTCGGCGTGCCGGTTTGCCATCTCGGCGACATGCGCGCGCTGTTCGACAGCATCCCGCTTGCCACGATGAACACGTCGATGACCATCAACGCCACGGCAGCGTGGCTGATGGCGCTCTATATCGTGGTCGCCGAAGAGCAAGGTGCGCCGCGCGCGAGCCTGCAGGGTACGATCCAGAACGACATCATCAAGGAATATCTCTCGCGCGGCACCTACGTGTTTCCGCCGGTGCCGTCGATGCGGCTGATCAAGGACGTGATCCTGTTCACCACCGCGCAGTTGCCGAAATGGAATCCGACCAACGTATGCTCCTATCATTTGCAGGAAGCAGGCGCGACGCCGGTGCAGGAACTGGCCTTCGCGCTTGCCACCGCCGTCGCCGTGCTCGACACGGTGAAGGCGTCGGGCGAAGTACCGTCGGAAAAATTCGGCGAAGTGGTCGGACGTATCTCGTTCTTCGTCAATGCCGGGCTGCGTTTCGTCACAGAACTTTGCAAGATGCGCGCCTTCACCGAATTGTGGGACGAAATTACGCGCGAGCGCTACGGCGTCACCGATCCGAAGCAACGTCTGTTCCGCTATGGCGTGCAGGTGAATTCGCTCGGCCTGACCGAGTCACAGCCGGAAAATAACGTCGCGCGCATCCTGATCGAAATGCTGGCGGTAACGCTGTCGAAGAATGCGCGCGCCCGCGCCGTACAGTTGCCCGCCTGGAACGAAGCCCTCGGCCTGCCGCGGCCGTGGGACCAGCAATGGTCGCTGCGCATGCAGCAGATTCTGGCTTACGAAACCGACCTGCTCGATTACGGCGATATCTTCGACGGCGCCGGCGAGATCACGCGCAAGGTCGACGACCTCAAGCGCGAAGCACGGGACGAACTCAAGCGCATCGAAGAGATGGGTGGCGCCGTTGCGGCGGTCGATACCGGATATCTGAAGGAGCAACTCGTCGAGTCGAACACCGCGCGGCTGGAAGCGATCGAGCGTGGCGATCAGGTCGTCGTCGGCGTCAACAAATATCTCGAGAGCGAACCGTCGCCGCTGGCTGCCGCCGCCGACTCCATTCTTACCGTGTCCGAGGATGCCGAACGCGGGCAGATCCAGCGGCTAAGGGCCTGGCGCGACGCACGCGACGCCAGTGCCGTTGCCGATGCGTTGAATGAATTGAAGCGCGCGGCCGCCAACGGCGACAACATCATGCCGGCATCCATTCAATGCGCCAAAGCCGGTGTCACCACCGGCGAATGGGGCTGGACGTTGCGCGAAGCTTTCGGTGAATACCGCGCGCCGACAGGCGTACGCAATGCTATGCGCAACGATGTCAGCGGCCTCGACGACATCCGCGCCGACGTCGATCGTGTTTCAAGAAAGCTCGGGCGGCGTCTCACGTTCCTGGTCGGCAAGCCCGGCCTCGACGGCCATTCCAACGGCGCCGAGCAGATCGCGGTGCGCGCGCGCGATGCCGGCATGCAGGTGGTCTACGAAGGTATCCGCCTGACGCCCGAGGAAATCGTCGCCGCCGCACGCAAGCAAAAGGCCCACGTGGTCGGCCTGTCCGTGCTCTCGGGCAGCCATTTGCCGCTGGTGGCCGACGTGGTCGGTCGCATGAAGCAAGCGGGCTTCGACGTGCCGGTTGTCGTCGGCGGGATCATTCCACCGGAGGACGCCGCGACGCTCGAGAACGCCGGCGTCGCCGCCGTTTACACGCCAAAGGATTTTGAATTGAATCGCATCATGTCGGATGTCGTGCGCATCGTCGAACGCGCCAACGGCGCGAACAATGTGTGATACTTCTTCACCTCTCCCCGCCAAGAGCGGGTACTCATAAATCGAAGCTGGTGAGCAACAGTGTCCACTCTGCTCTTGGAAGAGGACATCAGTCGCGGGTTCGTGCACGTCCGCTAGAGCAAAATAGTCTGAGGTTGAATCGCGCCGCACACTTGCTTCACCTCTCCCGCGGGGAGAGGTCGGCTAAAGCCGAGTTTGGTTGGGAGAGGGAGCCGCGGTGCATGCGGCAACCGTTTCAATCTCAAACAAACACGCTTTAAGTGCCAATAGCGACATTCCGACCAACTTAATTTTTTACCGAAAGCGCGTTTCGCTTTGCAGACGTGGCGTCGTTATTTCACGCCGTAGCCTGCTAGTTTCTCGGCAATTTTTACCTCAATCGCTTTCCCCGCCGCCATATCAACATTGCCGCCTGCGTTGTCACCCTTCTTCTGTTTTGCGAGCCCTCGTCCATACCAAGAGCTCGCTACCTTGGGGGCGTCCTTCAACGCGGCGTCGTAGTCGGTAATGGCGTTGTCGAACTGACCGAGCTTGAGATAAGCGAGGCCGCGAGTGTTGAGCGTATTGGCGTCATTGGGTCTTAACCGTAGCGACTCGTTGCAGTCTTTGAGCGCCTGCTCCAGTTGTCCAGCAATTGCCCGCGCCCAGCAGCGGCCGTTCCAGGCATCAGCATCTTGCGGGTTAACGCGCGTGACTTCGTCAAAATCGAGCGCCGCGCGCGCGTAGTCGTTCTTTTTCTCATACGCGTTGCCGCGATTGTTGAAGGCTAAGGCGTAGCTCGGATTGAGTTTGATCGCCTGGTCGTAGTCCTGGATGGCGCGGTCGTATTGACCTTTGTCGTTGTAGGCGCTGCCGCGATTGTAGAAGGCTAAGGCGAGGTTCGAATCAAGCTTGATCGCCTGGTCGAGGTCCTGGATGGCACGGTCGTATTGGCCTTTGGCGTTGTAGGCGTTGCCACGATTGTTGAAGGCTAAGGCGAGGTTCGGATCAAGCTTGATCGCCTGGTCGTAGTCCTGGAT
>JBARCH010000249.1:0-4239 GCA_049793875.1 Pseudolabrys sp. | reverse complement strand
ACGCGCTTGGCGATGCCGGTCGACTCGTCGAGCGCTTCCGACATCGATAGACCGTCAACGAGATCCTCGAAGGCAATCGAGCCCTCGACCTCGGTGAGGATCGGTCGGGTGTACGGATCCCACTCGGCGATGCGTTGGCCCTGCTTGATCTTGTCGCCGTCCTCGATGCGCAACCGCGCGCCATACGGGATGCGGTGATGCGCGCGTTCGGTGCCGTCAGGATCGACAACCGCAACCACCATGTTGCGAACCATGGTGACCACGTGATCGTCACTGTTGCGGGCGATGTTCTTGCCCTTGAACTTGACCTTGCCGTCGAAGTTCGACTCGATGAACGATTGCTCGTTGATCTGAGCGGCGCCGCCGATGTGGAAGGTGCGCATGGTGAGCTGGGTACCCGGCTCGCCGATCGACTGGGCGGCGATGACGCCCACCGCCTCACCCATGTTGACCGGAGTGCCGCGGGCAAGATCGCGCCCATAGCAGGCTCCGCAAACGCCGTTCGTCGACTCGCAGGTGAGCACGGAGCGGATTTTCAGCTCCTGCACGCCGGCCTTGGAGATCATGTCGACCTCCGGCTCCGTCAGCAGAGTGCCGCGCTTGACCAGGACCTTGTTGCTGGCCGGATCCTTGACGTCCTCCGCCGTGGTGCGGCCAAGAATGCGGATCGCCAGCGACGCGACAACGGTGCCGGCATCGATGACAGCGCGAACCTTGATGCCGCCCTTGGTGCCGCAATCTTCGCTCGTGATGATGCAATCCTGCGCGACGTCGACGAGACGCCGTGTCAGGTAGCCCGAGTTCGCGGTCTTGAGCGCGGTATCGGCGAGACCCTTGCGAGCGCCGTGGGTCGAGTTGAAGTACTCGAGCACCGAGAGACCTTCTTTGAAGTTCGAGATGATCGGACTCTCGATGATCTCACCCGACGGCTTGGCCATCAGTCCGCGCATGCCGGCAAGCTGACGCATCTGCGCGGGCGAACCGCGCGCGCCGGAATGCGCCATCATGTAGATCGAGTTGATCTGCTCCTCGCGTCCCTTGGAATCCTTCTTGACCGAAGAGATCTCTTTCATCATCGCGTCGGCGATCGCCTCGGTGCACTTCGACCACGCGTCGACCACCTTGTTGTACTTCTCGCCCTGGGTGATGAGACCGTCGTTGTACTGCTGCTCGAATTCCTTGGCGAGCTGGCGCGTATCCTCGACGGATTTCCACTTCGATCCCGGCACCACCATGTCGTCCTTGCCGAACGAGATGCCGGCCTTGAACGCGTGATAGAAGCCGAGCGCCATGATGCGATCGCAGAAGATCACCGTCTCCTTCTGACCGCAGTGACGATAGACCGTATCGATCATCGCCGAGATTTCGCGCTTGGTCATCAAGCGGTTGACCGCGTCGAACGAAATCTTCCAGCTCCGCGGAAGCACGCTGCCGAGCACGACGCGGCCCGGCGTCGTGTCGAACCACTTCGTGAAGCTGTCGCCCTTCTCGTCCACGCCCACCCAGCGATACTTGATCTTGCTGTGCAGACCGATGACCTTTTCATGCAGGGCATGATCGATCTCGGACATTTCGCCGAACAGCTTGCCTTCGCCCGGCTCCCCTTCCCGCATCAGCGAGAGGTAATAGAGACCGAGCACGATGTCCTGTGACGGCACGATGATCGGCGAGCCGTTCGCAGGATGCAGGATGTTGTTCGTGCTCATCATCAGCACGCGCGCTTCGAGTTGCGCCTCGAGCGACAGCGGCACGTGCACCGCCATCTGGTCGCCGTCGAAGTCCGCGTTGAAGGCCGCGCACACCAGCGGATGAAGCTGGATCGCCTTGCCTTCGATCAGCACCGGCTCGAACGCCTGGATACCGAGGCGATGCAGCGTCGGCGCGCGATTGAGCAGCACCGGATGCTCGCGGATCACCTCGTCGAGGATGTCCCAAACTTCCGGTTTTTCCTTCTCAACCAGCTTCTTCGCCTGCTTCACCGTTGTGGAGAGGCCCTTTGCATCAAGCCGCGAGTAAATGAACGGCTTGAACAATTCGAGCGCCATCTTCTTCGGCAGGCCGCACTGATGCAGCTTGAGCTCGGGACCGACGACGATCACCGAACGGCCGGAGTAATCGACGCGCTTGCCGAGCAGGTTCTGCCGGAAGCGGCCCTGCTTGCCCTTGAGCATGTCAGCGAGCGACTTCAGCGGACGCTTGTTAGCGCCCGTGATGACGCGACCGCGGCGTCCGTTGTCGAACAACGCATCGACCGCTTCCTGAAGCATGCGCTTCTCGTTGCGGATGATGATGTCCGGCGCGCGCAATTCAATCAGCCGCTTCAGACGGTTGTTGCGGTTGATGACGCGACGGTAGAGGTCGTTGAGATCGGACGTGGCGAAGCGGCCGCCATCCAGCGGCACCAGCGGCCGCAGATCGGGCGGGATCACCGGCACCTGAGTCAGAATCATCCATTCCGGCTTGTTGCCGGACTGGATGAAGGCCTCGATCAGCTTGAGGCGCTTGCCGTATTTCTTCTTCTTGATGTCGCTGTCGGACTCCCCGATCTGGGCGCGCAATTCCGTCTGCATCTTGTCGAGGTCGAGCGCCTTGAGCATCTCGCGGATCGCTTCCGCGCCGATGGTCGCGGTGAAGCTGTCGGCGCCGAATTCCTCCTGCGCCTTCAGATACTCGTCTTCGGACAAAAGCTGGCGGTCCTTGAGCGGGGTCAGACCCGGCTCAAGCACGACGTAGTATTCGAAATAAAGGATGCGCTCGAGGTCCTTGAGCGTCATGTCGAGCAGCAGACCGATACGGCTCGGCAGCGACTTCAGGAACCAGATGTGCGCGACCGGCGCGGCCAGTTCGATATGGCCCATGCGCTCGCGCCGCACGCGGCTGAGCGTCACTTCGACCGAGCACTTCTCGCAGATGATGCCCTTGTACTTCATGCGCTTGTACTTGCCGCACAAGCACTCGTAATCCTTGATCGGCCCGAAGATGCGCGCACAGAACAAGCCATCGCGTTCCGGCTTGAAGGTGCGGTAATTGATCGTCTCGGGCTTTTTGATCTCGCCGTAGGACCAGGACAGAATCTTTTCCGGGCTCGCGATCGAAATCCGGATCTGGTCAAAGACCTGCGCCGGAACCTGCGGGCTGAAAAGATTCATAATTTCTTGGTTCATCTGCTTCTCCTTGGCCGCCGGGCGGCCCCAATCTCACCTTTGTCATCGCCGGGCTTGTCCCAGCGATCCCGCCTGGAAGGCATTGTGCCCTCCTTATCGGGATGGCCGGGACAAGCCCGGCCATGACGGCCAGTGCGGGGCGGCACTCCGCCCCGCTCTCCGATTATTCTGCCGCTTCCGCGCTCTCGCCGGAGCCCTGCTTCTGCTGCTTCGAATTGTGCAGGTCGACGTTGAGACCGAGCGAACGCATCTCCTTGACCAGCACGTTGAAGCTTTCGGGAATGCCCGCTTCGAACGTGTCGTCGCCGCGCACGATGGCCTCGTAGACCTTGGTGCGGCCGGCAACGTCGTCCGACTTCACGGTAAGCATTTCCTGCAAGGTGTAAGCAGCGCCGTAAGCCTCGAGCGCCCACACTTCCATTTCGCCGAAACGCTGGCCGCCGAACTGCGCCTTGCCGCCCAACGGCTGCTGGGTGACGAGCGAGTACGGACCGATCGACCGCGCGTGGATCTTGTCGTCGACCAGATGGTGCAGCTTGAGGATGTAGATGTAACCCACCGTCACCTGGCGATCGAACTTCTCGCCGGTGCGGCCGTCATAGACATCCGACTGACCCGAATGATCGAGACCGGCAAGATCGAGCATTTGCTCGATGTCTTTTTCCTTGGCGCCGTCGAACACCGGCGTCGCAATCGGCACGCCGTGACGGAGATTGCCGCCAAGCTCGATCAAACCATCCTCGTCCAGGGACTTGATGGTCTCGTCGTCGCCATAGACCTTTTTCAGCATCTCCTTGAGCGGACGCGCGTCGTGCTTGGCGTGATAGGCATCGACCGCCTGCCCGATCTTCAAGCCCAGACCGGCGCAAGCCCAGCCAAGATGGGTCTCGAGAATCTGACCGACGTTCATGCGGCTCGGCACGCCGAGCGGATTGAGCACGACGTCGACCGGCTGACCGTCGGCGAGGAACGGCATGTCCTCCGCCGGCACGATCTTGGATACGACGCCCTTGTTGCCGTGGCGGCCGGCCATCTTGTCGCCGGGCTGAATCTTGCGCTTCACCGCGACGAAGAC
>JBARCH010000248.1:0-8767 GCA_049793875.1 Pseudolabrys sp. | reverse complement strand
CAATTGGCGGAACAATCGTCGACCTTGTTGAGCCAGCACCCGCGCATCAAGGAGTTGAAGGCCCAGATTGGCGAGTTGGACAGCGAAATCCGTGTGGAAGGGGCGCGGTCGGCGCGCCAGCTCGATTACGACGCCAAAGTTGCCGGCTCGCGGCTCGAGGCGCTGACGGCAAGTCTCGATCAGGTAAAAAAGCTGGCTTCCCAGACGAACGAGCAGGATCTGCAGCTTCGCGCGCTCGAGCGTGAAGCCAAGACCGAGCGCGATCTTCTGGAATCCTATCTCGCGAAGTACCGCGAAGCGTCCGCGCGCGACAACATCAACGCCGCGCCGCCGGAAGCGCGCATCATTTCGCGCGCGAGCCCCGCCATTAAACCCGACTTTCCGAAAAAGCTCCCGATGGTGCTGATTGCAGCCTTTGCAGCCTTTGCGCTCTCGACAGGCTTTACCGTTACCGGTGCCTTGCTCGCACCCGGCGCTACCGGCTCATATGCTGCGGCTGGCTACGCACCGCCGATGATGCCGCCAGCGACTATGCCGACGATGCCTGTGATGCCGCGTGTCTTTGCGCCGCCGATCGTTCCATCGTCGCCGCTCCATCTGGCTCCTGTCCCAAGTCTTGTCCGAACGGTTGAGCAAATCGCTCAAGGCCTGCGTCAGGCAGGCGAGGCCGGGCGGCGCATTGCTGTCGCTGGGACGGCGCGCAACGTAGGCACGACTTACGCGGCAATCGCGCTGGCGCGCGCGCTTGCAAAGGACTCCAACGTCGTGCTGGTCGATCTCGCATTCGGGGCACCGAACCTGTCTGTCGTTTCCACCGATCCGCAGGCGGCAGGCCTGGCCGAACTTTTGCGTGGCACGGCCTCGTTCGGCGATATCATCACCTGTGACCAGTTTTCAAACGTGCATCTGATCGCGACGGGTAGTGTTGGCGCGGACGGGCCGTCGCTTTCGGTCTCGCCGTCACTTGCGACGGCGATCGAGGCGCTCACCCGCAGCTACGATCACGTGGTGCTCGATATCGGGGCTGCTTCGGAAGTTGCCGTTGAGCAGTTCGCGGGATTGGCCACGCGCGCCGTTCTCGTTGCTTCGGATGCCGCCAATACTGCGACGCGCACGGCACGTGACCGGATGAGTCATGCTGGGTTTGCGGATGTGGCATTGCTGCTCGGCGGTGCCCACGCCGCCGCCGCCTGACCGACAATCGTCTATTCCTGGTTTGTCGTAGTCACCCGCGCGCGTAGCCGCCGTGTTGCGCGCACGATCGACCATAGGGCCGGTGTATGCTTGATTGTGCGCTTGACCAAGGCTGTCATTCGTGCGGCGCCGGTCAGTAAGGCGCCGGCATGGGTGAGCGGCAGGAAGCTGTCGAACAACGGATCGGCATTGCTGCAGAACAACCCTTTGTACTGCGCTTCGCCCACGCCAAGATCGAACGTCGTCAAACCGCGCCCACAACAATCGCGTACGACCTCAAGCAGCAAAAGTTCGCCGGGACTTTCGTGTGACAACCGGCCGCTAATGATGGAGTTGAACATTCCGCAGAAGCGGTCGCCGGCTACCGTGCCCCCGAATGTGGCGGCGATCACACCGCCGACCGACAGGGCGTAAAGTTCGATGACGGGCTGACCTTGCGCGGTCCGCTCCATGGTTGCTGCTTCGACAAAACGGCGTACCTCGGGAGCGGCGAACACGTCGCAGATGCCGCGGGCATGCATGCGCTCGTTTTTTTGCTTGAAGAAGGTGTCGAGGACGCGGCGCGCGGCGGCAGAGACGGTGACGCGCTCAAAGGTGACAGTGCCGTATTCCGTCAAGGCACGTTGCTTCTTCCGCATTTTCTTGCGCATCGCGCTGTTCGTTCGTGCGCGCAGCAGGCTTTCGAAATCATCGGCCAGCGGCCCGCTGAAGCCGAAGTTTGCGGAACTTTGATGGGGCAGCAGTGCCAGCGGGTTGGTTGCGCCTTGCCAGGTCAGCGGCTGATTGGCGAGCAGCAACGCGTCCGCGCTGCCGTCGAGTTGGTTCAGCGCGGCACGAAGATCGATCTCGTCGATGGCGCTCGCGGCCTCACGATCCCATAGGCCCATGTTGAAATTGGCGTGTTTGCCGCCAAGGAACTCCACCACGCGAAGCTGGGCCACGGTCCGCCGGCCAAAAGGCCAGAGGAACAAAGGAGTGCTTTTGCTATCGAAGCCGACAATGATGAATGGCGTTACGCCAGCCCCTGCGCCGATATGGCGGTGCCACAGCGACATGAATTCGTAACGCTGGTAAGGGGTCGCCAGTGTGTTCTGCCGCTCAAGCATCCGCCAGTAAGGCTCGGCAGACTTGAATGTGTCGAACACCGCTACGCGGGCAAGGCGGCCAACGGCAGCCGGAGGGAAGCCGCTCGAGATAGTCGGTTTGCGGAGGGCGACGACGTTCATGAAACCTTTGGAAGCGCTGAGCTAGCGTGGTCCCGTAGGCTCGCAAACATTTCTCAATAAAGAGTTGGGATATTAAAGGGCCTTTGGGCGGGAGCTAACTATTTGTCAGGGCTGAAGAAAACAATTATCCGCAGTGGATTGGAGTCGCTCTATTTCAGCGGCATGCATCACGTCATGCGCCCGTTGGTCGGGGGCGTGGGCGCCATTTTGATGCTGCACCACGTCCGGCCGCCGCGGGTCGAGGCATTTCAGCCCAACCGTCTGCTCGAAATCACCCCGATTTTTCTGGAACGGCTGCTGCGTCGTCTCCAGCGGTCGCGGATCGACATCGTATCGCTCGACGAGATGCACGAACGCTTCATCAGCGGCGACTTCAAGCGGCGCTTTGTCTGCATCACCTTCGACGACGGCTACAAGGATGTGATGCGCTGGGCCTACCCGCTGCTGAAGAAATACGAGACACCGTTTGCGATGTATATCGCGACCAGTTTTCCGGACCGGCTCGGTGAATTGTGGTGGGTGGCGCTTGAGGCGGTGATCGCGCGCAACGACCGCATCGGCATGGTGATCAACGGCAAGGACCAGTTTTTCGAATGTCGGACCGTGCGCCAGAAGCGCGAATTGTATGATGCGGCCTACGATTATCTGCGCAGTCTGAAGACTGAAGACGAGTTGCGTCGCGTTGTGCGCGACCTCTGCGCCTGTCATCGTGTCGATATTGCGTCTTTCTGCCGCGAATTATGCATGGACTGGGAGGAGATCGGGCGGATGGCGCTCGATCCGCTGGTGACCATCGGCGCGCATACGGTCAACCACGTGATGCTCAAGAAAGTGCCGAGCGACACCACGGTGCGTGCGGAGATCGACATGAGCCGCTCGGTAATCGAGGCGGCGCTTGGTCGCAGGCCGGCGCACCTGGCTTATCCGGTCGGAGACCCGACATCCGCCGGCCCGCGCGAATTCCGCATCGCCGCCGAGCTTGGTTTCAAGACCGCCGTAACGACGCGGCCGGGCGTGCTGTTCAAGGCGCATCGCGACCATTTGACGGCGCTGCCGCGGATTTCAGTCAATGGCGAATTCCAGCAGCAGCGCTATCTCAAAGTGCTGATGTCGGGCGCTGCCACTGCGATGTGGAACGGCTTCCGGCGCGTCAACGCGGCTTAGCGTACGGACCGATCCGGGCGAGTCATCCAGCGCACCAGCGGCATCGCCGGCAAAACCCAGCCGAGACCGGCGACGACGTAAAAAATCGCGGCCACCAAGCCGTTGATGTCGGTCAGCACCGATTGCGCCAGCGCCATAGCGAGCAAGGTCCAGAAAATGGCGAGCGTGAGGAGGGCGAAGGTTCCGATCAGCTTACGGATGCGGATGGTCATTGAAGGTCCGGAATGAGGTTTGCGGCGGTGCGCGCAGGACTATATGGTCCCCGCCATCCCCGGCAAGCGTGGTGTTTTCAGCTCCCATGTCTTCTACAGCCAGCGTATCCGACGATACCCGCGCCACGGCGGTCCGGTTGTGGCTCCTTGTCGTCGCGGCGCTCATTTTTCTGACGCTGATCGTCGGCGGTGCCACGCGGCTCACCCAGTCCGGCCTTTCGATTGTCGAATGGAAGCCCGTAACGGGTGTCGTGCCGCCGCTGTCTGAACACGCTTGGCAGGACGAATTCACGAAATATCAGGCGATCCCGCAATACCGCGAACTCAATCAGGGCATGAGCCTCGACGAGTTCAAGACCATCTATTGGTGGGAATGGACGCACCGCCTGTTGGCGCGCCTGATCGGCGCTGTATTTTTGCTGCCGCTGATCTTCTTTTTGTGGCGCGGGTGGATCGGCCGCCGGGAGCGTGCCCGCCTATGGATGATTTTCGGACTCGGCGCATTCCAAGGTGCGGTCGGGTGGTGGATGGTTTCTTCCGGACTCGCGGTCGGCGTCAGCGTTTCGCAGTATCGACTTGCGTTTCATTTGACGCTCGCTTGCTTGATTTACACGGCGATCGTTTGGACAGCCCTGCGGATGACGCCAAGCGAAGTGCAAAGCGCGCCGTTGCGGCGGCGCGGAGGAGCGCTGGCGCTTGCCGGACTGATCTTGCTGCAGATCTATCTCGGTGCGCTGGTTGCAGGCCTTCACGCCGGTTTGAGCTTCAATACATGGCCCGACATCGACGGCGGCCTCATTCCTCCGGCCAGCGATCTCTTGTTCAAGGCACCATGGTGGCGAAATCTGTTTGAGAACGTTCTCACGGTGCAGTTCGATCATCGCATGGTCGCTTACGCGATCTGGGTGTTGGCCGGACTGCATGCCATCGACGCCCGGCAGGCACAGCAGGGCGCATTCGGCGCTGTTTTGCTATGGCTGGCTGTCACCGTCCAGGCAACACTCGGCGTTTTGACGCTGCTGTTCGTCGTGCCGCTGCCGCTTGCCCTGACGCATCAGATCATGGCGATCATTGTCCTGACCATCGCGATCGTCCATGCGGCTCGAATGTGGCCACGCACTGCGCCGGCACCTGAACCTAATGCCATAGCTGGCGCGGCAGCTTTGAAGAATCGATCATGATCGACGTCGTAACGGACAATGGTATTGCGGTCGTCACGCTGGCGCACGGTCGGGCCAATGCGCTCGACCTCGAACTGTGCGACGCCCTGGCTAAAAAGTTCGATGAACTGCGTGTGTCGGACGCTCGCGCCATTGTAATAACCGGGCAGGGCAAGATGTTTTCGGCCGGGGTCGATCTGGTGCGCTTGAGCGAAGGCGGCACCGACTATATCCGTCGCTTTCTGCCAATGTTGCATCGCCTTTATGATGCGGTGTTTTTCCACCCCAAGCCGGTCATCGCGGCGATCAACGGCCATGCTATCGCGGGAGGCTGCGTGCTTGCCTGCTGCGCGGACAGGCGGGTGATGGCACAGGGGAGCGGCCGCATCGGCGTCACTGAATTGCTGGTGGGTGTTCCGTTTCCCGCGCTTGCGTTCGAGGTCGTTCGTTTCGCGGTACCGCCTCGCTATTTTTCTGAATTTCTGCTCGGGGGAGCGACTTACGCCACCGAGGCTGCACTCGAACGGGGCTGGGTCGATGAACTCGTCGATCCAGGCGAACTGATGAATCGTGCGATGGCCGCGGCAAAGGCATCTGCTGCGCTCTCGTCGGTAGCGTTCGCACAGACCAAACGGCAAATTCGCCAGCCGGTTGCCGACAAGCTCGCACGCGACGGCGAGGCAACCGATAAAGCGGTGACCGATATCTGGATGGGGCCGGAGGCGTTGCGCAACGTTCGTGACTACGTCGGACGCACGCTCAAGAAGAACTGAATCAAGCCGCCGTCAGGCCGTCCTGAAGGTCGGCGATGATGTCTTCTTTGTCCTCAAGTCCGATCGAAAGCCGCACCACGTCCGGGCCCGCGCCGGCCTGCACCTTCTGCGCGTCGGACAATTGCCGGTGCGTGGTGGAAGCCGGGTGGATGATGAGCGACCGGGTGTCACCGATATTAGCCAAGTGAGAGAACAGCTTCACATTCGACACGAGCTTCACGCCGGCGTCGTAGCCGCCCCTGAGACCAAAGGTGAACACGGCGCCCGCGCCCTTTGGGCAATATTTCTTGGCCAGAGCATGATATTTGTCGCCCGGCAGCCCCGGATAACTCACCCACGCGACTTGCGGCTGCTTCGCCAGCCATTCAGCCACCGCCTGCGTGTTATCGCAGTGACGCTGCATGCGCAGCGGCAGCGTCTCGATGCCGGTAAGGATCAAGAACGAATTGAATGGAGAAATCGCCGGCCCCAAATCGCGCAGCCCAAGCACGCGGCAGGCGATGGCGAAGGCGAAGTTGCCGAAAGTTTCGTGCAACACGATGCCCTGATATTCCGGCCGCGGCTCGGAGAGCATCGGATAGCGGCCTTCGCGCGACCAGTTGAACGTGCCGCCGTCGACGATCATGCCGCCGATCGAGTTGCCGTGTCCGCCGAGAAATTTCGTCAGCGAGTGCACGACAACGTCGGCGCCGTAGTCGATCGGCTTGCAAAGATAAGGCGATGCCAGCGTATTATCGACGATCAGCGGGACGCCGGCCTTGCGCGCAACTTTTGACACTGCCTCAATGTCGGTAATGACGCCGCCTGGATTGGCGATCGACTCGACGAAAATTGCCTTGGTCTTCGGTGAAACGGCGCGCTCGAACGATGCGATGTCCTCGGGGTCGGCCCACACCACGTTCCAGTTGAAGTTTTTGTAAGCGTGGTTGAACTGGTTGATCGAGCCGCCATAGAGCTTTTTCGAAGCGACGAACTCATCGCCCGCAGTCATCAGGTTATGCATCACGATCACTTGCGCGGCATGACCGGATGCAACAGCGAGGCCGGCGGTCCCGCCTTCGAGTGCGGCCACGCGCTCTTCCAGCACAGCTGACGTCGGATTGCCGATGCGCGTATAGATATTGCCGAACGTCTGCAGGCCGAAAAGTGACGCGGCGTGGTCGACATCGTCGAACACGAACGATGTCGTTTGGTAGATTGGCGTCGCGCGGGCGCCGGTGGTCGGATCGGGCTGCGCGCCGGCATGGATAGCGAGCGTTGCGAAGCCCGGTGTGCGATCGGTCTGGTCGGCCATGAGACGCCCCGTGCTGATGTTGTTGCGGACTGGCCCGCGAGATTCGACCGGATTTATTCAGCCGGAGGCAGGAGGGTCAAGTCGCCAGGCCGCCCTTGCAGCAATAAGAACGGCGATCGCCTGTTATGGCCGTGGGGTAAGAAAATCCTGCTACGGCGCCGTGACGTTTAATCGCCGCCTTCCTTGTTCTGTGCCCGATCGGTGGCGTCGGTCGCGCCGCCTTGCATGGTCGTGCGGTTGAGCGACATGCGCTGTACGCCCTTGCCATAGATTTTTGCGCGCCTGGAGGTGAGGGTGCGGGAGTTCACGCCGATCCAGGAAATCTCCGAGGAGAGGCGGCCGTATTCGATTTTCGGGCAGCGGTTCATCACGACTTTTGCGCCGGCGTCCTCTGCGAGTTTTGCAGCCTCGTCGTTGCGCACAGTGAGTTGCATCCAGATCACTTGCGGCCTCGGTTGAAGCGTCAACGCCTCCTGAACGATTGGCACCGCGAATTGCGAGCCGCGGAAGATGTCGACCATGTCCACCGGCTCGGGAATGTCGGAGAGCTTGGCATAAACCTTCTGGCCGAGGATCTCCTTGCCCGCTTGCCCCGGATTGACCGGGATCATGTGATAGCCCCGATCGAGCAGGTATTTGAACGCAAAATAGCTCGGCCGGTTTTCCTTCGGCGAGATTCCGACCATGGCGATGGTCTTTACGGTGTTGAGGATGCCGCGGATGTAGCTGTCAGGATAGGTATTGTGGTTCATCCGGGCGAATTCACTTTCTCGTTGGCTTGTGCGAGCAGCGTGCGCAATCGGTGGTTCTCGGCGTCGAGCGCTGCGATCTTTTCCTGGATGGCCCCGACCGCCTGTTCTATCTCTGCTTCCGAAAAACGCGCCACGATGTGCGAGGAGCAATTTGAATCCCAGGCTTCGATCGTGAAAAGAATGACGCGTTCCGGCTTTGCCTTATAGCCCTGATCGAAAAGCTTTTCGATCAGCGCATCGTCGCCTTCCACCACCCGTGCGCGGCCCCACAGTTTGATGCGCTGCTGGCGAGCAGGATCAAGAACGAACAGATAGGCACGGTCGTTTTCCGATAGATTGGCCAGCGTGATGTATTGGCGATTGCCGCGATAGTCGGCAAAGCCGAGGGTTTTGTCGTCGATGATCTTGATGAAGCCCTTCGGTCCGCCACGGTGTTGAATATAGGGCGCGCCTTGTGCGGTCGCGGTGGCAAGAAACGCGGTGTCCTGTTCGGCAAGGAATGCCGCAAGTTCCGGTGTCACCCGGTCCGGAAAACCCTCGGCAGCGCGCCGCTCGTAAGCTTTCGCCGAGCCGCGCTCCGCCTGTGCCTGACGCGCAGCCGGCGTAAATACAAGATCGGAATTACTCATCGCGACACATGTTCATTTCTTTTGCGCGTCGACGATTTTCTTGCAAGAAACCGAAAGCCGGTCTTGGTGCTTGCCGAGGCAGGCCAGCACGCGGCCACCGCCCGGAATCGTTCCTTCGCAATAGGCGTCGTAATCGTCTTTGCAGGCCGCGCGCTGTTCGGCGGTGAAGCTTTGCGCGAGGGCGGGCAGGGCTGCGCAAAGTACACCTGCGATAAGCATCAATCGCAGCATGACGTCCTCAACGATCTTCCCATTTTGGGTCGCGCTTTTCGATGAAGGCGCAGATGCCTTCCTCTGCATCGCGCGCCATCATGTTTTCGGTCATCACTTCCGACGCATAGTTGTAGGCATCGGCAAGGCCCA
>JBARCH010000247.1:0-4255 GCA_049793875.1 Pseudolabrys sp. | reverse complement strand
CGCGACAAGCCGGAAGTCGATGTTGACGCACGGTTCACCGTTTCCGACCGCGAAGTGCTGCGGAAGAAGGATTTTGCGCAGATGACGGCGGTCGAGATTGCCGCGGCGAAAGATGCAATCGCGCGACTTGTGCTGCCGCTCGACGAAGTGCGTACGCGGCGTCTTGCGCCGAGCCGGCGCGGCCGCATCATCGACATCCGCCGCACCTTGCGCGCGAGCATGAAGGCGGGCGGCGCGTTGATCGATCTCAAATATCTCGGACCGAAGACCAAGGAGCCGCCGATCGTGGCGCTGCTGGATATTTCCGGTTCGATGAGCCAGTACACGCGGCTGTTCCTGCATTTCCTGCACGGCGTGACCGATGCGCGCAAGCGCGTGACCACCTTCCTGTTCGGCACGCGGCTTACCAACGTGACGCGCGCGCTGAAGGAACGCGACCCGGACGAGGCGCTGGCGGCCTGCTCGGCCAACGTGGCCGATTGGTCCGGCGGAACGCGTATCGCGACGTCGTTGCACACATTCAACAAGCAGTGGGCGCGCCGTGTGCTCACGCAGGGCGCGGTGGTGTTGCTGATCACTGACGGGCTCGAGCGTGACGCCGACGATACACTGGCCTTCGAGATCGACCGGCTGCATCGCTCCTGTCGGCGCCTGATCTGGCTCAATCCCTTGCTGCGCTTCGAAGGCTTCGAGGCGCGCGCCAAAGGCGTCAAGACGATTCTGCCGCACGTTGACGAATTGCGGCCGATACACAATCTTGAATCCATGGGCGAGCTTGTGCGCGCATTGTCCAAAATGACGGCGCGTGACGGCGATCCCAAGGCGTGGCTTAACAAGGTGGCCTAGACTTTTCTGGTCATTGCCGGGCTTGGCCCGGCTCGCGGATCAAGCCTGCGGGTGACGATGGAGGTGACCGATGCTTTCACGTGATGAAGACATTCTCAAAGCAGCCGAAGATTGGCGAAAAGGCGGCCGTGGCGTTGCGCTCGCGACAGTGGTTGAAACCTGGGGCTCGGCACCGCGGCCCATCGGTTCCAACCTTGTCATTGACAACGAAGGCAATTTCCTCGGCTCGGTGTCTGGCGGCTGCGTCGAAGGCGCCGTGGTAACCGAAGCGATCGACGTGATCGAAAGCGGCAAGCCAAAAATGCTGGAATTTGGCGTCGCCGACGAGACCGCCTGGAATGTCGGGCTTTCCTGCGGCGGAACCATCCGCGTCTATATCGAAAAGGTAAGCTGACTTGGACCTCAAGAATCTCGAAACACTGAATGCCGAACGTGCAGCGCGGCGTGCGGTTATTGTCGTCACCGATGTCGCGAGCGGCACGCAACGACTGGTCAAGGCGGTCGATATCGCCAGGGACCCGATCAAGGATGCGCTCGAAAAGCGCTTGCGTATGGCGAAAAGCGGCATGGAGGAAACTGCGCAAGGGCGCGTGTTCCTCACAGTGCATGTGCCGTCGGTTCGCCTTGTCATCACCGGTGCGGTGCACATCAGCCAGGCACTGGCGCCGATCGGCCAGTTGCTCGGTTACGACGTGACCATCGTCGATCCACGCACGGCGTTTGCTTCGATCGAGCGCTTTCCCGATGTGAAGGTGATTGCTGAATGGCCGGATGTGGCGTTGCCGCCGCTCGGCATTGACCGCTTCACAGCCTTTGTCGCATTGACGCACGATCCCAAGATCGACGATCCGGCGCTGCTGCATGCGCTCGCGCGTGACTGCTTCTATATCGGGGCGCTCGGCTCGCGAAAGACACATGCCAAGCGTGTTGCTCGCCTCAAGGAGAAGGGGCTGACCGATGCCGACATCGCGCGCGTCCACGCGCCGATCGGCCTCGACATCAGCGCCATCTCGCCAGCCGAAATCGCGGTTGCGATCATGGGCCAGATCACCCAACGCCTTCACGCGGCGGCGGAGGGAGCATGAAATTCGGCCCGGTCGCCCCCGACGAGGCGCTTGGCGGCACGGCGGTGCACTCCATCCGCCAGGCCGACCTCGTCCTGAAAAAGGGGACGTTGATCGGCGCCAAGGAAATCGCGGCGCTCAAGGCCGCCGGCGTCAAGGATATCGTGGTGGCGCGGCTCGAACCCGGCGACGTGTCGGAAGATGAAGCGGCGGCCGACATCGCTGCCGCAACCGCGGGCGAGGGCGTGCGGACCGATCGCGCCTTTACCGGCCGCTGCAATCTGTTCGCGGACAATGCCGGGATTCTTGTCGTCGACAAGAACGCCGTCGACCGTCTTAACCGGGTCGATGAGGCGGTGACATTCGCGACACTCTCGGCGTTCAAGCCGGTGGTCGAAGGCGAGATGATCGCGACGGTGAAGATCATTCCGTTTGCGGTCGCTGCCGGCGGTCGCGATGCGGCCGTGGCCGAGGCAAAAAAAGCCAGGCCGGTGATCCGCGTTGCTCCCTACAAGATTCACAAGATTGGTGTCGTCTCGACACTGTTGCCCGGTCTTGCGGCCAAGGTGGTCGAAAAAACGCTGCGCGTGATGAGCGAGCGCATCGCGCCTGCGGGCGCGGCCATCATCGCCGAACGGCGGGTGCCGCACGAACAAGGCGCGCTCGCCAAAGCGATCGACGAGGTGATGAAAGCGGGCGCCGAAATGGTCGTGGTGTTCGGCGCGTCCGCCATTGCCGATCGCCGCGACGTTATCCCGGCCGCGGTCGAAGCGGTCGGCGGCACCATCGAGCACTTCGGCATGCCGGTCGATCCGGGCAATCTGATGCTGATCGGGCGGGCCGGCGGCCTGCCGGTCATCGGCGCGCCGGGCTGCGCGCGCTCGCCGAAGGAAAATGGCTTCGACTGGGTGCTGATGCGCATGCTTGCCGGCCTGCCGGTCGGACGTGAGGATATTACCGGCATGGGTGTCGGGGGGCTGCTGATGGAAATTGTCACCCGCCCGCAGCCGCGCGCCGAGCCCGCGCCTGAGAAAGGCCGCCGCGTTGCCGCGGTCGTGCTGGGTGCAGGGCGTTCGACGCGCATGGGCGCGATCAACAAGTTGATTGCCGAGATCGGCGGCAAGCCGCTGGTGCGCATCGCGGCCGAGCAGGCGCTGGCCTCGCATGCAAGCCCGGTGATCGTCGTCACCGGCCACCAGCGCGAGAAAGTCGAAGCCGCGCTGAAGGGTCTGAACGTCCGTCTCGTGTACAATCCCGACTATGCCGAGGGACTTGGCACCTCATTGAAAGCCGGCATTGCCGCTGTGCCCGACACGGCCGACGGCGCCATCGTCTGCCTTGGCGACATGCCGCAAGTCGATGCGGCGCTGATCGACCGGCTGCTCGCCGTCTTCGATCCCGAGCGCGGCGCGCTCGTCATCGTGCCGACGATCGAGGGACGGCGCGGCAACCCGGTGGTCTGGGCACGCCGTTTCTTCCATGACCTGATGTCCGTCTCCGGCGATGTCGGCGCACGGCATTTGATCGGCAGTTATGGCGAGGCGGTCGCCGAAGTGGCGCTGACCGGAGATGCGGCCCTTACCGACGTGGACACCCCTGAGTCGTTTTCCGCGGTCAAGGCCGAAATCGAACGCGCCTGAGACTCGAATCGTTGATCGACTCCCCCGACTCACCTTTTAGCTTGCGCCGGGAGTGCGTGAGGGAAGGGGTGGGTATGACAGATATTTCGACGCCAGCTTTGCGCGCGCTCGTCGCGGCATCTCTTCTGCTTGCGACTGCGACGCTGATGCTTGTCACCGTCAGCGCTGCGCGGGCTGCTGGCGCTTTGGCGATCGGCAATTGTGGTGCCTACGGCCAAGCCTACGACTTTCCCAATCCCAAGGCGGCAAGTGAAAGCGCGCTGGGTAAATGCGACGGCAATGCCTGCAGGGTCGTGACGACAGCGCGCCATTCCTGTGCCGCTTTCGCCGTCGACGGCACTAATCCTTGCGGCGGTCATGGTTGGGGCAAAGGAGTGCGCCTCGGCCCCGCGCAGAACGATGCGTTGCGCTCCTGTTACAAGGACGGCGGCCACGACTGCGTCATTCGCACGTTCTTCTGCGACGCCAAAGGCTGATCCATTCCCCGGGAGCCTTCCGGAAAACCGCGGTCTCACCCAAACATTTGATTCTATGGAATAAATTCAATACTTGCGCCGGCGTTCGTGTCGTATTACAAATGACTGACCAGTCAGTCATAATTCGACAAGGCCGCAATCATGAAAGGCAGGGCGTCTCTCAAGAAGCCCAAAACCGCCGCCAAAGGGCGCGGCGCGGCTGTGCCCCGCACCGCGGCCGGTGTGCGGC
>JBARCH010000246.1:0-2895 GCA_049793875.1 Pseudolabrys sp. | reverse complement strand
GTCGTAAACCGGGATGGTGGTGCGGACGCGCGGCCGGCGCTACGCCTGCTCACCTGCGGCTCGGTGGACGACGGCAAATCCACGTTGATCGGCCGGCTGCTCTACGAGCAGAATCTGATCTACGATGATCACCTCGCGGCGCTCGAGCGCGATTCCAAAAAGCACGGCACCGCCGGTGCCGACATCGATTTTGCGCTGCTGCTGGACGGCCTCGAGGCCGAACGCGAGCAGGGTATCACCATCGACGTCGCCTACCGCTATTTCTCCACGGCGAAGCGCTCGTTCATCGTCGCCGATACACCGGGCCACGAGCAGTACACGCGCAACATGGCGACCGGTGCGTCCAATTCGGAACTCGCTGTGCTGCTGGTGGATGCCCGCAAAGGGCTGCTCGCGCAGACGCGCCGCCACGCCATCATCGCGTCGCTCCTGGGAATTCGCCACGCGGTGCTTGCCATCAACAAGATCGACCTGGTCGGTTTCGATCAGGCGGTGTTCGACGGCATCGCCGCGAAATTCAGGGAGTTTTCCGCTGAACTCGGCTTTGCGGAAATCGTCGCAATCCCGATCTCGGCGCGTTACGGCGACAATGTTTCGGCGCGCAGCGCACGGACCGCCTGGTATTCGGGACCCGCGCTGCTCGACTATCTGGAATCCGTCGATGTCGACGACGAGCGCACCGGCAAGCCGTTCCGCATGCCGGTGCAATGGGTTAACCGCCCCAATTCCGATTTTCGCGGCTTTTCCGGCACAGTCGTCAGCGGCAGCGTGCAGCCGGGCGACGAGATTGCGGTACTGCCGTCGGGACGCACCACAAAGGTCGTGCGAGTCGTTGCCGCGGGCGGCGATCTCGCCGCCGGACAAACGAGAGACGCGGTCACGCTGACGCTTGCCGATGAAATCGACATTGCGCGTGGCGACGTGCTCGCGGCTGTGCGCGACCGCCCGCAAATTGCCGATCAGTTCGCGGCTCAACTGGTGTGGATGTCGAACGACCATCTGCTGCCGGGCCGCTCCTATTTCATGAAGATCGGCGCGCGGACCATGACTGCGACGGTGACCGATCTGCGGCATCGGATCGATGTGGATACGCTGTCGAAGCTTGCCGCCAAGACTCTGGCGCTGAACGAAGTCGGCGTGTGCAATATCGCCGCCGCCGCGCCTGTCGTGTTCGATCCTTACACGGAAAATCGCGATACCGGCGCGTTCATTCTGATCGATCGCTATACGAATGAAACGGTGGCGGCGGGCATGATCTCGTTCGCCTTGCGCCGCGCCACGAATGTTCATCTGCAAAACATCACGGTCGGCAAGGAAGAACGCTCGGCGCTCATGCACCACCGTCCGGCGGTATTGTGGTTTACCGGCCTTTCGGGCGCGGGGAAATCGACCATCGCGAATCTGGTCGAGGCCGGCCTGCATGCGCGCGGCGTTCACACCGTCATGCTCGACGGCGACAATGTCCGCCACGGTTTGAACCGCGATCTTGGATTTACCGAACCCGACCGCGTCGAGAATATCCGCCGCATCGGCGAGGTCGCCAGGCTAATGACCGAGGCCGGTCTGATCGTACTGTGTTCGTTCATTTCGCCATTCCGTGCCGAACGGCGGATGGTGCGAGAACTGATCGCGCAGGGCGAATTCATCGAGGTCTTTGTCGACACCCCGCTTGACCAATGCATCGAGCGCGATCCGAAGGGGCTTTACAGGCGCGCTTTAGCCGGGGAGATCAAGAATTTCACGGGCGTCGATCAGGCCTACGAAGCACCGGAAAATCCGGAACTTCATCTGATGGCCGGGCAGCGCGAGGCCGACGCTTTGGCCAATCAGGTGATCGATGAACTGGTGAAGCGCGACATTTGCGTCAAGCACTGATCTCGCGCATCGTCGACCACTTGTATCCGCTTGCGACCCAGACGATGCCGCCGATGGCGCCGACTGCGAAGGTCGCGGCGCCGAACAGAATCGAAATCAACAAGCCGTCGTTCCCCGCGAGGCCTGCATAAGTGAACGCAAGCACCATTGTGCTTTCGCGCACACCCCAGCCCGCAATGGAGATCGGAATCGTCGCGATCAGGATTACCGGCAGGACGAGAAGCAGAATTTGCACGAAATCGACCGTGGCTCCGGCCGCACGTGCCGCACAATAGGCCGCTACGGCCGTGAGCAGATGGATCGCAATCGACAATACGGCGATCCACGCCGAATTTGCGTTCGCGCGGCATAGCTGGCGGCCCAGGCGCGACGCGGCGGCAAGATGGCGCGTCAGCCAAAACCTCTCCATGATACGCAGGCGCGGCGAGGCGAGGGCGAGGAATATCGACGCGCCTGCAAGTGCGCTGGTGCCGATCAAAACCAAAGTCGTGCGCGCGAGCCGATCGTGGACAAGGTCGAGCGTCCACGGCAGGCACATGACAACAAGCAGCGCCAGGGCGGCTACGCCGACGATGCGGTCGAGCAATACGGAATAGACGGCCTTGACCCACCCGGCGCCGTCGCGGGCCAGCAACCATATGCGGACGGCGTCGCCGCCGACCGTCGACGGCAGCACCTGATTGAAGAACAGACCGATGAAGGTGAAACGTAGCGCCACGCGAACGGGCATCGCCGCGCCGCAAACCGCCGCGATATCGCGCCAGCGGATCGCCAGCAGGACCAACTGCACGCACACGATCCCGCTGGCGGCGATAAACCAGCGCGCGTCGATCGCGCCCAGGCGGCGCGCGGTGGAGGCGAGATCAACCTGCCGCAGCGACAGGTAAAGCAGCGCTGCTGAAATTGCCGCCTTGAGCAAAAATGACGAGAGACGCCGCATGAGACGCGGAGGTCCTTCCTGGGGCGCCGGGCCTTGGCGCGGGACGGGCTGATATCGGCTGCGGCACACTAATCATAGAG
>JBARCH010000245.1:0-28443 GCA_049793875.1 Pseudolabrys sp. | reverse complement strand
AACATGTGCGGCGGGATCAGTTCCTTCAGCTTCTCCACCATGCCGCGGCCGCGGCTTTCCGCGCGCGTGCGATGAACCAGCATGGAGAGCGCATCGACCGGTTCGTCGTTGACCAGAATCGACATTTTCACCAGATCGGCGACGCGATAGTCGGTGAGGTGATAATCGAATGAGGCGTAGCCTTTCGACACCGACTTGAGCCGGTCGTAGAAGTCGAACACCACCTCGTTGAGCGGCAGTTCGTATTTGACCATGGCGCGCGTACCGACATAGGTCAGCTCTTTCTGGACGCCGCGGCGATCCTGGCAGAGCTTGAGCACGGCGCCGAGATAATCGTCCGGCGTGAGGATGGTCGCTTCGATCCACGGCTCTTCGATTTCCAGAATCTTCATCACGTCCGGCATGTCGACCGGATTGTGAATCTCGATCTGCGAACCGTCGCGCAGGTTCATTTTGTAGATCACCGATGGCGCGGTGGCGATCAAATCGAGATTGAATTCGCGCTCCAGCCGTTCCTGGATGATTTCAAGATGCAGCAGGCCGAGAAAGCCGCAGCGGAAGCCGAAACCGAGCGCCGCGCTGGTTTCCATTTCGAACGTGAAACTGGCGTCGTTCAGGCGCAGCTTGCCCATCGCGGCGCGCAAGTCCTCGAACTGGGCGGCATCGACCGGAAACAATCCGCAGAAGACCACCGGAATCGCGGGCTGGAAGCCGGGCAGCGGTTCGTCCACTGGATTGCGTTCGTCGGTAATGGTGTCGCCGACGCGCGCATCCGCAACTTGCTTGATCGATGCCGTGAGCATGCCGATCTCGCCGGGGCCGAGTTCGTCGACCAGCGAGAGTTTGGGCGTGTACACGCCGATGCGGTCCACTTCGTATGCGGCATCGATGCCGATCATGCGAATGCGCTGGCCCTTCTTGAGCACGCCATTGACGATGCGCACGAGCACGACGACGCCGAGATAACTGTCGTACCAACTGTCGACCAGCAAGGCTTTCAGGGTCGCGTCCCGGTCGCCCTTTGGCGGCGGCAGGCGGGTGACGATCGCTTCCAGCACGTCGGGAACGCCCAAGCCGGTCTTGGCCGAAATCATGATCGCGTCCGACGCGTCGAGCCCGATCACATCTTCGATCTGTTGCTTGATCTTTTCGGGCTCGGCTGCCGGCAGATCGACCTTGTTGAGCACCGGCACGATCTCGTGTCCGGCATCCAGCGCGTGATAGACGTTGGCAAGCGTCTGCGCTTCGACGCCCTGGCTGGCATCGACGACCAGCAATGAGCCTTCGCAGGCTGCGAGCGACCGGTTCACCTCATAAGCGAAGTCGACGTGGCCGGGAGTATCGATGAGGTTGAGGACGTAATCCTTGCCGTCCTTGGCGTGGTATTTCAGGCGCACCGTCTGCGCCTTGATCGTGATACCGCGCTCGCGCTCGATATCCATCGAATCGAGCACCTGCTCCTTCATTTCGCGCATTTCGAGTCCGCCGGTGAGCTGGATCAGCCGGTCGGCAAGCGTGGACTTGCCATGGTCGATATGCGCGACGATGGAGAAGTTGCGAATATTGTTGATTGGCACTGCCGTCATCGCGCGGCGCTTTAGCAGGCGCGCCTTCGTTCGACAAGATTGCCCGGAACGGCGCGGCGGCGCGCGTCGTCAGGATTCTTCGGCGAAACGGCCAAAGCCGTACCCGGCCGCCTTCCACAACGGGAACACAATCAGTGCGCTGCCGATGCCATCAACCGCATAGTGCCAGCCGAGGACGATGGAACCGATGAAGATCGTCCCGGCAAAAGCCCACAGCACCGCGCCGGCCACGGCCGATCGGCGCGTCCAGTAAAGTGCGAAGAGCATCGCTGAGGCGACATGCATGGACGGAAAGGCCGAGATTCCGGCGCTGCCGGAACTGGGATCGATATAGCCCCTCCAAAGCATGTCCTGCGTCGCAAGCGCCCACACGGGGTAGTCATGCGCAACGGCGGCCAGCGCGTCCATCAGCGGCTTGTAGTCGCCGCCGAGACCCAGCCGTTCAAAGTAGCAAGGGCCTGCCGACGAAAAGCCCATGGCCACGAAGAAGCCACCCAACGTCCACACCAACATGAACGCAGCCAGGAATTGATGCCGGAGTGCCGTATCGCGGCGCGCAAAGACGGCTGCGAAGACTGTCGCGAGCAGCAGGAAGAACCAGAAATTGTAGGCGAAGTTGAATACGGTCACGGCGACGTGACTGTCGACAAGCCACCAAAGCCATTCGTAGGGATAGTGACCGAAGGCCAGCAGGCGATCCATGTGGGACAGGGTACGGTCCCACGTGAAGGGTGAGAGAATAGCGATGGCGCCCTTCAGCACGCCAAAGGCGGTGCAAAAGGCGACGACCGCGGCCATCCCGTTGACGCCGTTGGCGATGCGCTGGACGTCACCAAAAAAGCGCGTGAAGGAGCGCAAGAATGCACCGAGCGGTGCCGGGTTTTTTTCTACGAATGCCAGCCAAACAAATCGGATGACGGCAAGGGCGCAACTGACCAGCGCAAACGCAATGAAAAGGTAGCCGCCGAACTCCTTGATTGCGCCGAAGTCGAGCATGTTGCCGGTCTTCGCGCCGACAATCGCGGCCAGAAGCAGGGCGCTGATCGCCATCGCATGAAGAAAGCGATGGCGCCACAACGATGCGGCGAGAGCAGCGGCCAATTGCCGGCCGAATTGCGAGGCCGGCAAACGGTCGAATATGGTGGTGGCGCTGCTCATGGACCCCAAGGGTAAGGGTTTCGCTACCGCATCAACCTTGCGTTTTTTTTAACGGCGGAGCGGAAAATTTCACCTGCCGATTCATGACTGATTAGAGGCCCGCTAACGCCTTCAGCGGCGCTACGGGAAGGCAAGGAGAGGGTTGGACGAACGCGGTTCCGCCGTGCCATAGGCGTACGATCATGCGTCTTTTCGATCCCGCACGAGCGGCCTACCGGGCCATCGGCCGCCTGCACGACGCGCTGGCCGATCCGGCCATGCGCGAACGCACGGCGTTTGCCGCGCTCGCTGTCTATGTCGCGCTGTGGACGCTTTACGGCGTCATTGCAAAGGCAAGCCAGGATCTGCACTTCGACATGGTCGAGGAGATCGCGTGGTCGCGCGATCTCGCCTTCGGTTACCCCAAGCACCCGCCTTTTTCGGCGTGGCTGGTGCGGGCATGGTTCGGCGTATTTCCCGTGACGGACGGTGCGTTCTACCTGCTGGCAATCGTTGTCGCCGCGGTGGCGCTATGGATCGCCTGGAAATTGGCGGCGGATTATCTCGACGCCGAGAAGCGCATCGCCGGCATTGCGCTGCTCACGCTCATTCCGTTTTTCAATTTCCATGCGCTGAAATTCAACGTCAACACGCCGCTGATGCCGCTATGGGCGGCTGCGACGTTTTTCTTCCTGCGTTCTTATGTGACGCGCCGCATCGTCTATGCCGTCCTCGCCGGCGCGTGCGCAGCCCTGGCGATGATGTGCAAATACTGGTCGGTGTTCTTGATTGCCGGGCTGGTGATCGCCGCGCTGATCGATTCCCGCCGCGGCGCTTATTTCCGGTCGGCGGCACCGTGGCTCACCGTGATTGCCGGATTGATTGTACTCAGCCCCCATCTGGTCTGGCTGGCGCAAAACGACTTCGCGCCGTTCCACTACGCACTGGAGGTTCACGGCGCCAAACCGTTCGCGATGACGGCGCTCGACGCATTCGGCTATCTCGGCGGTTCGATTGCTTATGCGGCGCTGCCGGTCGTTCTGGTGCTGATCGCAGCGCGGCCGGACAAGGCAACGCTCGCCGATATGATCTGGCCGGCCGATCCTGACCGGCGGCTGGCCGCGGCCGCCTTCTGGGCGCCGTTCCTGCTGCCTTTCGTGGTGGCGCTCGCGACCGGCACCGCGATCACGTCGCTCTGGTCGATGTCGGCATGGACGCTGCTGCCGGTCCTGTTGCTGTCGCCGCCGAAACTGAAGATCGACCGCGCGGCGGTGCAGCGCATCCTCACTGTCGCGATCATTGTGCCGTTGGTGATGCTGCTTGCCGCGCCGGTAATCGCTTACGCCATTCATCGCGCCGGCGTGGTGCCGGCGGCTGCGCATTCACGTATTCTCGCAGCGCGCATTGAAAATAGCTGGCATGACCTGACGGTAAAGCCGTTGCGTTATGTCGATGGCGACGCCGGTATCGCCTATGGCGTAGCGGCCTATCTGCACGACCGGCCGCACGCGCTGCCCGGTCTGCCGCCTGTTGCCGACGCGGTCCTTAAACGCGACGGTCTCGTTGTGGTGTGCTTTGCGGAGGACGCGGGGTGCGTGCGGGCGGGCGCTGCTTACGAGAGTGGGGCGCGGCGCATCATTCGCATCGAAACCGTGGTGGCGCGCACGTTCTTTGACACGCCCGGAAAGCCGCAACGCTACGTGATCCTGGTGGTGCCGCCGCGGGGTTGAGCCGCGATGGGCGATTTCCCCGGTTGCTCGCGACGTGATCGGGCGTTTTTCCTTGAAGTATTGTGCTTCAGGAGATATGCGCTTCGGCATCCTCCCTCCCTCGTCCCATGAGATATCATGCGCAAGACGTTGCACAAGGCGGCTAAGCCGCCCCGTTCCCTTTTGGGCGATTTCACCGCCGATCGCCGCGTTCTCGTCCTGATCGCGATGGCGGTCGTGGTTGGGGTCGCCAGCACGGTTTCGGCCTGGATCCTGCTGAAGCTGATTGCGCTCATAACCAGCCTGGTCTGGACGGGTCATATGGGCGTTGCCGGCGCATCGCCGGCCCATGTCAAGGCGCTGTGGTGGATTGTTGCCGCGCCTGCGCTCGGGGGGCTTGCGATCGGGCTTATTGCGCGCTTCGGCTCGGAGAAAATCCGTGGCCACGGTATCCCCGAAGCGATCGAGGCAATCCTGATCGGCGGCAGCCGCATGCAGCCGAAGGTCGCCTTGCTCAAGCCGCTGTCGTCCGCAATATCGATTGGAACCGGCGGTCCATTTGGTGCGGAAGGCCCGATCATCATGACCGGCGGCGCCATCGGCTCATTGTTCGCGCAGTGCTTTCATCTAGCCGCGGCGGAACGCAAGACGCTGCTCGTCGCCGGTGCCGCTTCCGGCATGACCGCGATTTTCAACACGCCGCTCGCCGCGGTGCTGCTGGCGGTGGAACTGCTTTTGTTCGAATGGAAGCCGCGCAGCTTCATCCCCGTCGTGGCGGCGGCTGTCGTCGCTGCCGCATGCAGGCCGCTGATGTTCGCCGTGGGACCCTTGTTTCCGTTTTCGGCCAACCCGGTGCTGTCGTGGTGGGGTCTGCCGGTTTGCATCGTCGTTGGCATCATTGCCGGACTTCAGTCCGGCGCAATTACGCAAATTCTCTACGCCGCGGAAGATCTGTTCGAACGCCTGCCGGTGCATTGGATGTGGTGGCCGATGCTCGGCGGATTGGTGGTCGGACTCGGCGGCCTGATAGAGCCGCGCGCGCTTGGCGTCGGTTATGACGTTATCCGCGATCTCCTGTCCGGCCATATGGTTCTCGCCGATGCCGGCCGCATGTTGTTGGTCAAATCGGTGATCTGGATCGTCGCGCTCGCCTCCGGCACATCGGGTGGCGTGCTGGCGCCACTGTTGATCCTTGGGGGCACGGCCGGTTGGCTCGAAGGCCAGATTCTGCCGGGCAATGCGTCGTTCTGGGCCATGCTCGGCATGGCGGCGATGATGAGCGGGACGATGCGCTCGCCTTTGACCGCCGTCATGTTCGCGGTGGAATTGACCGGGAATACCGGCGCACTATTGCCGCTGCTGGCCGCTGCCGGCAGCGCGCAGGCGGTTACGGTGCTCCTGCTCAAGCGATCGATCCTTACCGAGAAGATTGCGCGGCATGGTCAGCACGTTACGCGGGAATACAGCGTCGATCTTTTTGAATTGCTGCGCGTGCAGGACGTCATGGTGAAGAAGATCGACACGTTGCCGGCGGACATGCCGATCGACGAAGCGGTGGGATTTTTCACCTCCGACGAGGAGCGGCATAAGTCCTATCCCGTTGTCACCAACGGTGGGAATCTCGTCGGCATGGTCACGCGTTCGGATGTCCTGCGCTGGCGGACCGAGAAGGATCACAGCGGCGAAGTTCTTTACGACCTGATTTCGGACACGTCGCTCGTTGTCAGCTATCCCGACGAGGTTCTCGGCCGCGCCGCCGACCGCATGGTCGCCGCGGATCTGGGACGCATCCCGATCGTCGATCGCGAACGGCAAAAAATAGTCGGGCTGTTGGCGCGCAAGGACCTCCTGCGTATCCGCTCCGTCAGCACGGCAGCCGAGCGCCATCGCGAGGCGTTCTTCGGCCGTACCGAGAAGAAGGCCGTAGGCTCTTAAAACGGGATGGCATTAGATTGAATGCCCGGCCATGACGGTGGAGAGCGCAACCTCAATCCATCCCGCGCTGGCACACCGCCGCCGGGCTTGGGGTCCGAGCGTCAGTAGCGATAATGATCGGCCTTGAACGGGCCTTGCGCAGGCACGCCGATGTAATCGGCCTGGTCCTCGCGCAGTTCGGTCAGCTTCACGCCGATCTTGGCGAGATGCAGCCGCGCGACCTTCTCGTCGAGCGTCTTCGGCAGCACATAGACTTCCTTCTTGTACTTGCCGTCCTTGTTGTTGGCGAACAACTCGATCTGCGCCAGCGTCTGGTTGGTGAACGACGCCGACATGACGAAACTCGGATGGCCCATCGCGTTGCCGAGATTCACCAGTCGGCCCTCCGACAGCAGGATGATGCGGTGATTGTCCGGGAACGTGATCTCATCGACCTGCGGCTTGATGTTGTCCCACTTCAGGTTCTTCAGGCCGGCGATTTGGATTTCGTTGTCGAAGTGACCGATGTTGCACACAATGGCGCGATCCTTCATCGCACGCATGTGATCGATGGTGATGATGTCCTTGTTGCCGGTCGCGGTCACAAAGATGTCGGCGCGCGGCGCAGCGTCTTCCATGGTGACGACTTCGTAGCCTTCCATCGCCGCCTGCAGCGCGCAGATCGGATCGATCTCTGACACCATCACGCGGCAGCCGGCCTGGCGCAGCGACGCGGCCGAACCTTTGCCGACATCGCCGAAGCCGGCGACCATCGCGATCTTCCCGGACATCATCACGTCGGTGCCGCGGCGGATGCCGTCGACCAGCGACTCGCGGCAGCCGTAGAGGTTGTCGAATTTCGACTTGGTGACCGAGTCATTGACGTTGATCGCCGGGAACAGCAGCGTGCCTTTTTTCTGCATCTCGTAGAGACGATGCACGCCGGTGGTGGTCTCTTCCGAAACGCCCTTGATGTTCCTGGCAATCTCGGCGAACCAGCCCTTCGGCTTTTCCTTCAGCAGGCGCTTGATCAGCGCAAAGAAAACTTCCTCCTCCTCGGAGCCCGGTTTGTCGAGGAAGGCGGTGTCGCCGTTCTCGGCGCGCACGCCGTTGTGCACGAGCATGGTGGCGTCGCCGCCGTCGTCGAGGATCATGTTCGGCGTCAGGATTTCACCAGATTTTGCGCCGTGCCAGTCGAACAGTCGCGCGGTATAGTCCCAGTAATCCTTCAGGCTTTCGCCCTTGACCGCGAACACCGGAACGCCGGCCGCGGCGATCGCAGCGGCGGCGTGATCCTGCGTGGAATAAATGTTGCAGGACACCCAGCGCACGTCGGCGCCGAGCGCGACCAGCGTCTCGATCAGCACCGCGGTCTGGATTGTCATGTGCAGCGAACCGGCGATGCGCGCGCCCTTCAGTGGCTTCTTCGGGCCGTATTCCTCACGCGTCGCCATCAGGCCCGGCATTTCGGTTTCGGCGAGGGAGATTTCCTTGCGCCCGAAGTCGGCGAGCGAGATGTCCTTGACGACGTAGTCGCCGGCCTTGGCTGAAGCGGTCATGGTGGTCCTATGCAGCGCGAAAGAGGGGAAAGGGGCGGATTTCAGCGCTGCCTATAACAGGGCTGTGCCAGCGCCGCAATCCACATATAAGGATTTCTTTATGTAAAGGACGGCGGTAGCCGGAGCCTAGTCTTCCTCGCCGAAACCGGAGGTTACGAGGGTGCAAAGGGCATCCACGGCATCCTCGGCCTGTACGCCTGTGGCCGCCACGGTGATGCTGGAGCCGGGGCCCGCAGCCAGCATCATCAGCCCCATGATCGAGGTCCCGCCGACGCTCTCGTTGCCGCGCGTGACGGTGATGGTGGCATCGAATGTCTCGGCGATCTGCACGAATTTGGCGGAGGCGCGGGCGTGCAGGCCCTTTTTGTTGACGATCTCGACCACGCGCGCGACCGGGAAAGCGGATTGATCCTCGGGCGGATTGTCTGCGTTGCCGGGGTCGCTCATTTACCGGTGAGGACCCGGCTGGCGATCGTACAATACTTGCGGCCGGCTTCCTGGGCGGCGGCCACGGCCTGTTCGAGCGGGCAGGTCTCGCGCACCTTGGCGAGCTTGATCAGCATCGGAAGATTGATGCCGGCCAGCACTTCGACCTTCGGCTGGCTCATGACGGAAATGGCCAGATTTGAGGGCGTGCCGCCAAACATGTCGGTGAGGATGGCGACGCCTTCGCCGCTGTCGACGCGCTTCACCGCCTCGACGATTTGCCTGCGACTCTGCTCGGCGTCGTCGTCGGGGCCGATAGTCACCGCCTCGATCTGGCGCTGGGGGCCAACGACGTGCTCGAGGGCGGAGCGGAACTCGATGGCGAGCCGCCCGTGGGTAACGAGAACAAGGCCAATCATCCGGAACTCCTCGCGCGCGCTACGTCGCGCTGCGCGGAAGGGCTGCACGTGGCGCCCAGTCGAAGACCCGTTACGAGGGTTTCCCCCGCTATATAGGCGTTCTGTTGCACTGCGAAAAGATGGGGCCAAAGCAGGTTCAAAAGGGTCCGTTTCCGGCGGGTGGATGCTAGAGGCCGTATAGTTAACTTTCCCACCGGGCGGCGGGGGCTCGGGGTAGCGCAGGACACGCCGCCCGGTCAATTGCCGGCTGCTGCCGTCGTCAGGAACGCCAACGCTGCGGGCAAGGGGGCCACGCCTGCCGCGACCGCCAGCCGCGGCAGGATAACCCTGTCGATTTCGGCCTGCTGCGCGGTCTCGGACGGGTATCGCTCGGCGTCACCGGCGGACAGATCGATCACAAAGCCGGCGACGGCCAGAGGCTCGTAAGCAAGGCGACGAATACCAACCCCGCGAATTTCGATCAGCCCCGCGAGCGAGGCATGAGGGCGCACCAACAGGCGGCCTCCGCGGACCTCGACGTAGGCACGGTCGTCGGCGATGAGTCGCGCGAAGGGCAACGCGCCTGTGCTGCCCGCCTGCACCAGATGCCACGCAAGATTGGATTTGCCTGCGCCGGGCGCACCCCGGATCAACACGGCCTTGCGGCCGACGAGAACAGCGGAGGCATGAATGGTCGCAGCCTCGGCGGCCATCACGTCGCCGGTAGCCGCACGACAAAGCGCGCGCCGAGCACCTTAGGCTCGGTGCCGGGCGCCGACACGCCGAAACGGTTTTCTACGCGGATGCTTCCGCCGTGCGCTTCGACGATCTGTTTCGAGATCGAAAGGCCGAGTCCCGAATTCTGCCCAAAGCCTTGATGCGGCCGGTCGGTGTAAAACCGCTCGAAGATTTTCTCCAGTGCGTCCGGCGGCACGCCGGGGCCGTCGTCGTCGACGGCGATCTCGATCTGCTTCTTCACGCGCCGGCACATGACGCGCACCTTGCCGCCTGGCGGAGAAAAGGAGCGGGCGTTGTCCAGCAGATTGCTGATGACCTGTCCAAGACGGGAATCGTGGCCAGGCATCTGGAAATCCGCCGGGCCGCCGCCTTCGAACGTAAGCGACGTCGTTACGTCGTCGGTCAGCACCTCGTTGTTGACGGTCACCAGCATCCTGAGCAGCTTGGCGACGTCCACCGTCGCGACTTCCTGACGTTGCAACTCCGCGTCGAGGCGGCTGGCGTCCGATATATCCGAGATCAGGCGGTCGAGCCGTTTCACGTCATGCTGAATGACGTTGAGCAAACGTTTGCGGCTCTCCTCGGTCTTTGCGAGCGGCAATGTCTCCACCGCCGAGCGGAGGGAGGTGAGCGGATTGCGCAATTCATGCGCGACGTCGGCGGCGAAACTTTCGATCGCTTCGATGCGGCTGTAGAGCGCGTTGGTCATGTCGCGCAGCGCGCCGGAAAGATGGCCGATTTCGTCGCGGCGGCGGGTGAAATTCGGAATTTCGACGCGCGTGCGAATACGCCGGCGCACGCGCTCGGCGGCGTCCGCCAACCGGCGCACCGGCCCGGCGATCGTGCCTGCGAGCAACATTGACAGCACAACCATGACGCCGGCAGCGACAAGAAATACTTTGACGATTGCCAACCGCTCGGCTTCCACCATGTCGTCGATGTCGGCGCCTTGCGTCGACAGCAGCAACACGCCGCGCACCGCGCGGAAACGCTGTACCGGCACGGCGACCGATACGATGACTTCGCCGCGATCGTTTACGCGTACCACGCTGTCGTGCAGGCCCTTCAGTGCCTGATCGACTTCCGGATAGCCTTTGCCGTTTTCCGGGCCGAGTTCCTTGTAGAGAGGAAGATCGCCGCGGCCGAACCAGCGGCGCAGCGCAATGAACCCACGCTCGACGATTCCCGGCTTTTCGGTGTCGGGCGGCGGCAGGTCGAAGCGCAATACGTCGCCACGGCCGTAGAGGCTGCGACTGTCGAGAATGAGGACGCCGTCGCGATCGTAAATGCGTGCTCGCGTCTTGGTCGGTGACACCAGCCGGCGCAGCACCGGCGCGACGCGCTCGGGATTGATCGGGAATTCGATGCCGGACTGCGCGTCGTCGGAAGGGCCGTAGCTTTCGCCATTCTGCAATTCGAGCAGCCGATCGGGATCGATCGTGATCGAATTGGTCTCGACGGTGGCTGAAGCTGCGATGGCGCCGGCGATGATCTCGCTTTGCACCAACAGGCTCTGCACGCGCGCGTCGATCAAGCCGGCGCGGAATTGCGAAAGATAAAGGACGCCGGTGACCAGCGTCAGCAATCCGGCAAGATTCAGGAAGACGATGCGGCGGGTGAGGCTGGAAAAACTTTGGCTGACGAAAAATTGCCAGACAGAACGCAACGGAGTCCTGGCGCGGGCGAGCCAGCCGCGCTGCTCGCGCGCCGACTCTTCCGCTTGCCGTTCGTCCTCGGCGTTTTGTGCCGCTATTTCGGCCGTTCGGTCGAGCACTGCGTTCGGTTCCGTCGGGTTGCTACGGGAGCCTTCAAGAGCCCCGACATTTTACCGCAAATCGCGGCATCCCGTCAGTCCGCCTATGCCGTCGCCGCGGCCCCGCTAAGTTTCCTTAAAGCGATAGCCCACGCCGTATAGCGTCTCGATCATTTCAAAGTCGTCGTCGACGACCTTGAACTTCTTGCGCAGGCGCTTGATGTGGCTGTCGATAGTGCGGTCGTCCACATAGACTTGGTCGTCATAAGCGGCGTCCATCAAGGCATTGCGGCTTTTGACGACGCCCGGCCGCGTTGCCAATGCCTGCAGGATCAGGAATTCGGTGACGGTGAGCGTGACAGGTTCGTTCTTCCAGGTGCAGGTGTGGCGCTCCGGGTCCATCCGCAGCAGGCCGCGTTCGAGCGCCTTTGCGTCGGTCTCCTTTGGGATGCTGCCGTCCTTCGGCGTCACACGCCGCAGCACCGCCTTGACGCGTTCGACCAGCAGGCGCTGCGAAAACGGCTTGCGGATGAAATCGTCGGCGCCCATTTTCAGGCCGAACAACTCGTCGATCTCCTCGTCCTTCGACGTCAGGAAGATCACCGGGATGTCGGTTTTCTGCCGCATGCGGCGTAACGTCTCCATGCCATCCATGCGCGGCATTTTGATATCGAGGATGGCAAGATCGGGCGGCGACGTCTTGAAGCCGTCGATCGCAGATGCGCCATCGGTATAAGTCATGATGCGATAGCCCTCGGCTTCGAGAGCGATCGAGACCGAGGTCAGGATATTGCGGTCGTCATCGACGAGAGCAATTGTTGGCATGAAGCCCCTTTTCCGTGACGGGTTCCCGGGCCCCTTGAAGCCCGTAAACGTGGGCTGAAATGTGACATCTCTGCAACAACTATGTGATTCAATAGTGATTTCAACCCCAGGCCGTAAAGATAAAGGCCGTATCCGCGGATAATTGGCACTGAGGTTTTCTCCCGAATGAAGCCTGATTCCACCTTCGACGCCCGACAAGCGACCAAGAAGCTTTTGCGGGAAGGCCGATCCGGCGCCCTGGCGACGCTCATGGCGGGCTCCGGCGATCCCTATTGCTCGCTCGTCAATGTCGCGACGGCTGCAGATGGCATGCCATTGCTGCTGCTGTCCCGTCTTGCACTGCACACTAAAAATATTCTTGCCGACACGCGCGTGTCGCTGATGCTTGACGAGCGCAGAGACAGCGATCCGCTCGAAGGCGCGCGCGTGATGCTGATGGGGCGCGTTGCGGTTACCGACGACCCGGAGGTGCGGCGGCGTTATCTCGCGCGTCATCCTGACGCGGCGCAGTTTGCCGGCTTCGGCGATTTCGCTTTCTATCGAATGACGATCGAGCGCGCGCATCTTGTTGCCGGATTTGGCCGCATTGTCGATCTTACCGCTGCCGATGTGCTGACAGACATTGCCGACGCGCAGGCGTTGGTCGAGATCGAGGCCGAAGCAGTTGCGCACATGAATGCCGATCATCGAGTGACGCTACGGCTTTTCGCCACCCGGCTTCTTGGGGCGCCGGACGGAGATTGGGCGTGCGTCGGCTGCGATCCCGAAGGCATCGATCTCCAATTTGGCCGTACCGCGCTGCGATTACATTTTCCGCAGCGCATCACGGCCCCCGCTGCGTTGCGGCAGACGCTCAAGCAACTCGCGGATGCTGCGCGATCGCGTTGAAGGAACCGAAACGGCGGGCCTTCCGTTGCTATGGTTAGCGGCGAGCCGCAGATCTTCGTTGGTTTTTTACCCGCCCTCAAAATTCTGCGTTCGCTGCCATGCGGCATTGGCCCTTGGCATGATGGCCGGTGGTGATTATGGTCGCGGCCTTCGGGCGAGGGATGCGCTTTTCAGTCAATGTGGCCCGGGTTGACGGGTCCGGGATGACGTTCGGCGGGAGACGGCCCGCCTGTTTGGGAGGTTTCCGTGAAAGAGACGGGTGTTCGCAACGGTGCCTATGGCGCCGACAAGTTTGGCTTTAAGGATCTCGCAGAGCTCCGCTGGAATCTACCGGCGCCCGTGCTTTACGAATATGCAATCGCGGCAGGCGAGGCGACCGTCGTCGAAGGCGGGGCGCTCAGCGCCGAGACCGGCCATCACACCGGCCGCAGCCCAAAAGACAAGCATACGGTCGTCGATGCGCTCACCGAGAATTCGTTGTGGTGGGACGGCAACCGGAAAATGTCGAAGGAAAACTTCGACACGCTGCTCGCCGACTTCCAGGCGCATGCGAAGGGCCGGAAGCTGTTCGTGCAAGACCTCTATGGCGGCGCCGATCCGAAATACCGCATCAAAGCGCGCGTCTTCACCGAACTGGCTTGGCATTCGCTTTTCATTCGCCAGTTGCTGATCCGCCCCGAGCGCTCCGAGCTCGAAAGCTACGTTCCCGAACTCACCATCGTCGACATGCCGTCGTTCAAGCCGGATGCGAAGCGTCATGGCGGCCGCGAAGGCTCCGACACGATGGTGGCGATCGATTTCACGCGCAAGATCGTGCTCATTTGCGGCACGTCTTATGCCGGCGAAATGAAGAAGTCGGTGTTCACGACGCTCAATTTCTATTTGCCGGCGCAGAACGTCGTGCCGATGCACTGCTCGGCCAACGTCAGCCATGAGGGTGAGAGCGCGTTGTTCTTCGGCCTGTCGGGTACTGGCAAGACGACGCTGTCGGCCGACCCGAACCGCATCCTGATCGGTGACGATGAAACCGGCTGGGGCCCTGATGGTATCTTCAATTTCGAAGGCGGCTGCTACGCCAAGACCATCAAGCTCTCACGCGAGTCAGAGCCGGAAATTTGGGACGCCACCAACCGCTTTGGCACGGTGCTGGAGAATGTTTCGTTTGATCCGGTCACGCGCGTTCCGAACTATGATGACGCGTCCAAGACCGAAAATACGCGTTCGGCCTATCCGCTCGAGTTCATCTCGAACGCGTCGCGCACCGGCCGCGCCGGGCATCCGAAAAATATCATCCTGCTCACCGCCGATGCGTTTGGCGTCATGCCGCCGATCGCGAAACTGACGCCGACGCAGGCGATGTATCACTTCCTCTCGGGCTACACCGCGAAGGTGGCCGGCACCGAGAAGGGACTCGTCGGCGTGCAGCCGGAATTCTCGACCTGCTTCGGCGCGCCGTTCCTTCCGCGGCACCCGTCAGTGTATGCCAACCTGCTGCGCGACTACATCAAGAAGCACAACGTCGATTGCTGGCTGGTCAATTCCGGCTGGACTGGCGGAAAGTACGGCGTAGGCCGCCGCATGCCGATCAAGGCGACGCGGACGCTGTTGACCGCCGCGCTCAACGGGTCGCTAAAAGGGGCCGACTTCCGCACCGATCCTTATTTCGGCTTCTCGGTGCCGACATCGGTGCCGGGTGTCGAGCCGCATCTGCTCAATCCGTTCAAGACCTGGAAGGACAAGGGCGAGTTCGACAAGACGGCGCGCGATCTCGTCGCCATGTTCCAGAAGAACTTCACCAAGTTCGAAGATCACGTCACGTCGGACGTGAAAGCCGCCGCGCCGGAAGTGCGCATCGCGGCAGAGTAGGCACAACCTGTCATCACCCGCGCAAGCGGGTGATCCAGTACACGTCGATTGTGCCGTGATTACTGGATGCCCCGCTTTCGCGGGGCACGACACAGAGAAAAAATGGGCGGCCTCGCGGCCGCCCTTTTTTATTTCCGTTTGCGCACGGGCGCTCGTTCGTGGGGTCGCTCGGCGGCTTGATCCGCGCGCTTGCCGTG
Source organism: Pseudolabrys sp. (assembly GCA_049793875.1). GTDB lineage: Bacteria > Pseudomonadota > Alphaproteobacteria > Rhizobiales > Xanthobacteraceae > Pseudolabrys. The sequence goes on along the minus strand of JBARCH010000245.1, from coordinate 13,447 downwards.
CAGCGCTTCGATCAATTCCACGGTCGGATAGGAATCGGCGGGCAGGCCGGCCTTGATCTGCGCTTTTTTCACCGCGCCGCGCGTGGCCGAGCCAAGCTTGCCGTCGATCTCGCCGACGTCGTAGCCGCGCTGGTTCAATAGCCGCTGTAACTCCTGGACTTGTTCTCCGCTCAGAGGCTTGAGTTCGCTGCTGCCGCGGCTGACGGCGGGCGCGCCGGCAATGCGGGTCGCGTAGTAGGCGACGGTGGTGGAATAGACGATCGCCGAATTCCAGCCGAGGAACGCCTTGAAGTTCGGATAGGCGAGGAACGCCGGCCCGAAGCGGCCCATCGGCAGGAGCAGGGACGCCTGGAGATTGCCGCGCGCAAGCGGACCGTGCGCGCCCCGCACGCCCCACTTCTCCCACTGCGAAACCGGGTGCTGGATGGAGACGTCGGCTTCTTCCCACGGCATTTTGGCAGGCACATGCACTTCCTGCAGCCAGGGCTGGCCACGCTGCCAGCCAAGACTCACGAGGAAGTTCGCCGCCGAGCCAAGCGAGTCCGGAATGCTCTTGATCAAATCGCGGCGGCCGTCGCCGTCGAAATCGACCGCGTGCTTGAGGTAATCGGACGCGGTGAACTGCATGCCGCCGAATTCGCCGGCCCAGTCGCCGATCATCTGGTCGGCGCGCTGATCGCCGCGCTGGATAATGCGCAACGCGTCAAACAATTGGCTGCGGAAGAAGTCGGCGCGGCGGCAATCGTAGGCGAGCGTCGTGAGCGCGCGCAGGATATTGTAGTTGCCGGTGTTGGAGCCGAAGTCGCTTTCCAGCCCCCAGAACGCGGTTAGCACCGGCGCGGGCACGCCGTACGTCTTGTCGATGCGCGCGAACAATGCGGCATGTTCCTTGATCCGCTTTTGCGCGTTCGGGATGCGGCCGCCGGCGATCATGCGGTCGGAGAATTGCAGGAAGGTCTGCGAGAACACACCCTGACCGCGGTCGCGCTTGATGATGGCCGGGTCGAAGGTGAGCGACGGCGAAGCCTCGGCCAGCACCTTCTGGGAGATGCCTTGCTCGATGGCATCCTTCTTGAACGTCGTGAGCCAGGTTTCAAAGTTGCCGGTGTTCTGGCAGGTCGCGGCGAGGGCCGGTCCCGCTATGGTCGCGGTGAAAACCGCCGCCGCCAATTTCAATGCCGCTAAGCGCATCGTTCATATCTCGCAATAATGATTTGTTTCCGCACGAATTTGCCTTGTGCACCGCGCCGGTCAAGCTGGATCGGTGGAGAGCGTTAAGGCTCTGCGCTTATGTGGGCACACCGTGGTCACATTGTGTTTAACGGGCCGATGCGACACCCCTTTGGGACCGCGCGACTTCTGCGCATACTCATCATCCCCGATCTCAAGGGGCAACTGACAGGGAGGATGCCGTGGCTTCCAACGTCCGCTTTCTCAATCCGACGACAATGGCCAAGCCGCCGGGCTACACATCGGTGGTCGAGGCGACCGGCCCCAATCGCGTCATTTTCATCGCGGGGCAGCTTGGGCTCGATACGGACAACAGACTCGTCGGTGCGCCCGGCGATTTCCGCGCGCAGGCGATGAAGGCGGTCGAGAATTTGAAGCTCGCACTCGCGTCGGTCGGCGCCACTATCAGCGACGTCGTGAAGATCAACAGCTATCTCGTCGATATGTCGCACATCTCCATCTACCGCGAAGTGCGGAACGTCAGCTTCAACATGAAGGCGCCGCCGGCAAGCACGACGATTGCGATTTCGCAGCTCGCGCGGCCGGGTGCGCTGTTTGAGATCGAGGCGGTCGCGGTGTTGCCGGCAAAGAAGAACGCATCGAAGCCTGCCGCCGCCAAGCGCAGCAAGGCGAAGGTCAAGGGCGCGCGACGAAAACGGCGGTAAGCAGCGCAAATACCGGCGGCAACACCGCGCTGGACCACAGCGTGTAGCCGAAGAAGCTCGGCATCTTCACGCCGCGTTCGCTGGCGATCGCATAGACCATGAAGTGGACGCGTTGCCGATATACGTCAGCGCGCCCATGAAAACGGCGCCCATCGAAATGGCGGCGAGCGTCGTGGCGAGGGCTGCCGCCGGCAAGCTGGAAGAACACCAGATAGGTCGGCGCATCGTCGAGAAGCGCCGAAAGGAGTCCGGTCAGCCAGAAATAGGCTGCCGGATGCGGCGTGCCATTCTGTGCCGTAGCCACGTTCAGCAAAGGGGCGAACAGGCCGTTGCGGCCGGCGTTGGCCCGTATCGAAGGCCGCACCAGGATCATCGCGGGTCCGTTGCGCCGACAATGCTGGCGATCAACGTGCCAAAGGCGAGGACGCTGGCATTGAGCGCCGGCGTGCCGCGCAGGTCGCCGGTTATGAGGATGCCACCGGCAACGACGTAGAGCGCGAACAGCAGGACGATGAAGCTCATGTATTCGGCCAGCATCGCGTGCACAAACGCGGCCAGCGCCGTGTTCGCGTCCGTGGCAACCGCGATCGGGATCAGCGTCAGCAATGTCCAGGCGGCGATCTTGCCGTAATGCGCGTGGAGCAGCAGCGGCCCTGTGGCGATGCTCGGAAGAATGCCGGCGAATGGCAGCGCCCATGGCCAGTTCATGCTGCCGCTGTCGAGCGCAGCCGCGGCTTGCGCCGGGAAGGGCGCAAAGACAGTGGCCGCGGCGAGGAAAATCGAAAGTCTGCGGGTCAACTGCGCGGGCGAGGCTGGAGGCGAAGAAGAGTCTGGCACAGACGGCAGCCCGGCGCTAAGTGAATTGCCATTGCCCCACCATCGAGTGACCCATGCGCATCACCGGCATCGCCGATATCGTCGTCCCGATCTCCTCCGCCATCCGCAACGCCTACATCGACTTCTCGCAGATGACGGCGAGCGTCGTTGCCGTGTTTACCGACGCGGTGCGCGATGGCCAGCCGGTGGTGGGGTTCGGCTTCAACTCGAACGGACGCTACGCGCCACAGGGTCTGTTGCGCGAGCGATTCATCCCGCGGCTCAAGGCAGCGAAGCCTGAAGAGACGGTCGATGCACGCGGCATGATCGATCCGGCCAAGTGCTGGGACATCATGATGAAGAACGAGAAGCCCGGCGGTCACGGCGAGCGCTCGGTCGCTGTCGGTGTCGTCGACATGGCGATCTGGGATGCCGTGTCGAAGGCGGAGGGCGTGCCGCTGTGGCGGCTGCTCGCCGATCGCTACAACGGCGGCAACGCCGACAAGACGGCGTGGGTCTATGCCGCGGGCGGCTACTACTACCCGGAAAAAGACATTCAGGGCCTGCAGGACGAGATGAAGCATTATCTCGACCTTGGTTATTCGACGGTGAAAATGAAAATTGGCGGCGTGCCGCTGGCCCAGGACATCAAGCGCATCGAAGCGGCGCTCAAGGTGGTCGGCGGCAAAGGCGAAAATCTTTGCGTCGACGTGAATGGCCGCTACGACCTCGACGAGGCGCTGGCCTGCGGCGATGCCATCGCGCAATACGGCCTGCGCTGGTACGAGGAGCCGCTCGACCCGCTCGACTACCTGCTGCACGCGGCATTGGCGACGCGCTATCGCAACCCGCTCGCCACCGGCGAAAATCTGTTTTCGATGCAGGATGCACGCAATCTCGTTCGTCACGGCGGACTCCGTGCCGATCGGGATTGGCTGCAATTCGATCCGGCGCTGTCTTACGGTCTCGTCGAGTATCTGCGCACGCTCGACATGTTGCGCGCGCACGGCTGGTCGCCGCGCCGCTGCGTGCCGCATGGCGGCCACCAGTTCGCACTCAACATCGCGGTGGGCCTGGGTCTCGGCGGCAACGAATCCTATCCGCAGGTATTCGCACCGTTCGGCGGCTTCGCCGACAACACCGCGGTGAACGATAGCCGCATCGCGATGCCGGATATTCCCGGCATCGGCTTCGAGGCCAAGAATGCGCTTTATGCGGTGATGAAGCCGATGATGGAACAGGCGCCGCGCTAATGCGCCTCGTCCCAATTGCCCGCTGCGCGGACGTCCACCTGTAACGGAACATGTAGCGACACCGCGGGGTGCGGCGCGTCTTCCATGACGCTCTTGACGACCGGCATCGTGGTTTCGACCTCGGCTTCCGGCACCTCGAAGATCAGTTCGTCATGCACCTGCAGCAGCATTTGCGCGCCGAGCTTGGCCTTGTTGAGTTCCGGCTCAATGCGGATCATGGCGCGGCGGATGATGTCGGCCGCGGTGCCTTGCAGCCGGGCGTTGATCGCCGCGCGTTCGTTGAACGCGCGCACCGAAGCATTGCCGTTCTTGATGTCCGGGTAGTGGCACTTTCTGCCGAACAGCGTGACGACGTAGCCGTTCTCGCGGCAGAACTCGCGCGTCTCGTCCATGTAGGCGCGGATGCCGGGGAAGCGCTCGAAGTATTTCTTGATATAGGCGCCGGCTTCCTCGCGCTCGATGCTGAGCTGGTTGGCAAGCCCGAACGCCGAAATACCGTAGATGATGCCGAAGTTGATCGCCTTGGCGCGGCGGCGCACGTCCGGCGGCATGCCTTTCACCGGTACGCCGAACATTTCCGACGCCGTCATCGCATGAATGTCGACGCCGTCCTGGAACGCCTTGCGCAGCGCCGGTACTTCCGCAACTTCCGACAGCAGCCGCAGCTCGATCTGCGAATAGTCCGCCGAAACGAGCTTCATGCCGGGGGATGCGACGAAGGCGCGGCGGATCTTGCGGCCGTCTTCGGTGCGAATCGGGATGTTCTGTAAATTAGGCTCGGACGACGACAGCCGTCCGGTGCTGGTCGATGCGAGTGCGTAGCTGGTGTGCACGCGGTGGGTGGTGGGATTGACGTAATTCGGCAGCGCTTCGGTGTAAGTTGAACGCAGCTTCGAGACCTGCCGCCAGTCGAGAATTTTCTTCGGCAATTCGTGGCCTTGCTCGGCAAGCTCTTCCAAGGCCCGCGCGCCGGTCGCCCATTGGCCGGTCTTGGTCTTGCTGCCACCGGGCAGCGCCATCTTGCCGAACAGAATGTCGCCGAGCTGTTTGGGCGAGCCCGGATTGAGCGGCTCGCCGGCGAGCTTCTTGATCTCTTCTTCGAGCGCGCCCTGCTTCTGCGCGAAGTCGCCGGACAGCCGGGACAGCACCTGCCGGTCGATGGAAATGCCGCGGCGCTCCATGCGGGCCAGCACCGACACGAGCGGCCGTTCCAGCAATTCGTAAACGGTGGCGACGCGCTCGGCCGGCAACCGCGGCTTGAGCGCCGACCACAGCCGCAGCGTCACGTCGGCGTCTTCCGCGGCGTATTCCGTCGCCTTCTCGATCGACACGCAATCGAACGTGACCTGCGACTTGCCGGAGCCCGCGACGTGGTGGAAATGAATGGTGTCGTGGTTCAGCCATTTCTTGGCGAGATCGTCCATGCCGTGCCCGCCTTTGCCGGCGTCGAGCACGTAGGAGACGAGCATCGTGTCGTCGTAACCGGCGATCTCGATGCCGCGCTGCGCGAATATCAGCCAGTCGTATTTCAGGTTTTGCCCGACTTTCAGGATGCTCTTGCTTTCGAGCAATGGCTTGATGGCGGCGAGCGCCTGCGCTTCCGGTATCTGCCCGGCGCAAAGCTTGCGTTCCGGCGCAAACAGATCGTTGCCGGCTTCGCCGCCGCCTTCCTGATGGCCGATCGGCACGTAGCAGGCTTCGTTCGGCGCCACCGCGAGAGAAAAGCCGCACAGATGCGCCTGCATCGGGTCGAGACTCGTCGTCTCGGTATCGACCGCGACCACGCCGGTCTCATGCGCCCGCGCGATCCATGCATTGAGCCGGTCGAGCGATCCGACGGTTTCATATTTGCTGCGGTCGATCTTTGTATTGCGCGCAGCCTCGATGCGGGCGGCCGCGAGCGCGCCTGGATTGAGCGCGCCGTTCTTTTTCTTGCCGGCAGCAGACGGCGATTCGGCCCTGGATTTCGCGTCGCCAACGGGGCCAATTGCCAGAGCGTCGCCTTCGTGTGACTGCGGCGGCGGCAGGGCGGTGCGCGACGTCAAATTGGCGTCGGCCTCGACCGCGCTGGCGTCGATGTCCGCCTTTTCGGCCACGCGGCGCGTCAGCGTGTTGAATTCCATCGCTTTGAGGAAGGCGACCAGATTCTTGTAGTCCGGCTCGTGTACCGCAAGATCGTCGACCGGCACGTCGAGTTTCACGTTCTGGTCGAGCGTCACCAGCCGCTTGGAGACGCGCGCCAGCTCTGCATTGTCGATCAGCGTTTGCCGGCGCTTGTCCTGCTTGATCTCGCCGGCGCGCTTGAGCAGGGTTTCGAGATCGCCGTATTCGCCGATCAGTTGCGCCGCGGTTTTCACGCCGATCCCCGGCACGCCCGGCACGTTATCGGTGGAGTCGCCGATCAGCGCCTGCACCTCGATGACTTTTTCCGGCGGCACGCCGAATTTTTCGATCACCTCGGCGCGCCCGATGCGCTTGTCCTTCATGGTGTCATACATGAGGACGCAGTCGTTCACGAGCTGCATCAGATCCTTGTCGGACGAGACGATGGTGGCCGTCGCCTGCACTTCGCAGGCAAGCCGCGCGTAGGTCGCGATCAGATCGTCGGCCTCGAAACCGGCCTGTTCCAGGCACGGAATTTCGAAGGCGCGCACGGCGTCACGGATCAAGGGAAACTGCGGGATGAGGTCGTCCGGCGCGTCCGGCCGGTGGGCCTTGTATTCGGGATAGAAATCGGTGCGGAAGGTTTTTTCGGACTTGTCGAACACCACGGCGAGATGGGTCGGCTTCGGGTCCTTCATTTCGGCAAGCAGCTTCCACAGCATGTTGCAGAAGCCGAGCACGGCATTGACCTGCAGCCCGTCGGATTTGCGCGTGAGCGGGGGCAGCGCGTGATAGGCGCGGAAGATGTAGCCGGAACCGTCCACCAGAAAGAGATGGTCGCCCTTCCTGAGGGGGCGTGCGCCGGCTACGGGCGCGGCTTTGACGGCGGCTTTGGGAGTGGCTTTTGGAGCAGTTTTGGCTGGCGACATGGCCCGAATGTGGGCCGGCTGCCGCGCTTAATCAATGCGTCCGGACGCGCTTGTGAATCATTCCGCCGGTTGCAGAATCGGTGCGCGTTTGGGCTCGAGGCGGAAGCGCTGCGGGCGCTCGTACAGGAACCCGAACAGCGTGCTGCGCAACGCCCAGTACATGCAGAGCGAGCCGATCACGCCGATGGCGGTGACGAGCACCGAGACAGTGCCGATGTCGGTGACGAAATGGGTCTTGAGCAGCAGCGTGCGCGTCGCCGCCATCGGCAGGAAGAAGGCGAGATAGATAACGATCGAATGCTCGCCGCAGTACCGCAGTGGATCGCAGATTTTCATGAGCGACAGCAGCGCGGAGAAGCGGATGACGGCGGCAGCGCCAACCAGCCCCAGCGCGAGCGAAACACCCGGAAGTTCGGAATAGCCTGCGAACACCATGTAGCCGTTGGCGATGCCCCACGCGAGCAGCACGGCGACGCCCTTGAGCGGCATCTCCTGTACATTGCGTGCAACCGAGAAGATGTGCCGTGCGAGGACGTAGCCGGTGTAGACGTAGATGAAGCGCGCCGCGAATTCGTCCGGCACCATCCAGCCGGTATTGAGATGCGACATCTCGAGCGCGGCGCCGAACAGCCAGATCGCCGGTGCCGGTACGCGCCGCGTCAGCTTGATGAATACGAAGAAGATCGGCAGCAGGTAGATAAACCACAATGTGCCGAACGGATCGATGAGCGACAGGAGGTAAAGTCGCGCGACTTCCGCCGCGCCGTGTTCCGCTGCAAGTCCCGGCGCCTTGAATGCAAACTGAATCGTCATCCAGACGAGATAGAAGTAGGCGAAGTGCACGACCTTGCGGTCAAGATACGTGCGCCAGTCGCGGTCGATGACGTTGGCGAGGAACAGCCCCGAGATCATGAAGAAGTCGGGCATGCGAAACGGCCGCGCGAACGAGACGAGGTAGTGCATCCAGCCGTCATGACCGGCCGCGGCTTCGACGCCGAGCGTCGAATGCATCGTCACGACCATGACGATGCAAAAACCTTTGGCGTAATCGACCCAGTCGACCCGCCCGTGGTGCGCGCTTGCTGTCCCTTGCATGGTGCGCAGAGCTAGCAAAAGTCGGTTTCTTTACCGTTTACCGGATCGTGGAAAGTCGGCCCTATTAACGCCACTCGCCAGTGCAAAGTGGCTCTGCTATGAGTTCGCGCCGGCTTCGGCCGGAATTGGTTAACCAATCGCAGTGGATTTCGAATGCGCGTTGCCATGATCGGCACCGGCTATGTCGGCCTTGTTTCCGGTGCATGCTTTGCCGATTTCGGCCACGAGGTCACGTGCGTCGACAAGGACAAAAGCAAAATCGCGGCGCTTGAGCGCGGTGAGATGCCGATCTACGAGCCAGGGCTCGCCGAACTCGTCGCCGCCAATGTGCGCGGCGGGCGCTTGACGTTCAGTACGGAACTCGGCCCGGCCGTCAAGGCAGCCGATGCAGTGTTCATCGCCGTCGGCACGCCGTCGCGGCGCGGCGACGGTCATGCCGATCTCACATATGTTTTCGATGCGGCGCGCGAGATTGCGCGCGCGGTGGACGGGTTCACGGTGATCATCACCAAGTCCACCGTTCCGGTCGGCACCGGCGACGAAGCCGAGCGCGTTATCCGCGAGACGCGCGCGGACGCCGATGTTGCGGTGGTATCGAATCCAGAGTTCTTGCGGGAGGGCGCGGCGATCCGCGACTTCAAGCATCCCGACCGCATTGTGGTCGGCTTTGAGGACAAACGCGCGCGCGAGGTCATGAGCGAACTTTACCGGCCGCTTTATCTCAACCATGCGCCGATCTTGTTCACCGACCGGCGTACAGCCGAACTGATCAAATACGCCGCCAACGGGTTTCTCGCGGCCAAGATCACCTTCATCAACGAAATCGCCGATCTTGCCGAGAAAGTCGGCGCCAACGTGCAGGAGGTCGCGCGTGGCATTGGCCTCGACAATCGCATCGGATCGAAATTCCTGCACGCCGGCCCGGGATTCGGCGGATCGTGCTTCCCGAAAGACTCGGTTGCGCTGATCAAGACCGGACAGGATCACGACGCCCCGCTTCGCATCATGGAGACGGTGGTGGCCGTCAACGATGCGCGCAAGCGCGCGATGGCGCGCAAGGTCGCAGCCGTGCTCGGCGGCGATATGCGCGGCCGGACCATCGCGGTGCTGGGACTCACGTTCAAGCCGAACACCGATGACATGCGTGAAGCACCGGCGATTCCGCTGATCACTGCATTGCATGACATGGGTGCCAAGGTGCGCGCTTACGATCCCGTTGGCATGGAGCAGGCGAAGGCCGTAATTCCGAACGTCGCGTTCTGCAACAGCGCTTATTCCTGCGCCGAGGGCGCTTCGGCGCTGGTCATCGTCACCGAATGGGAAGAATTCCGCGCCCTCGATCTGGAACGGCTCAAGTCCGTAATGGAGCGCGCCGTGCTGGTCGATCTGCGCAACATTTATCCACCCGAGGAAGTCACCCGCCACGGTTTTGTTTACGAAAGCGTCGGGCGGCCGAGAACATGATTTTGGCGACAACAATATTTAGTAGATGTTGTCATGCCCCGCGAAAGCGGGGCATCCAGTAAACATCGACATATCGATATTGAATTCCGTGTTTATTGGATCATCCGCTTTCACGGATGATGACATCTGATCCCATGCAGGTCTTTGACACCTCGCTTCCCATCGACGATGCTCTGGGTGCTCTGACGAGCGCTTTGCGTGCGAATAATGCCGCCGTGCTGGTGGCGCCGCCTGGCGCCGGCAAGACCACGCGCGTGCCGCTGGTGCTGCTGGACGAGTCATGGTCTGCGGACAGGAAAATTCTCGTGCTGGAGCCACGCCGTCTCGCAGCCCGCGCCGCCGCGGCGCGCATGGCCTCGACGCTGCGCGAGGATGTTGGCGACACGGTCGGCCTGCGCGTGCGATTTGGTTCGAAAATATCCAGGCGCACGTGTATCGAGGTGGTGACCGAAGGCGTGTTCACGCGGCTGGTGCTTGACGACCCATCGCTCGATGGGATCGCGGCCATTCTGTTTGACGAATTCCATGAACGCTCGCTGGATGCCGATCTGGGTCTGGCGCTGGCGCGTGACGCACAGCAGGGGTTGCGCGAAGACCTGAAAATCCTCGTGATGTCGGCAACGCTCGACGGCGCGCGCGTGGCCGCATTGCTCGGTGATGCGCCGGTCGTCGAAAGCCGGGGCCGCAGCTTCGAGGTCGAGACGCGTTATCTTGGCCGCGATCCGCGCGCGCCGGTCGAACGGCAGGCGGCAGATGCCGTCGAGCGTGCGCTGCGCGCGGATACCGGCTCTCTGCTCGTGTTCCTGCCGGGCGCCGCGGAAATTCGCCGTACCGAAACACAGATCAGGGAGCGCGTCGCCGACAAGAACGTCGATATCGTTGCGCTGTTCGGAGCGCTTGAGGCGCGCGAACAAGACCGTGCGATCTCGCCGGCCCCGCCGGGCCGCCGCAAGATCGTGCTGGCGACGTCGATTGCGGAAACCTCGCTCACCATCGAAGGCGTGCGTGTCGTGATCGACAGCGGTCTCGCGCGCGTTCCGCGCTACGAGCCCGATGTCGGCTTGACGCGGCTCGAAACCGTTCGTGTGTCACGTGCCGCCGCCGACCAGCGCCGCGGCCGCGCCGGACGCACCGAGCCGGGCATCTGCTATCGGCTATGGGACGAGCCGCAGACCGGTTCGTTGGAGTCCTATACACGGCCTGAAATTCTGTCGGCGGATCTCTCGTCGTTCGTGCTTGATCTCGCGCAGTGGGGAGTGACTGATCCGTCCCGGCTTTCGTTTCTCGATCCGCCGCCTTCTGCGGCCCTCAGCGAAGCGAAGGCGCTTCTCGCCGAACTCGGCGCCATTGATGTGCAAGGCCGCGTCACCGAGGAAGGCCGCAAGCTGCGCGCCTTGCCGCTGCCGCCGCGGCTTGCGCGCATGGTGGTCGATGCGGCGGATGAAGGCGCCGGATTGCTCGCCGCCAACATCGCCGCGGTGCTCACCGAACGCGGCCTCGGCGGCAACGATCCCGATCTGCGGCACCGGCTCGATCAGTTCCGCCGCGACCGCGCGCGTCGCGCGGAGGATGCGCGCGCGATGACAAAGCGGTGGCGTGAAACCGCCGGCGGCAGGACGCAAGACGGCGATCACTCGCCCGGATCGCTGCTCGCGCTCGCTTATCCGGACCGCATCGCCAAAAGCCGCGGCGGCGGCAATGGCGCCTTCCTGTTGGCCAATGGCCGCGGCGGCGCAATCGATCCTGCCTCGTCGCTTTCGCGCGAACCGTTTCTCGTGGTCGCCGAATTGACCGGCGCGGCGGCAACGAGCCGGATCGTGCTGGCGGCGCCGATCACGCTGACGGAAATCGAAGAACGCTTTGCAGCCGACATTGCGGACCGCGATCAGGTCACATTCGACCGCGGTTCGGCGTCGTTGCGCGCGCGCCGCAGCCGTCATCTCGGCGCCATCGTCCTGAACGAACAGGCGCGGAAAATCTCGCCCGATGCCGACACGGCGAGACTTCTCGCCGAAGGCATTGCCGCGCTTGGCATCGGCAAGCTGCCCTGGAGCAAGGCGCAACTGCAATTCCGCGACCGCATCGTCTTTTTGCGCCGTGCGGAAGGCGATGAATGGCCGGATCTGTCGAACGAAGCGTTGGCGCGCAATGCCGCCGATTGGCTTGCGCCGTTCCTTGCCGACAAGATTGCATTGTCGCAGATCGGCGCCGACGATCTCGCCGCCGCACTCGATGCCTTGGTGCCGTGGAATTTGCGCAAGCGTCTCGATAGCGAAGCGCCGACGCATTTCACCGCGCCATCCGGTTCGCATGTGCCGATCGACTACGAAGCGGAGGAGGGGCCAAAGCTTTCGATCCGTGTGCAGGAATTGTTCGGGCTTGCGACGCATCCAAGCATCGCCGCCGGCCGCGTGCCGCTTGTGGTCGAGTTGCTGTCGCCGGCCCATCGTCCGGTGCAGGTGACGCGCGATCTGCCCGGCTTCTGGCGTGGCAGCTACGCCGACGTGAAGACCGAGATGAAAGGCCGCTATCCCCGGCATCCTTGGCCCGACAATCCGCTGACGGCGCCCGCCACGCGCCGCGCCAAGCGCCGCGACGAATAACCGGCATTCGTGCAGCGGCATTAACGCCTCGCTCACCATCCGTAAAAAGACGGCTTCGCATTAATCGAGCCTTGAGCGCGGTGTTGTTTAAGCTCCCCGCATGCGCAACATCGCAATCCTTGCAGTCGCCATCGTGGTCGGCGGCAGCTATCTCGCCAAATACGCCGATCGCACGGCGGTGCCGCAACCCGCGAGCAATGTCGTGTCGGACGATCAGGCGCCGGTTACCGCACAGGCCGGCTCCGGCTCGCGCAGCATCGAACTCGCGAGCGACCGCAACGGCCATTTTCCGGTGGACGCGGACATCGACGGCCAACGCGTGGGCTTCATCGTCGATACCGGCGCCTCACTGGTGACGTTGCGCGAATCCGACGCGGCCTCGCTCGGCATCCATCCGGCCCCGGCTGACTACAACGCCAGCGTCTCGACCGCGAACGGCAGGATCAAGGCCGCCCGCACGCGCCTCAACCGCATCGAGATCGGCGACATCACGGTCTACAACGTCAGCGCGCTGGTGCTGCCTGACGAAGCCCTGGGCAAAAGCCTGCTCGGCGTATCGTTTCTTTCGCGGCTCAGCCGCTACGAATACGCCAACGGGCGCATGGTGCTCGAGCAGTAGCTTCCTGCCATCGAATTTCCATAAGAAGTTGCGACGACAGTGGACCGCTTTGCGGTATGCTGCGTTGGTTACCGGATTTGCTGCCCACCCCGATTTTCGAGGATTTGATGTTTCCGAAGCCGAAGTCTGCGCTGTCTCCCAATACTTATGCCTATGAATCCTCGCCGCTGGTGAAGCCGACCGGCTTCCGCGAATACGACGCGCGCTGGCTGCTGGAGAAAGAGATCAACCTGATGGGCGTGCAGGCCCTCGGCATGGGCCTGGGCACGCTGATCCGCGACATGGGCGTGAAGCCCGAGATCGTCACCGGTCACGATTTTCGCAGCTACTCGGCTTCGGTAAAGATGGCGCTGGTGTCCGGGCTGATGGCGGCGGGCTGCAAGGTTCACGATATCGGGCTGTGCATCACACCGATGGCCTATTTCGCGCAGTTCGCACTCGACGTGCCCTGCGTTGCCATGGTCACCGCGTCGCACAACGACAACGGCTGGACCGGCGTGAAGATGGGCGCCAACCGGCCGCTGACCTTCGGCCCGATCGAGATGAAACGGCTCAAGGAAATCGTGCTGGAGGCGAAATTCGATCTCAAGGGCGGCGGCGGTTACGAATTCGTGGAGAATTTTCCCGAGCGGTATATTGCCGATCTGACGACCCGGCCGAAACTCAAGCG
>JBARCH010000244.1:0-2106 GCA_049793875.1 Pseudolabrys sp. | reverse complement strand
GGACATCATCCTGCTCGGCAAGAAGGAAGTGACCTCGCGCGCCTACGCCTCGTCGTTCAACTTCAAGGGCGCCGACCAGCAGAAGAAGGTCGGCCAGCTTTCCGGCGGCGAGCGCAACCGCGTGCATCTCGCCAAGATGCTGAAGTCCGGCGCCAACCTGCTCCTGCTCGACGAACCGACCAACGATCTCGACGTCGATACGTTGCGCGCGCTGGAGGAGGCGCTGGAAGATTTCTCCGGCTGCGCCGTCATCATCAGCCACGATCGGTGGTTCCTCGACCGCATCGCGACGCATATCCTCGCCTTCGAGGGCGACAGCCACGTCGAATGGTTCGAGGGCAATTTCCAGGATTACGAGAAGGACAAGATGCGCCGGCTCGGCACCGACAGCATCATCCCGCACCGGATGAAGTACAAGAAGTTCTCAAGGTAGTCTTCGGCGCCACACAAAATCGACGCGGTCATTCCCGCGAAAGCGGGAATCCAGTAGTCGCGGGCGGTCAGGCTCGCATTCGGCGTTTACGTTTACCGGATCGTCCGCTTGCGCGGGCGATCTAGCGAGCCTCCGGCCCGCGGTCGTAATCCGCGTCGCTGACCTTTTCCATCCACGTCACCGCGCTGCCATCTTTCGCTTCCTGGATGGCGATGTGGCTCATCGCGGTCCTGGCGGACGCGCCGTGCCAGTGCTTTTCGCCGGGCTCGAACCACACCACGTCGCCTGAGCGGATTTCCTCGACCGGGCCACGCTCGCGCTGCACCCAGCCGAGCCCCGCCGTCACGATCAATGTCTGCCCGAGCGGATGCGTGTGCCACGCCGTGCGCGCGCCGGGCTCGAAGGTGACGTGCGCGCCGCGCGCGCGGGCCGGCTCCGGCGCCTCGAACAGCGGATCGATGCGCACGCTGCCGGTGAAGTAGTCGGCCGGTCCCTTGCCGGATGGCCGCGATCCGCTGCGGTGGATTTTCATGGGCGATCCTCCGTGCCGTGTTCGGTTATAAAGTCTGAAAGGTCGAATGGTTCGAGTGCAATTTGTGAGGATTACGAGAAGGACGAGATGTGGTGGCTGGGGCAGGACTCAATCATTCCGCATCGGCTAGACTGTAAAAATTTAGTCGATTGGGGGCGCGCAAGGCGCGTGCGAGGCCATGTCGGACACATTGATCGCGCTGGGGTTCTTTATCTGTCTTGCCGGCGCAGCGTTCGGTGCCCTTTTTATCAACGCCAGGCTGCCCGAGCGGCATCGCGGCCAGGACACCAGCAACGTCGTGCGGCTGTGCGCGGGGGTCTTTGTCGTGATGACGTCGCTCGTCCTCGGCCTCATGGTCACGTCGGCCAAGAACACCTTCGAGAGCGTGGAGAAGAATCTGCACGCTTATGCCACCGACCTCATCCTGCTCGACCGCTCGCTCCGCTACTACGGGCCTGAAACCGTCGAGGCGCGCCGTCATCTGCTGGTTTACGTGAAGCAGGCGGCGGCGCGGATGGCGCAAAGCGATCCGGTGCTCAGCAGCCGGAGCGCGGAAAGCCTGCTCGACAATGTCGGGCTTAGCCTGCGGGCGCTAAAGCCGGCCGACGCCCAGCAAGCTGCGCTGCTGCTGCGCGCCGAGCAGCGTTTCGAGCGGGTGTACGAGATGCGCTGGACGCTGGTCGAGCAGTCCGAAGGCACCATACCATTCCCGCTGATCGTGCTGGTCGGAGCGTGGCTGGTGCTGATCTTCGCGAGCTTCGGATATTGCGCGCCGCGCAACGCCGTGGTCGTCGCGAGCCTTTTGGTGTCGGCGCTGCTGATCGCCAGCGCGATCTATCTGATCCTCGATATGGATGAGCCGTTCGACGGCCCCATCCAGATTTCGCCGGCGCCGCTTAATCGTGCCATCGCGGAATTGGAGCGGTAGGGACGACGGTGGCAACATCGGGACCGGCGCAAAAGTGAGGTCAATGAAGATTTCGAAACTAGAGGCTGCGAAAAGGCAGCTTGATTGCTCTATTCGTCTCTTCCTCGATGACTCTGGCGGAATTTTACAAAGTCCGGTGACTTCAATCGAGATCACGATCCGCGGTTGATTCTGCCACTTGACATTTTTTACTATAGGTTTATATTCCTGTTC
>JBARCH010000243.1:0-11861 GCA_049793875.1 Pseudolabrys sp. | reverse complement strand
GTGTAAACGGATGTTACGCGGCCTTCATCACTCGGTCGTCGCGATGAAGCTGACGATCTTGTCTTCCTGCAATTTCTTCACCAGTTGGTCGAGATCGGCTTTCGGCGTTGCGGCCGCCGCGATGCGGACGCGGTAGAGGCCGCCGCCGGACGGGCCGCCGACGATTGCCAGCTTGTTCAATTCCAGAAATTTCGTGATATCGGCAATGTTCGTTTCCGGCTTGAAGCGGATAAGCGCGTAAGCGCCTTCGCCTGTTGTCGTCACCGGCACCGAGGCGGTCTGGTATCCGGCCGCAGGCCTTTCCTTGACGATGACGTTGGCGATGAAGCCGGCCTGAAACAGGATCGCGACCACGGCAGCGGTCGCCGACCAGGCCAGCGTGCGGGGCGAGAGGCCGGCAAAGAATTCAGTGATGCGTGTGCGCAGGTCGGGCGACATCGCGGCCTTTCTCGTAGGCTCCGCGTCGATCCGGGCGAACAGCTTTTCCATCGCGCGGGACGAGGGCGCGCCGAGCGTTTCGTTGAGCCGGATCGTTTCGCCCAGTTCCTCGCGCACCAATTCGTAGCGACGGGCGAGTTCGCTGTCGCGCGCGAGCGCTTCCTCGACGCGCTGGGCGTCGCGGCGGCTCAGCGTCCCCGCGGCATGCCACGGCAGGAGCTGTTCGATATCGCCGCCATCGGGCGCTTCTTTGCCGGTTGCATTCATGGCCAACCTCGTTCGACTCCGTACCCTTTCAACAGTCCGCCCAATTTCTTGCGTGCGTAGAACATGCGCGTCTTCACCGTCGCTTCGGGGATGCCGACGATCTGCGCTACCTCTTCCACGGACTTCTCATGGTAGTAGACGAGATCGACAATCTCCCGATGTTCGGCCGACAAACCGGCCAGACATTTTCGAAGCACGGTACTTTTATCCTTCTTCTCCAGCGTGATCCCGGGATCGTCGGAGGTATCCTCGATCGCCTCCGCCGTCTCTTCATCCAGATCTTCTTCCGGCTTGCGTCGCAGAGCCGACAACGCCTTGAAACGTGCAATCGCCAGCAACCAGGTCGAGACGGCGGATCGTCCTTCGAATTTTCCGGCGTTTCGCCAGACGTCGAGAAACACGTCGCTGATCAAATCCTCCGCTGTCGCCTCGTTGCGCACGAACCGCAGTACGAACCGGAAGACACGCACGTGGTGCCGTGCAAAAAGCACCTGCATGGCGAGCCGGTCGCCGCCGGCGACCCTCCCGATCAGTATTTCGTCCGAAGTCGTTTGCATCGGTTGGGCCGTCGGCTCGTGCATAGGTCGCGGGCAGCGGCGGTCAGGTTCAAGCCGGGCGGCAAAATTCCGCCGGGCGCGGTCGTGCTTCCACGGCGTCTAGGTTGCTCCCGAACGGTTCGGAGGGGCAAGCGGTCTCCTCGCGCGGCGCCCGACAGGCCCTTAAACCCACATTTGGCGGGTGTTTTTGGGAGGACTGCACAAATTTACCCGGAGGCGTGAACCTGTTTCGAGGCGGCTGCGACTGATGGGCAGGATGTGAACAGGCACATTCCTTGAACCAGGAGAGACCACCATGTTCCGCAAGCTCATTCTCGCCCTTGGCGCCACCACCGCGATCGCAGCCGCCGCGCTGACCCCCACCGCCGCTTCCGCCCATTGGCACGGCGGTCATGGCTGGCACGGCGGTCACGGCTGGCACGGGAGCCGCGGCATCCGCGTCGGCTTCTACGGCCCGGCTTATGTGGGTGACTGCTACATCGTCCGCCGCGTTGTCGAGACGCCGGTTGGGCCGCGCCTCCGTCGCGTGACGGTGTGCGACTGAACCATCCAATGCGCATTTTGATTGCCTCGGCTTCGTGCGACGAAGCCGAGGCTTTCAATTTGAATGAAGCCCGGCTTTTTCTATCCGCAAGTGCGGCGATGTTTGCTAGGCTCGGACTCAAACAACCGCCAGGGGCGTTCAGCCGCGGCGAATTTGGGAGGACACCATGACGACCAAGCCGTCACATGCGATTCTGCTTGCCTCGGCGCTGACGTTCGCGCTCGCGGGACACGCCGTCGCCGGGCCCGCGCCGCAGCCGGTCACGCCGCAACTGATCGAGGCAGCCAAGAAGGAAGGCAAGGTCGTCTTCTATTCCGCGATCGACTTGAAGGTTACCCAAGGGCTCGCCAAGGTTTTCGAGCAAAAATATCCAGGCATCACGGTACAGGTCGAACGCACCGGCAGCGAGCGCATCTATCAGCGCGTGGGACAGGAACGCGCCAATAAGATCTACGCGGTCGATGTGCTCGACGGTTCCGATCAGGCGTTGTTCGTCACGTGGAAGAAGCAAGGCATTCTTGAGCCGTATATTCCCACTGAACTGATGAAGTGGCCTGCCGATCAGCGCGATCCGGACGGCATGTATGCCAGCATCCGCTTTACGCTGATGCCGATTGCCTACAATACGAAATTGGTGAAGCCGGAAGATGCGCCCAAGAGCTTCGCCGATCTGCTCGATCCGAAATGGAGCGGCAAGATCGTCAAGGCACATCCCAGCTACAGCGGCGGCATCGTGACGTCGACCTTCCAGACCGTGAAGGCCATGGGGTGGGGTTACATCGAAAAGCTTGGCAAACAAAAAGTCCTGCAAGTGCAGTCGGCGACCGAGCCGCCGAAGAAGCTTGCGCTGGGCGAGCGCGCTGTCTCCGCCGATGGACTGGAATACATGGATATCAGGGAGCAACAGGCCGGCGCGCCGATCAAGATCGTCTATCCGAAAGAGGGAACGCCGTTCATTCCCGGTTGCGAGGCGATTGCCAAGAATGCGCCGCATCCAAACGCTGCCAAGCTGTTCATGAGCTTCATGGTCTCGCGTGAGACACAGCAGTATCTTGCCGACAATGCCGGGTTGCGCTCGTTCAATCCGGACGTAAAGCTCAAGCCCGGCGTCGTGCCGCTGGCGCAGATCAAGTTGCTGCCGTCCGATCCGGTTGCGCAGGCGGCGGCGACCGAAGAAATCAAGAAAAAGTATTCGCAGTATTTCGGAATCTGATCTGTCATTGCCGGGCCGCCGCTAAACGGCGTGGCCCGGCAATCATCCTGCAGCCGCTCGTCATCTTGCAAACTGAATGGATGCGCGGGGCAGGCCTGCGCATGACTGTAAGGGAAGTCCAAATATGCTCGAAGGCTTCACGCGCTCCGACATTAACACCAGCGGCGCCCGCATTGTTGCCGTCAAGGCTGGCAATGGGCCGCCACTGTTGTTGATGCACGGGAATCCGTTCACGCATCTGTCGTGGCTCAAGGTCGCGCCGGCGCTGGCGCGCGAATTTACGGTGATCTGCACGGATTTGCGCGGTTACGGGGATAGTGAAAAGCCGCCGGGCGGCGCCGATCATTCAGGCTACTCGTTCCGCGCTATGGCGCAGGATCAGGTCGAGGTGATGGCGGCGTTCGGTTACGACACATTTTATGCAGCGGGACATGATCGCGGCGCGCGTGTGCTCCATCGCATGTGCCTCGACCATCCCGGCAAGGTCAAACGCGCGGCGATCCTCGATATCATTCCACAGCATCACCTGCTCAATAACATGACAAAGGAATGGGGGAGGTTTTCGTGGCACTGGCTGTTCAATATCCAGCCCGAGCCGCTGCCCGAGAAGATGATGGGTGCCGATCCCGATTGGTTCATCGAGAAAAAGCTCGCCAAGACCAAGCAGGGCCTGAGTTTCTTCGACAAGGACGCGCTTGCCGAATACAAACGCTGTTTCCGCGATCCGGCGACGATTCACGCCATCTGTGAAGACTATCGCGCCACCTTCGATGTCGATTTCGAAATGGATACCCGGGATTTCGAGGCGGGTCGCAAGATCACATGCCCGACGCTGGTGTTGTGGGGGGCGACCGGCGGCGTGGGTCGCAATCACAAGCCGGCTCCCGGCGAAATCTGGCAGCGCTATGCGACAAATATCGTCGGCGCCAGGGCGCTCCCATGCGGGCATTATCTGTCCGAGGAGGCGCCCGAGGAAACAAAAGCCGCGTTACGCGAATTCTTCGCCGCCTAGGTGCTTGACTCCGTGTGCGGCGGGCAGAACTCTGCAGCGGCGAGGAGCAGGGAGTTGTGTCTGCAATGACTTTGGCGGAAACCGGTGACGGGTTCGCAGTTGTCGCGGACAACGCGAGTAAGCTGTTTCTCGACGGAACCGTCGTGGCTTTCCAGCAACTCACGCTGGCCGTCCGCAAGCAGGAAATCCTTTGTATCGTTGGCCCGAGCGGTTGCGGCAAGACTACCCTGCTGCGGTCCATCGCGGGGCTCATCGCCATCAGTGGCGGGTCGCTGGTTGTCAATGCCAAGCCGGTTACCGGCCCGCCGGAAGGTGTGGCGATGGTGTTCCAGCATTTCGGCCTGCTCCCGTGGAAAACGGTTTACGACAACGCCGCTTTCGGCCTGGCCATGGCCGGCGCGCCTGCCACGCACATCAAGGAACGCGTCGCCCACTATCTCGACCTGGTCGGGCTTTCGGGGTTCGAGCGATCATATCCGTATCAGCTTTCGGGCGGCATGCAGCAACGCGTAGGGCTGGTCCGCGCGCTGGCGATCAACCCGTCAATCCTGCTGATGGACGAGCCGTTCGCGGCGCTCGATGCGCAAACACGTGAAATCCTGCAGGAAGAGCTTTTGCAATTGATGGAGCGGCCGGACGAGCGCAAGACCATGGTGTTCATCACGCATTCTATCGACGAAGCGATCCTGCTTGGCGACCGTGTGGCGGTGATGACGGCTCGCCCGGGCCGCATCAAGGAAGTGATCGACATGCCGTTTCCCCGTCCCCGCGACGTCGAAGCGGTGCGCGCCGATCCGCGATTTGCCGAATTGCGCGCGCATATCTGGCACCAGCTTCATACGGCCCGTCCGAAGCGCGCAAAGCTGGCGGAGCCCGCCGCCTCATGACCGTGCAAAGCAGCCGCGACGTAACGGCAATCGCACCTGTGAGCGGCGACACCGCGAGCGTACGGAAGGTCGCGAGCGGTCGCCGGCGGCGGCAGTTCATGCTGAACGTCGCGATCCGCACGGTCTCGCTTATTTCGGTACTCGTGATCTGGCAGATTTACGGTGCGAAGGTCGATCCGTCACTGTTCACAACACCGATTGCCATCTTTCATGCCGGAGTCGAAATGATCGGCAGCGGCGAATTGTGGGAATATCTGGCACCGAGCCTTGTGGTGCTTGTGATAGGTCTCTCGCTCGCGGCCATCATCGGCATCGTGGTTGGGTTGCTCCTCGCGCGATTTTGGGTGCTCGACGTCGCATTCGGCGTTTACATCACGTTTCTCTATTCCATCCCGAGCGTTGCGCTGGTGCCGCTGATTGTGTTGTGGGCCGGCTTCGAGACCAGCGCCAAGGTGCTGATCCTTTTCCTGTTCGCGTTCTTCCCGATGGCGATCAATACCTATCAGGGCGTCAAGAATGTCGACAGCAAGCTTCTCGAAGTGGGACGCTCGTTCCGCTGCAGCGAGCGGCAATTGTGGACCAACATTGTATTGCCGGGCGCGCTGCCTTTCATCGTCACCGGGCTGCGGCTGGCGGTCGGGCGCGGGCTGATCGGCATGGTGCTTGCCGATCTTTACACGGCAATTTCCGGCATCGGCTACCTGATCGTGCGGACGGCAAGCACCTATCAAGTGGACAAGATGTTCGTGCCGATCGTGGCACTCGGGCTGCTGGGCGTCATGTTGACGGCAGGCGTGCGGTTTGTCGAAATCCACGTCGCGCCGTGGACGGCATCGGGCAATCAGGACTGAACGATAGATAAAAAACGCGGAAACGAGTGGAGGATATCATGCGAGACGGACTTAAATTAAATCGCGGCCTCACGTTGTTCCTGTCGGCCGGCTGCGTTCTGGCAGTGCTCGGAGCGGATTCTGCGTCCGCGCAGAGTGCGAAGCCATGCACCGCCATGCGCAAGATCAATATCGGCGTTTCGGTGTCGCCGCCGAACGTGGTGCATACCACGCCTTATGTAGCCAAGGCTCTCGGCTATTTTGAAAAGCGCTGCATCGACGCCAACATCATTCAGTTCGACGGTGGCGGCTCGCCGGCGTCGAAAGCCGCAGCTGCGCAAGGTACCGCGCTCGTCTCGGTGCAGCCTGTTGCTGTCGGCCGCGGCGTGAAGGTCCGTCAGATCTGGGGTTTGGCGCCGCGCATGCCGCAGGCCTATATGGTCGCGGCTGACATCAAGTCCGCTAAGGATCTCAAGGGCAAAAAGCTCAGCGCGTCCGGCGGTGGTGTCGGCAGCTTCAACTGGCTCATGGGCCGGGAAGTTCTCAAGACGGCCGGCCTCAAGGTTGAAGACGCGCAGTTCATCGCCGCTGCGACCGCCTCGCGAATGGCGGGCCTGGTCGCCGGGCAGATCGATGCCGTGGCGTTGCACCCGGAAGACGCCTACATCGCCGAGAAAAAGAAGCCCGGCGTACACGTGCTCGTCCAGCTCGCCGACCTGATGCCGGACTATATGTTCAATGCCTACGGCGCGCAGGTTGCCTGGATCGAACGCGACCATGACCTGATGGTCGACGCGGTTGCCGCGATGATCGAAGCCAATCGCACGATATACCGCGAGCCGGCCAAGGTCTTGCCGATCATTGTCAAGGCGACGACCAAGCCGAAAGAGGCGGTGGAATATTCCATCGGCGTGCTCATCAAGAATTGCGTCTGGTCGGTGAACGAAGGCTTCAATGCCAAACGGACGCAATGGACGATCGATAACGATGTTGCCGACGGCTACATCGACGCCGCAAAGAAGCCGACGGTCGAGCAGGTTTCGGATATGAAGCTCGCCAGTGAAGCGGTCGAAAAGGCCGGCGGCCGCGTCAAAATCAACAACTGCACGGAATAGAAATAACCGGCGCGTCGCGCCGGCGTCATGCAATGAGGTAAGTCCATGAACATCCAGCAGCCCCGTAAGCCGCTCGGCCCGCAGCCGTGGGAAGTCGTTCGCGATAAGCTCGATCAGGCTTTGCCGTTCGCCAACATGCGGGGCACTCCGTATTACCGCGACGCGATCTACGAGCAATTCTCGGCGCAGGAATACGCACGGCGATACGCGGCGTTGCGTGCCAAAATGAAGGAGCACAAGCTCGATTGCGTGATCGCGGCGGGAGGGCCGAGTCACTGGAGCTTCGGCGGCGGGATGGGCTGGCTGACCGGCCATTGGGAGTGGCACGCGCTCTGCTGCTACGTGCTGGTGCCGCTCGATGGCGAGCCGACCATGATCTACTCCATGGGCGGCACGCACGCGGAAGCGGTGCGGCGGATCGTCGATGTCGCGGTCAAGGACGTACGACACAGCCGCAACGGCCATTACGGAGAGGTGATGGTCGAGCGATTGAAGGAATTGAAGCTCGAGCGCGGCCGCATCGGCCTGATGGAGATCGATCCGCGGCACGAAGACTATATGCCGGTCAATCAATACAACGCGCTGCGCGCGGGCTTGCCCGATGCCGAACTCGTATTCACCAAAGGCTTCCTGCACGACCTTGTCGTCATCCACAGCAAGGAAGAACTCGATTGCGTGCGCAAAGCTGGCATTCTGTGCCAGCGTGCGATGGAGGCGATGGTTGCGCGCGCCAAGCCCGGCGCAAAGGAATATGAACTGCGTGCCGCAGCCGGCGCCGCAATCATGGAAGGCGGCGGCGATATCGACTTCCTCATCATCGGATCGACGCCGATGGCGAACCCGGCGTTGATTTTCGGCAACCCGCGGCCATCGGGCCGTGTGCTGCAAAAGGGCGACATCATCAACATGGAGCTCGCAGCCGGCTATCGCGGCTACACCGCGCAGGTCGGTTCGCCGATCTGTCTCGGCGAGCCGACTGAGATGGTACGGAAGTTCTGGGACGAGATCACGCTGCCCGGCTATAACAAGATCGTCGCCGAAATCGCACCCGGCCGCCCGGCCGAAGCCATGCGTACCGCCAGCAAGTTCTTCCGCGATCACGGCGTGCAGTCGCGTCCGACGCAGTGCCACGGCATCGATCTCGTCACCGACAATCCTCACGTCTCGGCCGAGCATGTGCGCGGTGTCGAGGGCGACATGGTGCTCAAGCCCGGCATGGTGATCATGGCGGAGCCAAATCCGATCACCGCCGATGGCATGTTCGGCATCTTTCTTGGCCACACCTTCATCGTGAACGACAAGGGGCACGAGGTAGTCGACGCGTTCCCGCTGGAGATCGCAATCGCGTAAATGAATTGCGCGCGCTAGATCGCGGCCGGCGCCGGCTCCGCAAGAAAATTCTTCATCGCGTACCAGAGCAACTGCCGATTCTTGCTCCAGTGCGGACTGTGCGCCACGTGCGAAAGGATTGCGAACTGCCGGTCGCCATTGGGAAGCTGGCGAAAGAAATCGAGCAGGTCGTCGGTGGACGAGTTTCCATCCCATTCGCCACGCGTCATCAGCACCGGCGACAACACCTTGGTCGGATCGACGACCGGAAGGTTCGCCGCCATGTCGAGATAGGTGCCGCTGGGAACGGCGTCGCCGAATTTCATTTCCTCGGCGATGATCGCTTCCGCTACGGCCGGGTCGTAGCTCGACGGGTGGCCGTCACGCGTGAAGATCGAGCGAATCATGGCGGCGTCGCGCTTGCGGCGCGGATTGGCGCGCAGCGCGTCGATGCGTTTGCGCCGCCGCGCGATTTCGGCCGCGCCGTTGCCCTTGTAAGTGAAGGCGCTGAGGATCAGCCGGTCCACGCGCTCCGGCTCTGCCTGCGCATAGGCCGCGGCACGAATACCGCCGGACGAGGTCCCGTAGAAATGCAGCTTCCGCTGGCCGGTTTCCCGTTCGACCACGGGGAGGGCGGCCTTCAGATCCGCAACGCCGCTCGCGAAATCGGAGTTGTTACCCGAACTGCCCGATTTGCCGTAACCGTCATGGTCCATCGTCCAGACGTCGTAACCGTAGCCGGCAAACACGTTCATCATCGAATATTGGCCCCTGCCGGGAACGGCGAGATCATAGCTCGTGCGCGACGAATTCGAGGAGCCGTGAACCAGGAAAAGCACCGGCCGTGGCGGGTCGCCGGGTTTCGGCGCGCCCATGCGCTTGCGGAACATGTAGAGCGGAACGTCGCCTTTCTTCGCCCAATATTCGGCGCTCCAGATCGCTTCCGCGGCTTGTGCGGTATCGACTTGCGTGATCCGCAGGTCCGGCAAGAGACCCGCGCCGATGCCGAGGCCTGCGCTCTTCAGCAAAGCGCGGCGCGGGAAAGGCCGATCATGGTTGCTCATTGCGACAGACCTCCAAATGACCGATCAGTTTCACGTCGCCGCACCGGCGGGGGCAAGGGGCCGGGTAGCTTTAACCGCGAAAGCTAACAGATCGGCCGGGCCGATGGCAGCGCCCTCGCGCCATCACCGCAGTTCTGCTAGGGGTCCTGTTGCGTTGACGACGCAGGCCGATCACGGGGGCGACCGTGCGGTTCGGGGCGGCGATTCGGAGTGATGGATGCTGAGTGTGCTGCGCGCGGTGGCGCGGTTTTTTCGAGAAAAGATCGGTTGGAATCGGATCGGTGTGCTGCTTAGCCTCAGCATCATAGCCGTGGCCGTGGTGGTGCTGTTCCATACGCTACGCAACACCAACGTTGATGAGGTGGTCGCCGCCTTGAAGGCGACCGAAGAACATCAAATCGTGCTTGCCTTGCTGTTCGTCGTGATCGGCTACTCCAGTTTGACGTTCTATGACTTGTTCGCGCTGCGCGCCGTCGGCTTTGACAAGATTCCCTATCGCGTCGCGGCGCTCACCGGCTTCACCAGCTATTCGGTCGGCCACAATGTCGGCGCCAGCGCTTTCAGCGGCGGGGCGGTGCGCTACCGCATCTACTCCGCCTACGGCCTCACTGTTACGGAGGTGGCGAAGGTCTGCTTCATCGCCGGGCTGACGTTTTGGCTCGGCAACGCCGCGGTACTCGGGCTGGGCGTTCTGTACGTGCCGTTGGCGGCGTCCGCAATCGATCAACTGCCGATCTGGGTGAACCGCGTGATCGCGGTCGGGATTCTTGTCACGCTTGTCTCCTATATCGGTTGGGTCTCCAGTGCGCGACGCGTGATCGGTAAAGGTGGCTGGGAGGTGCAACTCCCGGGCGGAGCCTCGACGCTGTTGCAGATCTGCATCGGCATCCTTGATTTGAGCTGTTGTGCGCTGGCGATGTACATGCTGCTGCCGGACGAACCCAACATCGGCTTCGTCTATATGGCGGTGATTTTCGTAACCGCGACCATGCTCGGCTTTGCCAGTCATGCACCCGGCGGCCTCGGCGTGTTCGATGCCGCGATGCTGATCGCTCTCTGGCAATACGACAAGGAAGATTTGTTGGCCGGATTGCTGCTGTTCCGCCTGCTTTATTACATTTGCCCTTTCGTGGTCGCGCTGGCGATACTCGGGACGAGAGAATTTTTTCTGGGTGTGCATGCGCCGGAGAAGCAATCGGAAAAGATCAAGGCGAGCGCTCCGATCCGGAGCGAGATGGAAGTCATTGAGAAGTCCGACATCGGCTGAAGATGGCGATTGAGAAAGAGCGCGAGATTGGCAGGCGTCTGGCGGATTGGCCGAGCCGTCTTCGCGGAATTTGGCGCTTGCTCAAGGGGCATGTGGACGCGGCTGATACGGTCGATGCGGCGGCCACAAGCACGCCGCCGCCCGACGTCGCGTCGATCGATGCCTTGATCGGCGGATTTCCAGGCCCGGCGATTGTGCTCGGCCGCGATGCTCGCGTTATCGCATTTAACCCTGCCGCAAGCGAGGTCGCCCCGGCATTGCGGCAGGGCGAGCCGGCATTGATCGCGTTGCGTATTCCCGAGCTGGTTGAGGCAATCCGCCGCGCGACCGCGACACGAGAGCGCCAGCGTATTGAGTTTTTTGAGCGTGTTCCGCTCGACCGCTGGTTTGAAGCATTTGTGACGCCGATTGTGTCGCAAACGGGCGGCGGTCCGGCCGAGCTTTTGTTGATCGCCTTCAACGATCTCACGCGGCTACGCCGTGTCGAGGAAATGCGCGCCGATTTCGTTGCCAATGCCAGCCATGAATTGCGCACGCCACTTGCCGCGCTGCTTGGCTTCGTCGAGACGTTGCAGGGCCCGGCCAAGGATGACGCCGTCGCGCGCGAGAAATTTCTCGCCATCATGCAAGCGCAAGCGAGGCGGATGGCGCGGCTGATCGATGACCTGCTGTCGCTTTCGCGCATCGAACTTAACGCGCATCTACGGCCGAACACGCTGGTTGATCTGGTGCCGCTTGTGAAACAGGTGGTGGACGGTTTGCAGACGCTGGCACGGGATCGCGGGGTCGATATCAATATTGCAGCCCCGCTGGCGCCGCTCGTTGTCCTTGGCGACCGCGACGAGTTGATTCGTGCGCTCGAAAACCTGGTCGAGAACGCGCTCAAATACGGCGCCGATGGAAAGCGGGTCGATATCACGCTGGCGCGTGCGGGGGGACCGGACGGCGCCTATGAAGCCCGCATCGCGGTTCGCGATTTCGGGCCAGGCATTGCGCCGGAACATTTGCCGCGGCTGACCGAGCGGTTTTATCGCGTCGATGTGGTCGACAGTCGCGCGCAGGGCGGCACCGGTCTGGGGTTGGCGCTGGTCAAGCATGTGCTCAACCGCCACGGCGGACGCCTCACGATCGAGAGCACGCGCGGCACCGGCGCCAGGTTCACAATGCACCTGCCGTTGCACAACGAGAACCCGTCGCCAACGGACGGATTGCGAGATAAATCAGCGAGTTAAGCTGTCATGTGACTGTCACCTAAGCTTTATAAAAGGGTGACATGCAACGCCTAAGGCTGCTCACGACATCGGACTTCGATCACCAGACGCAAGAAAAACCCGTCCG
>JBARCH010000242.1:0-5562 GCA_049793875.1 Pseudolabrys sp. | reverse complement strand
TCGCTGCATCGAAGCCGAAGCGCTTCACCGGCTGCAGCGTCACTTCCGACGCCATTTGCGGATTGAGGCAGAGATCGAGAAACCCGCCGGCCTTTTCGCGCAGCGCGCGATATTCCGGCAGATAGCGACCCGCCTGCCGCATCATCCATACCGGCGGCACGGACTGACGTTGACCGCTCAGCACATCGAGCAACGGCTTACTCACAACACTTCCCGCTCGAATTCTCTCTTCCATCTAAATCTTATAGTTCTCTTTGTAGTTATTATTAGGCCGTTGATTGGACTCATGCCTTTCGATTCACACCCTGTCCACCGGATGACCTCGCTTCATCAAAACCACACAGGCAAAAGCCGCCCGCCTTGAGTATTGATAAATCCTTTATTGACGGGCTTGAATCGAGTTTTACGCACGTAATCCCCAGGCGTCATCCACATATTCACGAGCTTAACGGAAGCATTTTTTCTGCTCTCCCGAAGGCACGAATGTGGACAGGAATCCGGCCCCGCCCGCTTTCCGCCTTGCACTTGCCGGGAAGCCGTGGCCTCCTCCCGTGCTGTCCACAGTTCCTCCGAAACCTATACAGATGCCCGACACAGGCTATTTCCACCTGCATCTCGTCTCCGACGCGACCGGCGAAACGCTGATCATGGTCGCGCGCGCGGCCGCGGCACAATACGCGAACGTCGCGCCGGTCGAGCATCTTTATCCAATGGTGCGCAGCCGCAAGCAGCTCGATCACGCACTAACCGAGATAACCGAGGCGCCGGGCCTCGTGCTCTATACGCTGCTCGAAGAAGACCTGATCCGTCTGCTGGAGGATCGTTGCCGCGACCTCGGCCTGCCGTGCATGTCGGTCCTGGGGCCGGTGTTGCGCGTGTTCCAGTCTTATCTCGGCGCCAAGACCATGCATCGCGCCGGTGCGCAGCACGTGCTCAACGCCGAATATTTCCAGCGCATCGAGGCGCTCAATTTCACGATGGTGCATGACGATGGCCAGCATGTTGAAGGCCTGCATGACGCGGATGTCGTGCTGGTCGGCGTGTCGCGCACCTCGAAAACGCCGACATCGATTTATCTCGCCAACCGCGGCGTGAAGACGGGCAACGTACCGCTGGTGCCGGGCGTGCCGTTGTCGCTGGAAGTCGAGAAGTTGACGCGGCCGCTGGTGGTTGGGCTTTACGCCAGCCCGGAACGCATCGTGCAGATCCGCGAGAATCGGCTGCTCGGCCTGAACGCGCACCGCGACGACGACCAATATATCGACAAGACGGCGGTGGCGGAGGAAATCGCTTATTCGCGCCGGCTCTGCGCCAAGCATGAATGGCCGTCGATCGATGTCACGCGCCGCTCGATCGAGGAAACGGCGGCGGCGGTGATGCGGTTGCTGAGCGACCGCCGCCGACATCCGGCAGGTTAGAATCATGCCGCTTTGGCTTTCATCAATGCCGCTGGTGCTTGCGTCCAGGAGCGAAGTGCGCGGCAAGATTCTCGGCGCCGCCGGCCTGCGCGTCGAAATCCGCCCGGCGCCGATCGATGAGCGCGCGATCGAAAACGAAGCAGGCCCGCTCGATGCGAGGCAAGCCGCGGTGTTGCTCGCGCGTTCCAAGGCCTTGACGGTTGCCGGTTCGCTGCCGGGACGTCTGGTGCTCGGCGCCGATCAGACGCTTGCGCTTGGCGCGCAGCGCTTCGACAAGCCGACCGACCGCGCCGGCGCGCGTGAGCAAATTCGCGTGCTGCGCGGCAAGACGCACGAATTGCATTCGGCGCTTGCGGTGGTGCGCGACGGCATCGTGCTGTTCGAGCATGCCGATGTTGCGCGGCTGACCATGCGCGCCTTCGGCGACGATTATCTCGAGAGCTACCTCGAGTTCGCCGGCGCCGCGGCGCTTGCAAGCGTCGGCGCCTATCAGGTCGAGGGCGCCGGCATCCAGTTGTTCGAGCGCATCGAGGGCGATTATTTCACCATTCTCGGCCTGCCTTTGCTGCCGCTGCTCGATTTTCTGCGCCAACAAGGCGTCATCGCACGCTAAGATAGCCGCATGTTCATCCTTGGCCTCACCGGCTCGATCGGCATGGGAAAATCGACCGCGGCGAAATTCTTCGCCGAGGAGGGCGTTCCCGTGCACGACGCCGACGCGGCGGTGCACAGGCTTTACGAAGGCGAGGCGGTTGTGTCCATTGAAGCGGCGTTTCCGGGCTCGACCGTGAACGGCAAGGTCGATCGCGAGAAGCTCGGCCGCCAGGTCGTCGGCAAGCCCGATGCCATCAAGCGGCTCGAAGACATCGTGCATCCGCTCGTGCGCCAGTCGGAAAAGCGATTCCTCGCCGAAGCCGAGCAAAAGGGCGCCGCCATTGCCGTGCTCGACATCCCGCTGCTGTACGAAACCGGCGGCGAGCAGCGCTGCGACGCGGTGGTGGTGGTGTCGGCATCTTCCGAAACACAGCGTCAGCGCGTGCTCGGTCGGCCGGGAATGACGGAGGAAAAGTTCGCCGGCTTGCTGGCGAAGCAGATCCCCGACGACGAAAAGCGTCGCCGCGCCGATTTCGTGGTGGATAGCTCGCATGGCCTGGAGTCGGCGCACGCGCAGGTGCGTGAAATTCTCGACCGCGTTGCTAATATGCCGAAACGGACGTAGGCCGTTGTCGTTTCCGGATTCGCGCTGATGCGCGCCTCGGAATGAGAAGGGAAAAGATGCGCGAGATCGTCTTCGATACCGAAACGACAGGGCTCGATCCGTTCGACGGCCATCGCATTGTCGAGATCGGCTGCGTCGAGCTGCTCAACCGCATTCCGACCGGCGTGACGTTCCATCGCTACCTGAACCCCGAGCGCGACATGCCGGCCGAGGCCTTCAAGGTCCACGGCCTGTCCGCCGACTTCCTGAAGGACAAGCCGCTGTTTGTTACGGTCGCGGATGACCTGCTGGAATTTTTCGGCGAGTCGCCGCTGATCGCGCACAACGCGTCGTTTGATTTCGGATTTCTGAGCGCGGAGCTCGATCGCATCAAGCGCACCGGGCTTTCACGTGAGCGGCTGATCGACACCATCGCGCTCGCGCGCCGCAAACACTCGGCCGGCCCCTACAGCCTCGATGCGCTCTGTCTGCGCTACGGCATCGACACCTCGCGCCGCACCAAGCACGGCGCGCTGCTCGATGCGGAGATTCTGGCCGAGGTTTATCTCGAGCTGATCGGCGCGCGCCAGGCGCAACTCGGTCTGGCGGAAAAAGGCGCGGGCGTCAGCAGGCGCGACGGCACTGCGGACCGCGAGCGCGCGGTGCCGCTCGCCGTGCGCATCACCGAGGCCGACCGGCAGGCGCACCGCGACTTTGTCGCGACGCTCGGCGAAAGCCCGCTGTGGCGGCAGTACCTGCCGCGCGACAGCGCCTGAAGACCGGTCCGTATTCTCGATAAAAGGCGAGTCAACCCACCGTGGGCGGCGGCGATGCCGGCTGCGCGGCGGCGATCTTCTGGCGATAGAGGCTGACGAAATCAACCGGGTCGAGCAGCAAAGGCGGGAAGCCGCCGTTGCGCACGGCGTTGGCGATAATCTCGCGCGCGAACGGAAACAGCAGCCGAGGGCATTCGATCATCATCACCGGATGCAAACTTTCCTTCGGAACGTTCTGGATGCGGAACATGCCGGCAAATGCCAGATCGAAACTGAACAACAGTCCCTCGGGACCTTGCGCGCGGCCTTCGAGTTTCAACACGATCTCGACATCGGTATCCGTCATCGGCGTCGCGTTGACGTTGATCTGGATGCTGATCTCCGGCTGCTTCTGGCTCGGGTTGAGCGAGCGCGGCGCGTTCGGATTTTCGAACGAGAAATCCTTGATGTATTGCGCCAGCACGTTGAGCTGCGGCGGCACCTGCGCCTGAGCTTGGGGCGACCCGCCATTTGTCGTCGTTGCCATGAGAACTCCGGAACCTGAAAACGCTGCTGCAAGTTGCGCGGTTGGCTAACACGACCCGCAGGGCCGGAACAAGGATCGCGGGAGCTTCAGCGCGGCGGCTCGCGGTTGCGCTGGTCGGCAAGCCGCTCCTCCGGCACCTGCCGCCATTCCTCGCGCTCGAGATCGACGACGCCGTCACGGCGGACATTGCCGCCGCCGCGGCCTAGCGCCGCGCCCACGAGGCGCCGCAACGGTCCAATCAGCAGCAAAGCACCGATAATGTCTGTTATAAACCCCGGAACAAGCAGGAGAATCCCAGCCAAAAGGGTAAAAAAGCCGGCGCCGTCGGCTTGCAGACTATTGAGATCGCCTGTGCCCATGGCGACGCGGACGCGGGAAATGTGTGTCCCGCCGCCGAATCGCAGGACTGCCATGCCGATAAAGGAAATCGCCAGTTGCAGAATCACCGCCCAGCCGAATCCGATGAACAGGCCGACCAGAATGAACGCCGCCAACTCTGCGGCCGGCAGAGCCAGGAGTGCAAACAGCAACCATTTAGCCACAATCATGCGTGAACTCAGGGTTAGCAATGTTGGCGTGCCAGTTGCGATCGTCTAAGCTTTGGCGCAGCAGCATAATAATTGCGCCGAATGTCCGGCGCTGGCCTATGGAACGGCTCCCCCGCCGCTTACATGATACCGGTGGAACCGGCCGCTACGCCCGCAGATTAGGCCACTGGCTCGCCGATTCGCCGTATTGTCAATGACAGCCGAGAGCATGCGAGACGTGTTCGACATCTACACCATTATTTTCCTGGCGCTCGCAGTGTTCATTTTCCTGCGGTTGCGCAGCGTGCTCGGCCAACGTACCGGGCGCGAGCGCCCGCCTTACGATCCGTATTCGGCGCGCGAGCCGGCTCGTCCGGCGCCCGACGGCAAAGTCATTGCGTTGCCGAACCGTGCCTCCGAGACTGCTCCGAAGCCCGCACAGCCGGCCGAGCCGGTTGCTCCAGCCGAGCGCTGGAAGGGCGTCGCCGCCGTGGGCTCGCCCATTGCCGCCGGACTCGATGCGATCTTCGCCGCCGATGCGGAATTCGACGCCAAGCATTTTCTCACCGGCGCACGCGCCGCCTACGAAATGGTGGTTACGGCGTTTGCGCAAGGCGACCGGCGCACGCTGAAGAATTTGCTGTCGCGCGAAGTCTATGACGGTTTCGACGCCGCGATCTCCGGGCGCGAGCAACGCGGCGAAAAGGTCGAGACACGTTTCGTCTCGATCAACTCCGCCGACATCACCGCTGCCGAGATGCGTGCGAAAACCGCGCAGGTGACGGTGCGCTTCGTTTCCTCGCTTATCTCTGCGACGCACGACAAGGACGGCAAGCTGATCGACGGCAACCCGGAAAAGGTGACCGACGTCACGGACGTGTGGACGTTCGCGCGCGACAGTGCCTCGCGCGACCCGAACTGGAAGTTGGTCGCTACCGAAGGCGGGCACTAGTGGCATGCTGAAGCGCCGTGCCCGTTCAGTCGGACTTGGCGCGACGGCGATGTTCCTTCTGGCCATGGCGGGCACACAGGCTTCCGGTCGCTCGGGCATGAATCTTCGCAACGCGCAGATCGAGCCGGCGACGTTTGCCGCGCTCAACGGCTGGGCGGACGATGA
>JBARCH010000241.1:0-1640 GCA_049793875.1 Pseudolabrys sp. | reverse complement strand
CGCGGCCATAGACGAAAGCCGCGGTATAGCCGGAGATGAAAACGAAAATTTCGGTGGCGTCGCTGAAGCCATAAATGCGGATGGTAATCCAGCTCACCGCATTCGACGGAATATGGTCGAGAAAAATAAGCCAGAGCGCGAGGCCGCGGAACAAGTCAAGCCGCAAATCGCGTTCGGTCGAAACCGGGGGCATGAACGGCTTTTCTTTGGTCTGGCCTTTCGGCCATAATCCGGTCGCAGGACTTTGTGGCAAGGCCTAGGCGAAGCGCCGGAATATAGCATGTATCGTGCCGTTACGAGAGAGATCGAAGTCACCGTGAAGCCCCGCTTCGTCTCGGAGCGGTCGTCGCCGAGCAATGGCTATTATTTCTGGGCCTATACCATCGACATCAGGAACGGCGGCGCGGAAACGGTCCAGCTCAAGACGCGGCATTGGCGCATCACCGATGCGACGGGGCGGCTGCAGGAGGTCAAGGGTCCGGGCGTCGTCGGGGAAGAGCCGACGCTCAAGCCGGGAGAGTCATTCGAATATACCAGCGGCGTTCCGCTGCCGACGCCATCCGGCTTCATGGCCGGCAGCTACGGGATGATTACGGCGAAGGGCGAGCCGTTCGACATCGAGGTGCCGGCGTTTTCGCTCGATTCCTCGCTCGCCGAGCGCACGATCAACTAACGCGCCGCGGCCGGGAGGCAGCCGGCAAATTCACCGAGCGATTTCTCCGGCAGTACGGCGAGCACCGCGCCGCTCTGTGCGAAATCCTGCAAGGTTTCGACCTCCGTCTCGGGAGCTGCGACGCAGCCGTTGGTGCCGGTCGCATTCGGCAGCCGCACGTGGATGAAAATGCACGACCCTGCGCGCGCCCTGGCGTCGGTTGGATAATCGACGACTAAACCATGCCGGTAGGCCGAAATACGCCACATATTCTCGCCGTGCACTTTCCAGCCCGCGGCGGCACGCGTGGTGATGACATTGTAGGCGCGCGAGGCCGGATCATCGACGCACACCGTCCCCTCACGCAAACGCAGGTAACCAGGCCGCGACGAAGGCGCGAAGCCGAAGCTGCGGCCGATGGGATAGAAGCCCGCCGGCGCGCGCTTGTCGCCGTCCACTTTCACCGGTTCACCCGCGCGCGCGAACGATCGAAAGGCATGCGCCCACGCCATGCCTTTGTAACCGATCAGGACAGACTGCGCGCCGCCGATTTCCTGCCAAGGCGCGCCCTGCTCTGCGCGTTCGAAGCGCCGCAACGTTGCCGCCGGCGTCGTCATGGTTGCCGCTGTGACCAGCACGAGCCGGCGCGCGGTGGCGAGTAGCGCCGGGCAAGACTGCGCATCCGCCGCCTGCGGCGCAATCAGCAGGACAACCGCCAATAACGCCGCCTTCCCGGTCATGCCTCAGTCCGTATTGGCTCCGACGTCCGCAGGCGCGAATTTGTAACTCGTGCTGCAGAACTCGCAGGTCACCGAGATCGCGCCATCCTCGACCATGTGATCGCGATCGTCTTGCGAGAAGCTCTTGAGCATCGCCTCGACGCTTTCGCGCGAGCATGAACACTCCGCGCGCACGTCGCTGCCGTTGAAGACGCGCACGCCACGCTCATGGAACAGCCGATACACAAGTTGCTCGCTCGACAGCGCAG
>JBARCH010000240.1:0-2127 GCA_049793875.1 Pseudolabrys sp. | reverse complement strand
GCCGGCCTGGCGCTTTACGCCATTCCGGCCCATTCAAGTTGCTCCATCATCGAGACGTCTCGCGACGACGCCCTCAGCCGAGCAAGGCGCATGCAATGTAAGGCCGGTTCGGCGAGCGGGGATAAGTTATTCAGAATTTTTTGCGGCGCGCCGTCCGGCCCGAATTTGAGCCGACAACAAACGCACAAAGAAAAAAGAAAGATGCATGCACGGGTCAAGCGCGCGCATGACGCCAGGGATGCAGCGCCGCGCGCGCATGAACGGCAAATCAGAGAAGTCCCAACTCCCTCAACTCTCGCCGCATGGCCTCCGGCATTTTTGCAGCGCCGGGCGCAGCGCGAGAGAGATCGCGCGGAGATTCCTTCGGCTCCAGATACCGCCAGCCCTGAAAGGCGCTGCGCGGCCGGGGCTCGACCAGCACAAGTTTGCCGTCGAGCACCAGACGGCAGCGGCCGACGCCCTCCTTGTCGACGAACGGCCGCACATCGACGATGCGTTCGCGGCAAGCGATCTGGCCCTTGATGACCCAATAGAGCGAACCGCCGTCGGTGAGTTCCTCGGCACGCTTGGGGACCATGCGTGTCGTGTGGATATGCTCGGGCTTCTGGCCGCGGCGCTTCTTGTCCTTAAGCCGCTGCTTGATCCAGTCCTCGAGGTCTTTGATGGAATCGCAACCGACGCAAAGTTTGATCAGATTGAGGGACATTTCGGTCTTTCGCTTCAGCCTCAGTTTTGCGGCGCCGGTACGATTGTCATCACTTTGGCGCCTTCCGCAACTTGCGCATTTGCGGCAACTGCGATGCCGGAAACAAGCCCGTCGATCGGCGCCGTGAGCGTGTGTTCCATCTTCATCGCTTCGATGATGGCGAGACGCTGGCCGCGTGTCACCGGCGCGCCCTCCTCCACAAGCAATGCCAGCACCTTGCCGTGCATGGGCGCGCGAACGATGCCGCCATTGCCGCCATGACCGGTATCGGTGCCGGTATCGGCGCGCAGCGTGATTTTGCTTTGCCGCCCGCCACGCAGCACCAGAACGGCGCCGGCGGTGTCGATGACGACCGCATCGGTTGCCGGCATTACGCCGCCGACCATGACGGAGACGCCGCCGGACCCATAGCCAGCCGTTGCCACGTCGCGTTCACCGTCAATCGTGATCGGCACGCTGGTCGTGCGCGCGCCGGAAAGCTGAAAGCCATCGAGGGAATCCCACGGCGACGGCGGTTGCTCTGGCTCGCAGGCGGCTGCGGCAGCGATGCGGACATTCTCGCGCGCAAGAAACCGTTCCACCCCGCGCGCGGCGGCGGCTAAATCCGGCGGCTGCGGCACGGCGCCAAGCGCGGCAAGATGGCGTTCGATGAAGCCGGTGTCGAATTCGGCCTTGCGGAATTCCTTGGCGCGGCAAAGCGCAGCCAGAAACCCAGCATTGCTGCGTGGACCGGCCACGACCGTCCGGTCGAGTGCGTCGGCCAGCGCGTCCAGCGCTGCCTCGCGCGTTTTGCCGTGCGCAATCACCTTCGCCAGCAACGGGTCATAGAACGGCGTCACATCGTTGCCGCGCTCGAAACCGGTATCGACGCGAATGCCGTCGCCCGTCGGCAGATAGAGCGCCAGCAACCGCCCGGTCGACGGCAAAAAATTTCTTTCCGGATCTTCCGCATAAAGCCGCGCCTCAACGGCGTGGCCGTCGAGCGGCACATCCGCCTGCGTGAGCGGAAGCCTCTCGCCTGCCGCCACCCGGAATTGCCACGCGACCAGATCGAGACCGGTGACGGCTTCGGTGACCGGATGCTCGACCTGAAGCCGCGTATTCATCTCCATGAACCAGAAGCCGCCTTCTTCCAGCCCGTTCGCGCCGTCGGCGATGAACTCGACGGTGCCGGCGCCGGCGTAACCCACCGCCCTGGCGGCCGCGACCGCAGCCGCGCCCATCGCCGCGCGCACCGCGGCGCTCATGCCGGGTGCCGGTGCTTCCTCCATGACTTTCTGGTGGCGGCGCTGAAGCGAGCAGTCACGCTCGTTGAGATGAATGACGTTGCCGTGATTGTCCGCGAAAATCTGCATTTCAACGTGGCGCGGTGCGCTTACGTATTTCTCCACCAGCACACGCGCGTCGCCGAATGAGGACAA
>JBARCH010000239.1:0-1931 GCA_049793875.1 Pseudolabrys sp. | reverse complement strand
GGCGTCATCCGTCCCGGCGCAGGCCCCGCAAGCCGCACGCCGACGCGCTCGCGGCCGGGGCCGAGATGCTCGCCACGCCGTAGCGCCATGCGCAGCACCATGCCGCGCGACGACAGGGTGTAGTTGGCGACCCAGTCGATGAACCGGCGCAACTCGCCCTTGAGCGGCGGCACGTCGAGCTTTTCCTCGACGTCCCTCATGCGGTTATGGAAGCGGGGATTGGGCTCAGGATTGTCGGCCCAAACCACGCCGGTGGTGTCGCCGCGTGCGCCCAGCGGCACCGTCACCACATCGCCGGGCGCAAGCTCCAGCCCCGCCGGCACCCGGTAGGAATAGGTCTGGTCGAGCGCCACCGGCACCAGAATATCGACAACACGCGTGCCCATGCACTTGGTCTGGCCGATTCCGGCCATTTAAGGAAGAGTAAGGAAGCCTTGCCAATGTCGGGCCATGCCAGAGCTCGCGCTAGCCCCCGACGTCGCCGCCGAGCTGGGCCACTGGCTCAGTTATCTCGGCGCCGAGCGGCGCATGTCGCCCAAGACGCTAGAGGCCTACCGGCGCGATGTCGGCCAGTTCCTCGGCTTTCTCACCGGCCACCTCGGCGCCCCCCCGACGCTGAAACAGTTCGCCAGGCTCACGCCACAGGACGTGCGCGCCTTCATGGCGGCGCGGCGCGCGTCCGGCATCGGCAGCCGGTCGCTGATGCGGATCCTGGCCGGGACGCGTTCGTTTGCCCGCTTCCTCGAGCGCAAGGGCAAAGGCAAGGTCGGGGCTCTGTCCGCCGTGCGCGCACCCAAGGTTGCCAGGACGCTGCCGAAGCCGCTGGCGATCGGCACCGCCACCCGCATGACCGACGCGGACTTGCGCGCCGGCGAGGAACGCGAACCCTGGGAGCTTGCACGCGATGCCGCCGTGATGGCACTGCTCTACGGCTCCGGTCTGCGCATATCCGAAGCCCTCGGCTTGCGCCGGCAGGACGTGCCGGCACCCGACAAAGGCGACGTCATCACCGTTACCGGCAAAGGCAATAAACGGCGCATGGTGCCGGTCCTCAAAGCGGTGCTCACGCTGATCGCCGAATACGTGTCGCTTTGCCCTTACGGGTTGCCGGACGATGGCGCCTTGTTCGTCGGCGTGCGCGGCGGACCGTTGTCCCCTCGAATCGTGCAACTTGCGATGGCGCGGCTGCGCGGCGCGCTGGGCCTGCCCGATACCGCGACGCCGCACGCACTGCGTCATTCCTTTGCCACGCATCTGTTGGCGCGCGGCGGCGACCTGCGCGCCATCCAGGAATTGCTCGGCCACGCTTCGCTCTCCACCACGCAGATCTACACCGCCGTGGATACGGAACGTTTACTCGACGTTTATCGCAGCGCGCACCCGCGCGCGTAAAATAATCGCTCCCATAACGCCTTAGCGCCCCTTGCGCGAAGCAAGATTTCATATCAACGTCCCCGCGCTGTTCATTCGGAGAGGGCAATGAGCGCGCACGAAAATCTCGACCACGCCGAACATGCGGAGCATGCTTCGCATGGGGGAAATAAAAAAATAGCGCTGCTGATTTCGGTGCTGGCGCTTTTCCTGGCGTTCTCCGAAACGCTTGGCAAGAGCGCGCAAACTTCCGCCATCACCTACAACGTCACCGCCAACGATCTGTGGGCCTTCTTTCAGGCCAAGACCATTCGCATGACCGTGCTGAATACGGCATCGGAGCAATTGCAGCTCGAGACCGACCGCGCGACCGATCCCGATCTCAAGGCGAAACTGGCGAAGACTGTCGACACCTGGAAAAAACTGGTCGCGCGCTACGACGACGAACCCTCGTCAAAGGAAGGCCGCAAGCAATTATCAGAGCGTGCCAAGGAAGCCGAGCACAAACGTGAACTGGCGATGGCGCGCTATCATCACTACGAGTTTGCTTCCGCCGTATT
>JBARCH010000238.1:0-3953 GCA_049793875.1 Pseudolabrys sp. | reverse complement strand
GAAGTCAGCGCGGGCATGGAATGCGGCATGGCCTTCGAGAACTACCAGGACATGCGGCAAGGCGACGTCATCGAATGTTACCGGGTGGAGACAATTCAACGCAGCCTCTAAGTCCAATTCTTAGGTCTGCGCGCAGATAATTGCTCCGCTCTTTCCTTTGTCATGCCCGGTCTCGTGCCGGGCATCCCGATAAGGGGCGCATTGCCTTCCTGGGCGGGATGGCCGGGCAGGCCCGGCCACGACAGCAATGAAAGCCTGAGTAACATGGCACGACACAAACAAACTCACCGCGACAGCACCCAGGGCAGCTCTCCGCGCCAGTTGCGCGTCGGCGAACTGGTGCGGCATGCTGTCGCCGAGATGCTGACGCGCGGAGATATTCCCGATCCGGTGATCGAAGGTCATCTCATCACTATTCCGGAAGTGCGCATGACCGCAGACCTGCGGCTCGCCACCGTTTACATCATGCCGCTCGGCGGCCGCGACGCGGATAAGGTCGTCGCAGCGTTCGAGAACAACAAGAAACTCCTGCGCGCGGAAGTAGCCCAGCGCATCAATTTGAAATTCGCGCCCGAGATTCGCTTTCGCATCGACGAAAGTTTCAGCGAAGCCGAGCGCATCGACAAGTTGCTGCGCTCGCCCGCCGTCAAGCGCGACCTCAAGCACGAGGACGGCGAGTGAGCGAAAACGAATTCAACGGCCTCACTCGGCTTGACGCCGAGGAGCCGCCGAAGACAGCGTCTTCGAATGGCGGCGCGCCTCGCAAGCAGTTTCGCCGCGACAAGCGCGACGTGCATGGCTGGATCGTGCTGGACAAGCCCGTCGGCATGACCTCGACGCACGCAGTCAGCGTGATCAAGCGCCTGTTCACCGCCAAACGCGCCGGCCATGCCGGCACGCTCGATCCGCTTGCCTCGGGCGCGCTGCCGATCGCACTCGGCGAGGCGACCAAGACCGTTCCCTTCGTGATGGACGGCCGCAAGCTCTACCGCTTCACCGTCCGCTGGGGCGATGAACGCGACACCGACGATTCCGAAGGCCGCGTCGTTTCCACCAGCGATGCGCGCCCGTCCGCCGACGCGATTCGCGCGCAATTACCGGCCTTTATCGGGACCATTCAGCAGGTGCCGCCGCGTTATTCGGCCATCAAGATCGCCGGCGAGCGCGCCTATGACCTCGCCCGTGACGGCGAGACGGTTGAAATGCAGCCCCGCGAGGTCACCATCGACCGGCTCGAGTTGGTTGAAACCCCGGACGCCGACCACGCGGTTTTCGAGGCCGAGTGCGGCAAAGGCACCTATGTCCGGTCGCTGGCCCGCGATCTTGGCCGTCTTCTGGGCTGTGGGGGGCACGTTTGCGCCCTAAGACGCTGCTCTGTCGGGCCTTTTGGCCCGGAATCCATGATTCTGCTGGCAGAACTGGAGGCAGTGTGCGATAGAGCCGCGGCCGGCGGGGCTAGCCTCGCCGACGCTCTCATGCCCGTCGAGACCGCGCTGGACGACATCCCGGCGCTGGCCATCAGCGGGTCTGATGCGGCGAGGCTCCAAAGGGGCCAAGCCGTTTTGTTGCGCGGACGGGACGCACCCATTTTCCGCGGCACGGTTCATGTCACGGCATCGGGGCAATTGATCGCCCTTGCCGAAGTAGACCGCGGCGAAATCGTCCCCAAGCGCGTGTTTAACCTGGCCGGCCTGTTGGGCAGAGCCGTGTCGAAGAAAGGATGACCGAAGTCGGTTACCACCAGCCGCAAGGCTGAAGTGATCAAGACGTACGCCAAGAAAGCCGGAGATACCGGATCGCCCGAAGTACAAGTGGCGATCCTGTCCGAGCGCATCAACAATCTCACCGAGCACTTCAAGGCTCACGTCAAGGACAACCATTCCCGGCGTGGCCTGCTCAAGATGGTGGGCCAGCGCCGCACGCTGCTCGATTACCTGCGGCGGACGGACGAGAAAAGTTACAAGACCCTGATCGAGAAGCTCAACATTCGCCGTTGAGCTCTTTGTGCGCGCGGGAAATTCCGCGTGCTTCGTGAGCGAGTGCATTTCGCATTCGCATTCAGTCCGGCGGCGAAGGACGCCGCGGACATTCACGGTGGCGGACGAAAAGGTTCGTCCGGACGACCGGGCAAGGTTCGAACGCCATGGCAGGATCGCCAGACGCTGTTGCTTCCCGCTTTGCGGTGATGCGCAACAGCTTCTCGCCGTCTTGCTCATGGCTTTCGGGACTCGCCGAAAAACATGAGAGAAAGACGCAATGTTCGATATGCATCGGGTTGAGCTCGACTGGGGTGGGCGTCCGCTCACCCTCGAGACAGGCAAGGTAGCGCGCCAGGCAGACGGCGCCGTCCTCGCCACCTACGGAGAAACCACCGTTCTCGCTGCCGTCGTGGCCGCGAAGCAGCCGAAAGAAGGAATCGATTTCCTTCCGCTCACCGTCAACTACACCGAAAAATATTACGCGGCCGGCCGGATTCCGGGCGGCTATTTCAAGCGCGAGCGCGGTCCGACCGAAAAGGACACGCTGACCTCGCGCCTGATCGACCGTCCGATCCGTCCGCTTTTCGCCGACGGCTGGCGCTGCGACACGCAGGTGACCATCACCGTGCTCTCGCACGACCAGGAAAACGATCCCGACATCGTCGCGATGGTTGCAGCTTCCGCCGCGCTGACGCTTTCGGGCGCCCCGTTCATGGGCCCGATCGGCGGCGCACGCGTCGGCTTCGTCAACAACGAGTACGTGCTTAACCCCACGCTCGACGAGATGAAGGAAACCCAGCTCGATCTCGTCACCGCCGGCACGCAAGACGCCGTGATGATGGTGGAGTCGGAAGCCAAGGAGCTGTCCGAGGAAATCATGCTCGGCGCCGTGATGTTCGGCCATCGGCATATGCAGCCGGTGATCCAGGCCATCATTCAACTCGCCGAAAAAGCAGCCAAGGAGCCGCGCGACGTCGTGGTCGCCGACAACAAGACGCTGGAAAAGGAAATTCTCGACCTCGCCGAGAAGGATCTGCGCGCAGCCTATGCGATCGTGAAGAAGCAGGATCGCCAGGACGCCGTTTCCGCCATCAAGAAGAAGGTGATGGAGCATTTCTTCCCGGAAGGCGCCGAGCCGAAGCACGACAAGCTCGCCGTCGGCGGCGTGTTCAAGGATCTCGAAGCCAAGATCGTTCGCTGGAATATTCTCGATACCGGCAAGCGCATCGACGGTCGCGACGTCAAAACCGTCCGCAACATCGTCTCGGAAGTCGGCCTGTTGCCGCGCGCTCACGGCTCCGCGCTGTTTACCCGCGGCGAAACGCAGGCGCTGGTGGTCGCTACGCTCGGCACGTCCGAGGACGAGCAGTTCATCGATGCGCTGCAGGGAACGTATAAAGAGACGTTCCTGCTGCACTACAACTTCCCGCCCTATTCGGTTGGCGAAACCGGCCGCATGGGCGCGCCCGGACGCCGCGAGATCGGCCACGGCAAACTTGCCTGGCGCGCGATCCACCCGATGCTGCCGTCGAAGGAAGAGTTCCCCTACACCATCCGCCTCGTCTCCGAGATCACGGAGTCGAACGGTTCGTCGTCGATGGCGACGGTGTGCGGTTCTTCGCTCGCGCTGATGGACGCCGGCGTGCCGCTCAAGCGGCCGACCGCGGGCATCGCGATGGGCCTCATCCTTGAAGACAAGCGTTTTGCCGTGCTCTCCGACATCCTCGGCGACGAGGATCATCTCGGCGACATGGACTTCAAGGTGGCCGGCACCGAAGGCGGCATCACGTCGCTGCAGATGGACATCAAGATCGCCGGCATCACCGAAGAGATCATGAAGGTCGCTCTGGGTCAGGCCAAAGACGGACGCATGCACATCCTCGGCGAAATGTCGAAGGCACTGACCAGCGCGCGCGCCGAACTCGGCGAACACGCTCCGCGCATCGAGATGTTCAAGATCCCGACCGACAAGAT
>JBARCH010000237.1:0-3202 GCA_049793875.1 Pseudolabrys sp. | reverse complement strand
ACCGCGCGGCCCGATATCGCCGCGGAGGCCGCCGGATTGCACGCAGTCGCGCTCGGTCTCTCCGCACTTGCGGGCGACGACGATCATGGCCTGCTGCGACAGGGATTCATCGTTTACGATGCGCTGTTTGCCTGGTTGCGCCTTGCTGCCGAGGAACGGCACAACTGGCCGGCGCGCGCATGAATTCCGAAAAACATGCTCTCGCATTTTTTGATCTCCACAGGTGGGGACCGGTGTTCGGAAAAGGTCACGCGCAGGCAAAGGGCGGCATGATATGAACGCCTCGTTATCACAGCAGACAAAGCCGGCTTTCGGCGAAGCCTTCGCGGTGTGGCTCAAGATCGGCTGCATCAATTTCGGCGGGCCGGCCGGCCAGATTGCCATGATGCATCGCATCCTGGTCGACGAGAAAAAATGGATCGACGAGCCGCGGTTCCTGCATGCGCTCAACGTCAGCATGCTGCTGCCCGGGCCGGAGGCGACGCAACTCGCCACTTACGTCGGCTGGCGATTGCATGGCGTGCGCGGCGGGCTCGCCGCCGGCATTTTGTTTGTTCTGCCGGGCGTATTCGTGATGTTGGGCCTGAGCCTGCTTTACACGCTCGGGCGCGGCGTATCGGCCATCGATGGCGCGCTGTTCGGAATCAAGGCCGCTGTGCTGGTGATTGTGATCGAAGCGCTGATCCGTATCGGGCGGCGCGCGCTGAAAACCGGATTGTTGGTGACGCTTGCAGGCGTCGGCTTCGCCGGCATCTTCTTTCTCGGGCTGCCATTCCCTGTCATCGTGATCGGGTCCGGGATCGTCGGCTTTGCGGTCGCGCGGATCGCGCCGAAGCAACTGGCGCTTTCGGCCGCAAATGATTCAGCGGCAAAAGCCGACGCCGATGCCTGGCGGCAAACCGGCCTCGCCATCGTCATCGGTCTTTTGTTGTGGTGGACGCCCGTCGTGCTCGCTGTCCTGTTTCTCGGCAGCGGCCATGTGCTGGTCGCGATCGGCGTGTTTTTTTCGAAGCTCGCGGCCGTGTCGTTCGGCGGCGCCTACGCGCTGCTGGCCTATATGGCGCAGCAGGCCGTGGAAACGCATCACTGGATGACCGCGCCTGAAATGGTCGACGGCCTCGGTCTCGCCGAGACGACACCCGGCCCGCTTATCCTCGTGACGCAATTCGTCGGCTTCCTCGCCGCGTTTCGCAATGCCGCGCCGTTCTCCGCCGTCACCGCCGGCGTGCTGGGCGCGGCGATGACGACATGGGTGACGTTCGTGCCGTCGATGCTGTGGATTTTTGCCGGCGCGCCGTTCATCGAAGAATTGCGCGCCAACCGGAAGCTTGCAGGCGCGCTCGCGGGCATCACCGCCGCGGTCGTCGGCGTGATCCTCAATCTGTCGGTCTGGTTTGCGCTGCACGTACTGTTCGGCACGGTCCAGGAAATGCACGCGGGTCCGTTGCGTTGGTACGCGTTTGATCCGTTCGCACTCGAT
Organism: Pseudolabrys sp.; assembly: GCA_049793875.1. GTDB lineage: Bacteria > Pseudomonadota > Alphaproteobacteria > Rhizobiales > Xanthobacteraceae > Pseudolabrys. The sequence continues at coordinate 1,722 of JBARCH010000237.1, read as the reverse complement.
TTGCGCGCGGCCGCGCTGGCGGCAATCGCGGCGGTGCTCGCTTTCGGCCTGCACCGCGGCCTGATCGAAGTGGTCGTGATTATGGCTGCGCTCGGTGTGGCGGTTCGGCTCGCGCTCGGCATCTAAGGCCGCCGACACGGATTGGGCGATCTCCACAAGAGAAGCAGTTCTCCGGTGCCGGCGCGGCGGCCCTCTGGTATAGCTGCGCCGTGGATGGCGCCGTCATTGCACTTTTCCTGGTCTCGATTTTCATCGGCGGCGTCGTTACCGGCATCGCCGGTTTCGCCTTTGGCCTCGTGGTTTCCGGCATCTGGCTGCACATCATCAGCCCGCTCCAGGTGGCGACGCTGATCGTCGGCTACGGACTGTTTGTGCAGAGTTACGGAATCTGGGTGCTCCGGCGGTCACTGAACTGGCGCCATGTCTGGCCGTTGGCGATCGGCGGAGCGGTCGGCGCGCCGGCCGGGGTGTGGCTGCTCGCCTATATGAACCCCTCGTATCTTCGGCTCTCCGTCGGCGTATTGCTGATCCTCTACAGCCTCAACGGACTCCTGCGGCCGACGCTCAAGGCGATACCGGCAAATCTTCCGGCCGAATTGGGTGTCGGCTTTCTCAACGGCGTACTCGGCGGCATGACGGGACTCGCCGGCGTGTTCGTCACGATCTGGTGCGGAATGCGCGGATGGTCGAAGGACGCGCAACGGGCAGTTTATCAGCCGGTGATTCTTGCCGCGTTCATTGTCACGGCCATATCGCTCGCCGCGCATGGCAACATTTCCGCGGACACGGTCAAATTATATTTTGCGGGCTGGCCGGTGCTCGGCGCCGGCGTGCTGATCGGATTCAAGCTCTACGACTGGCTCGATGACATCACATTCCGCAAAATCATTCTTGTGCTTCTGCTGATTTCCGGACTGGTGCTGGTAACGCCGGAATTATTCTTCCATTAACGCTCGCGCGCGATGGCGCTTTCGTGCCAGCGCCGCAGCGCGAGGTGCGTGATGTAGGAGAGCGCGAAATAGATCGCGATGCCGGCAACCGACAGCAGCAGTAGCGCCGCAAACATGCGCGGAATATTGAGCCGATAGCCGGATTCGGCAATGCGGTAGGCAAGCCCCGATCCGGCGCCGGCGGAACCTGCGGCTATTTCCGCTACCACGGCACCGATCAGCGACAGACCGCCGGCGATGCGCAGCCCCGTCAGGATTTGCGGCAGCGCCGACGGCAGCTTGAGATTCCATAATGTCTGCATGCGCGAGGAGCCGTAGAGATTGAACAGCGCGATCAGATTGTGATCGACCGAGTTGAGGCCGAGCGTCGTGTTGGCAAGCACCGGGAAGAACGCGACGATCCAGGCGCAGACGAGCACGGCGGCGGGCTGCGGCAGATAGATCAGCAGCAGCGGTGCAATCGCCACAATCGGCGTCACCTGCAGCATGACCGCATAGGGATAAAACGAATATTCGACGAGCCGTGACTGGTTGAACAGAACTGCAAGGCCAACGCCGCCGACGGCCGCCAGCAGAAAGCCTTCGAACGTCGTAATCAAAGTCACGAGCAGCGAATCTGCGAGCAAGCCCCAATCGTGAACCAGTGTCGTATAGACGAGGGCCGGCCCCGGCAGCACGAACGGCGGAATGTCGTTGAGCCGCACGACCAACGCCCAGATGACGATGCCAAGCGCGAGCACGACGGCCGGCAAGACGATGCGTAGCGCGCGGT
>JBARCH010000236.1:0-2843 GCA_049793875.1 Pseudolabrys sp. | reverse complement strand
GCGCCATGGGCGTGAAGGACTTGCCGCCGAACAAGGACGGCACGCCAAAGATTCTCAACACCCGCACGCCGATGGTGCGCAAGGCGCGCGAAGGCGTGATGGAATTCCTGCTGATCAATCATCCGCTTGATTGCCCGATCTGCGATCAAGGCGGCGAATGCGATTTGCAGGACCAGGCCATGGCCTATGGCATGGATGCGAGCCGCTACAAGGAAAACAAGCGCGCGGTCGAGGACAAATATATCGGCCCGCTGGTCAAAACGATCATGACGCGCTGCATCCAGTGCACGCGTTGCATTCGTTTCTCCGCCGAAGTCGCCGGGGTGCCTGAATTGGGGGCTATCGGGCGCGGCGAAGACATGGAGATCACGACCTATCTCGAGCAGGCGATGACGTCCGAATTGCAGGGCAATGTCGTCGATCTCTGCCCGGTCGGCGCGCTGACGTCGAAGCCTTACGCGTTCTCGGCGCGGCCGTGGGAACTGACCAAGACCGAGTCGATCGACGTGATGGACGCGATCGGTTCCGCCATTCGCGTCGACACGCGCGGGCGCGAGGTGATGCGCATCTTGCCGCGCACAAACGACGCGGTGAACGAGGAATGGATTTCGGACAAGACGCGGCATGTGGTCGATGGCTTGCGCGTGCAGCGCCTCGATCAGCCTTATTTGCGTGTCGGTGGCCGTTTGCAGGCTGCGACCTGGACTGAAGCCTTCGCCGCTATCGCCGCCAAGGTAAAAAGCGTGCCCGCAAATCGCGTCGGCGCCATCGCCGGCGACCTTGCCTCCGTCGAGGAAATGTTTGCGCTCAAGGATCTGATGACACGTCTCGGCAGCGGAAATATCGATGGGCGCCAGGACGGCGCGGCAGTCGATCCGAAATGGGGCCGCGCCAGCTATCTGTTCAATTCAACCTTGGCCGGCGTCGAGCAGGCGGATGCGTTGCTGATCGTCGGCGCCAACCCGCGGCGCGAAGGAGCGGTACTCAACGCCCGTATCCGCAAGCGCTGGCGCGCCGGCAACTTCCCGGTCGCGCTGATCGGCGAGAAGGCCGATCTCACTTATTCCTACCAATACCTCGGCGCCGGTGCGGAAACGCTGGCAGGGCTGGGCTCCAGCCAGTTTGCCGAAACGCTGAGGAAGGCCGAGCGCCCGCTCATCATTCTGGGCGCGGGTGCGCTCGCGCGCGAAGATGGCGCGGCCATTGCGTCGCTTGCCGCCAAGGCGGCGATCGAATTCGGCGCCGTCAAAGACGGATGGAACGGCTTTTCGGTTCTTCACACGGTTGCCTCGCGCGTCGGTGCGCTCGATCTCGGCTTCGTGCCGGGTCCCAACGGGCTGAACGCAGCGCAGATGGCGGCGGGCGGCCTTGACGTGCTGTTCCTGCTCGGTGCCGATGAAGTTGAAGTCTCGCCGGGCCCGTGTGTCATCTATATCGGCACGCACGGCGATCGGGGTGCGCACCGCGCCGATATTATTCTGCCGGGTGCCGCCTATCCGGAAAAATCGGCGATCTACGTCAACACTGAAGGTCGCGTGCAGATGGGCAAGCGCGCCGCGTTCCCGCCGGGCGATGCGCGCGAGGATTGGGCGATCTTGCGCGCACTGTCCGATGTGCTTGGACATAAGCTGTCATACGACTCGCTTGCGCAATTGCGGCAGGCTTTGTCGGCCGCGCACCCGCACATGATGCGGCTCGACCAGATCACCGCGGGTGACGCCGGCGACATTTCAAGGCTTGCCAAGGTCGGCGGCAATGCGGGCAAGTCGCCGCTGCGTACAGCGGTGACGGATTTCTATCTTACCAATCCGATCACGCGCGCATCCGCGACCATGGCCGAATGTTCCGCGCTCGCGAACAGCGCAGCCAAGACGGCGGCGGAGTAGGGCGATGGCCGAATTTTTCACCGCATATATCTGGCCGTTGATCGTCATCGTAGCGCAATCGCTGCTGATGCTGGTGCTCCTGTTGATCACGATAGCCTACATCCTGCTGGCTGATCGCAAGATCTGGGCGGCCGTTCAGATGCGGCGCGGGCCCAACGTGGTAGGCCCCTGGGGCCTGTTCCAGTCGTTCGCCGATCTGCTCAAATTCGTGCTCAAGGAGCCGGTCATTCCGGCGGGCGCCAACAAAGGCGTGTTCCTGCTCGCGCCGCTGGTTTCCTGCGTGCTTGCACTCGCGGCCTGGGCGGTGATCCCGGTCAACGCAGGTTGGGCGATCGCCAATATCAACGTCGGCATCCTTTACATCTTCGCGATTTCGTCCCTCGGCGTTTACGGCATCATCATGGGCGGCTGGGCGTCGAACTCGAAGTATCCGTTCCTTTCTGCGTTGCGTTCGGCTGCGCAAATGGTTTCGTACGAAGTATCGATAGGCTTCGTCTTCATCACGGTGTTGCTGTGCGCCGGCTCGCTCAATCTGACGGCCATCGTCGAGGCACAGAACGGCCGCTACGGCCTGTTCAGCTGGTATTGGCTGCCGCTGTTGCCGATGTTCGTCGTGTTCTTTGTCTCCGCGCTGGCCGAAACAAACCGCCCGCCGTTCGATCTGGTCGAGGCGGAATCGGAACTCGTGGCCGGCTTCATGGTCGAATACGGCTCGACGCCATACATGATGTTCATGCTCGGCGAATACGTGGCGATCGGCACAATGTGCGCCATGGGCGCGATCCTGTTCCTCGGCGGCTGGCTGTCACCGATCCCTTATCCGCCGTTCACCTGGGTTCCGGGCGTGATCTGGTTCGTGCTGAAGGCGTTTTTCCTGTTCTTCCTGTTTGCGATGGCGAAGGCGATCGTGCCGCGCTATCGCTACGATCAGTTGATGCGCCTCGGCTGGAAGGTGTT
>JBARCH010000235.1:0-4850 GCA_049793875.1 Pseudolabrys sp. | reverse complement strand
CGGTCAGCGACGCCATATTGGCATCCCTTGAAGCCCCGGTAGTCGACGCACAACCCGTCGATCCAGAAGGCGAAATAACAACCGCGAGCATCCTCGCTCCTCGGGAATCAAAATGCGATGCCGGGCTCCTGGCGTCGGCGGCAATCGACCTCGACACCATTCTGACTGTACTCGTCGTCCATGGCGCAGATGCCGGCGACGATATCATCGCGCAAATGCAACGCACCACGACACAGGACGAGACACCGAACGATCTCGGGCTGGTCAAGAAAGTCGCAAACTTGCCTTGACGAAATCGGCGGCGCGCCGAGATCGCGGACCATACTGCGAAAATAGGGCAGCACGTGGCGCCAGCTCCAATTGCGCGCCCTCATCCGCTCCCATGCACCGTAGTCCGAAGGCAGACCACGCAACGCGATCATGTCCATGACAATCGAACCGCCGCCCATGACGCTCGCCGGCGGGAAACGACCGGGCGCAACGCCACCCATCTGCGTAGGGTCGTGTCCGGCCAGAAATAATTCCGGTTGACGAAGGCGGCGGCCGAGAAGATATCGCGAGTATCAGCCGATACTGCGCCGGGCGGCGTGTCTTTCCGGCCTCAAGCAACAGCGTGCGAAACGTTCCAATTTTCGGGAGCCGCGCTGTCAAAGCGCCGCTCCCACGGAACCGGCCCCGACCACGACCACGACGATGTCTGCTTGCTACACGCTTCAATCCGCCTGTCGATCTTGTACAAAACCTTCACACGCTGCTGATCAATGTGGCGTCGCGCATGGCCTTACACTAGCCTTTCGCGCGCGCAATCCTGCCGCGACCTGGCCGGCTTCAACATGCCCCTTACGTTTAGCAGAGCTTTTACGCTTGCGGCTTGTGTAAGTCTCAGTCTGGGTGTCCGTGCCGCGTTGGCGGATGATGACGACATCCCTGACAAGAATGGCATTCCGAAATCGTCGATCGCGCACAGCTTGCCAGATAATGGCGACCCAGGCGGGATACGCGCAGCAGCGGCCGTGCGAGGTATTACTTACGGCTGGACCTTTACCGGGGAAGTATTTGGCAACGCATCGGGTGGCACGCACCACGAATCCGTGATCGAGGAACGGTTCGACGCGCACATAAAAGCCGACCTTGAAAAGCTGATCGGAGCAAAGGGCCTGAGCTTCTACGTAAGCGAAACGCAGACGAACGGAACAGGCGGCGTCCGTCGCGATGCCGTGCCGAGTCTTGCGACCCTCAGCAATATCGAGGCGGTGCCGGCCGCGCGCCTATTCGAGGTATGGTTCGAGCAGAAATTCGCGGAGGACAAGGCTTCGCTGCGCGTCGGGCAGCTTGCCGCCGACTCGGAATTTTTTATCAGCGACTACAGTGACATCTTTTTCACCAGCGGTTGGGCGTCGATCGTCAGCAACAACTTGCCGGACGGTGACGCCGCCTGGCCGTTGGCAACGCCCGGTGTCCGGTTGAAGGTCGAGACCGACAAAAACCTCGCGCTGCTCGTCGGCCTGTTCAATGGCAACTCGGCCGGTCCCGGCGCAGGCGATCCGCAAGTACGCGACCGCAGCGGCACTGCCTTTCGCATGCGCGATCCGCCGTTGCTGATCGGTGAGATCCAATACAAATACAATCAGGATTCGCACGCAGATGCCCTAGCCGGCACAATAAGGTTCGGCGCCTGGCATCATTTCGGCGAATTCAATGATCAGCGTTTCGACGTCAACGGATTGTCGCTTGCCAACCCGGTCAGTAACGGCACGCCAGCACAGCGGCGCGGCGACTCCGGCATTTACGCGATCGTCGATCAGCAGATCTACCGGCCGCACGGCGGCGGCACCGACAAGGGCATCGGCCTGTTCGGCCGTATTTCGGCAAGCCCGTCAGACCGCAACGTCGTCGATTTCCTCGCAGATGGCGGCATCTTGTTCTCCGGGATGATCCCGGCGCGGCCTGACGATAAATTCGGCGCGACATTCGTCTATTCGCGCATTTCAGGCAGCGCCAGCGCACTCGACACCGACCAGATTGCTTTCACAGGCTTGCCGCAGCCGGTACGCGATTACGAACTGGTCGTGGAGTTGAGCTACCAGGCGCAGATCGTGCCCGGATGGACCGTGCAGCCGGACTTCCAATACGTCATTCATCCAGGCGGTAATATTCCCGACCCGACAATGCCAGTATCCGCGATCAAAAACGCCGCCATTTTCGGCCTGCGGACCACAGTCAAGTACTAGCGAGCGCCGTGCGGCGTGGCCGTCGGCTTGAATGCCGCCCATCCCTATCTACAATGACCGCCGCTGAGGGAGGCAGCAGTCGATGCTTTTCCTGCAAGTGATTGTCGGCGGCCTCCTGCTCGGGGCCATTTACGCCCTGTTCTCCTCAGGCCTCACGCTGATCTGGGGCATGATGAATTTCATCAATTTCGCGCACGGCGAATTCGTCATGCTCGGCATGTACGCCGCGTTGCTTGTAGTCGTGTGGCTCAACGGCGGACCGGCGGTGTTCGGGCTTGCGGCAGCGGTGGCGCTGTTCGTGCTCGGCGTGATCATCTACAGCAGCCTTATCCGCCACGTGATGCGTGGACCGATGCTGGCGCAAATTCTCTCCACTTTCGGGCTCGCGCTTTTGTTGCGCTACACCGCGTTCTTTATTTTCTCGGCAAATTTCGTGTCATTGCCGCAAAATTCCCTGTCGGGGACGGTCGATATCGGTGGAATTTTGATGCCGCTGGCGCAGCTCGTAGCCGGCATCATCGCGATTGTACTGACGATTGCGCTGCATTTCATGCTTACGCGCACCACCATCGGCAGCAAATTGCTTGCGGTTTCCGAAGACCGTAATGCCGCCATGCTTATGGGAATAAAGCCGAACCGCATGCAGGCCTTGGCGTGGGGACTGTCGGCGGGTGCCGCCGGCATCGCGGGCGCGCTGATGGCGATCTCATACCCGTGGTCGCCGTCGGTTGGCGAAACCTTTGGTTTGACTGCGTTTGTCGTCGTTGCGCTCGGTGGTTTCGGCAGCGTGCCGGGCGCTTTGTACGCGGGACTGATCATCGGCCTGATTCAGGCGGTATCGGCGTTTTGGCTCGGTCCAATCTACAAGGATATCGTCGTTTACGCGCTGTTCGTGGCGTTGCTCTGGCTGCGGCCGCAGGGCCTGATGGGAAAAGCGTGACAAAAACGCCCGCTTTTCGGTCGAAAATCCTCGTTCTTTCAGTTTGTCTGCTGATTTTTCCGCTCGTTTTTTCCGACGCGTTTTACCGCGACATCGGCGTGACGGTCATCCTCGCGGCGATCTCCGCATCCGCGTGGAACATTGTCGGCGGTTACGCCGGACAGGTGTCCGTCGGCCACAGCATGTTCTACGGAATCGGCGCATACACTCCCCTGTTGTTCTATCAATTGTGGGGTTGGTCGCCGATGGTCGGCATCCCCATAGGCATTATTCTAAGCATAGTCTTGGCCATCATCGTCGGCACACCGACATTCCGGCTGACCGGCCATTATTTCAGCATGGCGACGATCGCGGTCGCGGAACTGATCCGCATATTCACCGGCACCTGGGACTTCGTCGGCGCAGCGATCGGCTTGCAGGGCCCCGCCACCGCGCGCGGCTGGTGGGACCTGACGTTTCGCGGCGAGTTGCCGTACTACTACATCTTCCTCGGCGTACTCGCTGTCCTGCTCTACGTGACCTACACCGTCGAGCAACGCAAGTTCGGCTATTACCTGCGCGCCATCAAAACCGGCGAACGCGCCGCGCGCAGCCTTGGCGTGCCGGTGCGGCAGACGAAAATAAAGGCGCTGATGCTCAGCGCGGCGTTCACGTCGATTGCGGGTTCGCTTTATTCGATCAAGACCGGCTTCATCGATCCCGAAAGCGGATTCGGCATTCTCGTTTCCGTGCAGATGGTGATCATCGCCGCGCTCGGCGGCGCCGGCACGCTGTTCGGCCCCTTGCTGGGCGCGATCATTCTCGTCCCGCTACAAACCGCAACGAACACCTGGTTCGGCGGCGGCGGCTCCGGCCTCACCTACATCTTCTATGGCGGCATCATCGTGCTGATCGCGCGCTTCGAGCCGGGCGGGCTGTTCGAATTGTGGGACCGCATTGCGCCTGCGCGCTGGAGACGCAGCCATGCTGCTTGAAGCGCAAGCCGTTTCGAAAGCCTTCGGCAATTTCCGCGCCGTCTCGGACGCGGATATTTCCGTGGACACCGGCGAGATCATCGGACTCATCGGACCGAATGGCGCCGGCAAATCGACATTCTTCAATTGTCTTGCCGGCGATGCCACGCCGACCGGTGGAAGGATAATTTTCGCCGATCAGGATGTGACCAATGCCTCGCCCGAAGCGCATGCACGTCTCGGCATCGGCCGCACGTTCCAGGTGCCGGCGACATTCGAGGACATGAGCGTGCTCGACAACGTGATGGTTGGCGCCTTCCTGCGCCATCCCCATCGCAACGACGCGCGCGAACACGCGCTCCGCACCCTTGAATTGACCGGCCTGAAGGCGCAGGCGCATCAAGGCGCGCGCTCGCTCGGCACGCCCGGACGCAAGCGGCTCGAAATTGCGCGCGTGCTGGCGACCGACCCGCGCCTGATGCTGCTCGACGAGGCACTCGCCGGCCTGACGCCAACCGAATTGCAGGACGCAATCAAACTGGTGCGGCGCATTCACGAAATGGGCGTGACGCTCGTGATCGTCGAGCACATCATGGAAGTGATCATGACGCTGACGCGGCGCGTGCTGGTGTTCAACCAGGGCCACGTGATCGCGAGCGGCAAGCCGGAAGATGTAGTCAAGGACGAGACCGTCATCACCGCCTATCTCGGCCACGGCCATCGCAG
>JBARCH010000234.1:0-2962 GCA_049793875.1 Pseudolabrys sp. | reverse complement strand
TGGACCGCGGTGCTCGCGCTCGGCGTATTCCTGTTCATGGCCTCGCAAGCCGACCGGCCGCGCGCCATCGCACGCGTCATCATCGGTCTCGGCCTGATGCTGCTGTCGCTCACCCATCTCGGTGCAGCGGCACAGCCATTACGCGATTCCGCGACGTTCAAATCTTTCTTGTCCGGCCTCGGCGGCGATCCGGTAATGGCATTTCTCATCGGCACACTGCTGACCTGGCTGATGCATTCGAGCTTGTCGATGGTGCTGCTGGTAATGGCATTCGCGGGAGCGCACGCCATTCCTGCACCGCTGGCGCTCGCTTTGGTGCTCGGCGCCAATGTCGGCGGCGCGATCGCTCCGATGACGGGCCTTACCACGTCGCCACCCGCAGGCCGTCGCGTCGCGCTTGGCAATTTATTAATGCGCGCGGTCGCGGCCCTGCCCTTCATATTTCTGGTGCGGCAGTGCGCCAATCTGCTCACGATGGTAGAGCCGAACCCCGCGCGCATGGTCGTCAACTTCCACACGGCGTTCAACCTGATTGCCGCGCTGGTGCTGCTGCCGCTGACCGGCCTGTTCTCGAAGCTGACTCATCACATCATGCCCGACCGGCCGGAACGGGAAGACAAGGCGAAGCCAAAATATCTCGATCCGAACGTGCTCGATACGCCCTCAGAGGCGCTGGCCTGCGCGCTGCGTGAGACGCTCAACATGGGCGATAAAGTCGCCGAAATGCTGCGCTTGACGCTGGTGGCGATCGAGCAGTCTGACCTCAAGACAGTCCGCGACGTGGAGCATGCCGACAACGCGGTCGATGCCCTGCACGAAGCCATCAAACTTTATCTGGTGAAGGCCTCGAAGGCCGAGATGAGCGAAGAGGAAAGCCGACGCTATATCGAGATTTTAACCTTCACCACCAATCTCGAGCACATCGGCGACATCATCGACAAAAATCTGATGGAACTCGCGGCAAAGAAGATCAAACATAACTACACGTTCTCAACCGAGGGGCTCGACGACATCCGCCGCTTCCACGCGCTCGTCATGGAAAACCTGAAACTGGCGTTCAACGTTTTCGCCACCCGTGACATCGCGCTGGCGCGCCGTCTATTCGCCGAAAAGACCGCCATGCGCTCGGCCGAGATGGCTGCCGCCGACAGCCATTATGCGCGGTTGCGGGAAGGCCGCGCGGAATCGATCGAGACCTCGTCGATCCATCTCGACATCATTCGTGACTTGAAACGCGTGCACGGCCACATCACGTCGGTCGCCTACCCGATCCTGGAGGCCGCCGGCGAATTGCGCGATACACGCTTGATGGCGCAGGAAGGCGTCGCGCAGCCGGGCAAAGCTGTGGCGTCGTAGGCCCGGTCTATTGCAAGCGGATCAACACGAGCCCGCAAACGATCAGAAGAGCCGCGGCGATCCGGGTGGCGCGCAACGGCTCCTTGAGCACGACAACGGCAATCGCTGCACCGAACAACACGCTGGTTTCGCGCAACGCCGCCACCACTGCGATCGGCGCTACCGTCATCGCCCATAGCGCGATGCCGTATGACAAAACCTGCAATCCGCCACCGGCGAATCCCCGCGCCCAATTACGGCGCGTTGCCAACAGCACCGCCTTTCCATCTCGCATCAGCGCGTAAAAGACGACGACCGCCGCCATGCCGACAAATAACGTGAGCGAGTAGGCACTGGAATCTCCGGCCAAGCGCACGCCGATGCCGTCGACCACCGAATAGGCACAGATGGTCAGCGCCGTGAACAACGCGAAGCCCACTGCCCGCATGTTGACGCGCGTCAGGTCCCGCCCGCCGCGGACTGACAGCAGCACGACGCCCGCCACCAATGCGACGATCCCGACCCAGCCGACAAATGCAAGTTTCTCGCCGACGGCGACGGTTGCGGCCACCGCCGTCATCAGGGGCGCCGAGCCGCGCGCGATCGGATAGACCTGCCCGAGATCGCCCGCGCGGTAGCTCTCGATCAGCGAAGCGAAATAAACGAGGTGGATGAGTACTGACGCGACCAGCCACGGCCAAGCTGACGCAGCCGGCATTCCAACCAGCGGCAGCAAAACCAGCGCCACCACGCCCGAGCCGAGAGAGATCAACGCGGTTGTCGACAGCGGATCGAGACCGATCTTGATGAGCGTATTCCAGCCGGCGTGGCAGGCCGCGGCAAACAGCACCGCGAGAAAAACCGCGTTCGCCACTCAGGCCTTCGCTGCCGCAGGCGCCCATAATGTGGGCCCGGCGCGCAGATATTGGCGGGGGCGCGCGACATCGGCGCCGAGCGCCTTCGCCGCGTGCCAGCCCCAATGCGGATCGTCGAGGAAGCAACGCGCCATCGACACCATATCGGCCTTGCCATCCGCCACGATCCGCTCGGCCTGTTCCGGCTTCACAATCAGGCCGACCGTGCGCGTGGCAATGCCGGCCTCGCGCCGCACGCGCTCGGCGATCGGCACGTTGTAACCCGGCTCGGACGGATTGCGGATATCCGCGGCTACACCGCCGGACGAGACGCAGATGAAATCCAGTCCGGCGCCCTTGAGGGCTTTTGCGATGGCGACGGCATCGTCCGGCGTCAACCCGCCCTCTCGCCAATCGCTGCCGGTAATGCGTGCGCCGAGCGGGATGTCCTTCGGCACCGCCGCGCGCACCGCGCGCGCGACCTCGATCGGAAAGCGCAACCGGTTTTCCAGCGAACCGCCGAACGCGTCGGCGCGCTTGTTGGAGATCGGCGACATGAAACCGTGCATCAGGTAGCCGTGCGCCATGTGCAACTCGATGGCGTCGAAGCCGATGCGCAATGCGCGCTTGGCCGACGAGTCGAACGCTTCGCGCACGCGCGCCATATCTTCCTCCGTTACGACGCGCGGCACATGCCAGTCGTCGCCGAACGGGATGGCGGACGCGGCCATGGTCGGCCACGGATCGGCGCCGGCCTTAAGCGCGCCACCACC
>JBARCH010000233.1:0-14017 GCA_049793875.1 Pseudolabrys sp. | reverse complement strand
GCAAGGACATGAGGCTGGCGAAGGTCGAGCGCCACCCCATTGCCGAGCATGCAGAAACGCGCGAGTTCGACTGCAGTTGCGGTCATCGGATGCGATTGGCGCTTTGGATCGAATTGTCGCAGCCGCGCGAGGCAAGTGCCGCGCGCTCTTTTACGTCGCAAAGAAAAATCCCGCCGCGATTGCTCGCGGCGGGATTTTTTCAAGTCGAAACGTTCAGAAGTGGTAGTTCAGGCCCGCACGGATGATGTTGGTATGTGCGTTACCGGAAATTGCTGTCGTCCCGGGCGGAACGGGTGAATCGCTCGGGCTGCCGATATAGAGATATTCGATCTTCCCGCTCCAGTGATCCCACAGCATGGCTTCGTAGCCCGCGCCGGCAGTCCACGACCAGTAAGTCGCGGAGGCATCGAAGGGGCCGGTCGTGTTGACCGTGCCGCTAAGCGTGGTCTCGCCGTAAACAGCGCCGCCCGTGGCATAGATCATCGAGCGGTCGAAGGCGTAGCCCAGCCGCCCGCGGAAGGTCGCGAACCATGGATCCTTCGCAGTGGCAGTAACTGTCGTTGCGCCGGCGGTGGCAGTCGTGTCGCCGCTTCCGGATGCCCCTTGGAAATCGGCCTCTAGGCCGTAGACGAAGGCGCCGCTCTGGAAATTGTAGCCGATCTGGCCGCCGCCCAGGAAACCGTCGCCGCTTCCCGAGGTGGGTCCGGTGGCGCCGCCGATCGTGATCGTGCCGCTGCCGTTCGTCCAACCCCAGCCGGCGTTCACACCGGCGTAAAACCCGGCCCAGCTAAAAGCGGGCGCATATTCGATCGGAGCCGCCTTGTAGGGCTGACGGGCAGGAAGGTCCGCAGCAGACGCAATCGATGCAAACCCTAAAGTCGTGGTGGCCAAAAGGGCTACAGTGAGCTTCCGCATGCCAAATCCCCATAATTCTCTCACCGGCCAACCGGTGTCGGATGCATTAGGTTCTATTGGCTGATTCGTTCCCGAAAAGTAAACGTCGTTGGCCGCCAGAGTGCAGGAAGCCTCCACGTGTGGCCAATATGCAACATGTGGATGTGAAATGCGGGAGTTCCACAGGATAAATCGGCAGCCTTCTCCGGGTCGACGGGGCTGGCGGGGACCTGCAGCAGAACCGGTCAGGCCTGCTGTAGTCCTGCTTCCCGGCGCAAGAGTGCCGACAGCGAGTCCTTCGCAGGGTCGAATTTCACGCCGCGTATATTGAACGCCGCCGCGGCCGCAAGATCGTGATCCCGGTCGCCGACGAGAAAGCTGCGCTCGCGATCGATGGGCCATTCGCTTGCCGCCTGTTCGAGCAAGCCTGGTTCAGGCTTTCGGCAGCGGCATCGGATGGCGAATTCCTTGACCATCCCGTCGGGGTGATGCGGGCAATAATAAAAAGCGTCGATGTGCGCGCCTTCCTCCATCAACCGCTCTTGCATGTACGTGTGAAACCGATCGACGTCGGCTGCATTGTAATAGCCGCGCGCAACGCCGGACTGGTTTGTGACCACGAACACATAATAGCCGGCGTCGTTGAGCGCGCGGACCGCCGAAGGCGCATCGGAAAGCCATTCGAACTGGTCGGGTCGGTACGCGTAGCCGCGATCGACATTGAGCACGCCGTCGCGATCGAGAAATGCAGCCGGGCGCGGTCGATGCGTTGCGAGCTTGTGGCGGGCCTCGAGACTTTCCGGGACAATTTTGCCGCCGACGAGCCTGTTGCCCGTGCTGCCGACGAGGATGATTGCCTGGTCATTTTGCACGCGCGTGGCTTCTTGATTCATGCCAACTCGGGGCGTTGTGAAAACAACGAAAGCGCCGGATGGAAATAGGGATCATCCCTGATCGCTTCTGCCCATCGTTGCGCAAAATAAGTGCGCTCCTTCCGGTACAATTCAAAAGGATCCCTGTCGATCCCACGGCTTCCCGATTGTGCGTGGATCATGACCGCTTCCGGCGTCCACATGTTGGTCCACCCGCGTTCCGCGATGCGCAGGCAAAGGTCGATGTCATTCAGATCGACCGGCAGGTTTTCCGCGTCGAAACCACCGACCGCGTCGAATTTTTCCCGTTCGACGGCGATGCAAGCCGCGGTGACCGCCAGAACCTCACGCGCACTCTCAAGCTGATTCAGATATCCGTTGTCGTTCCCTTTGCTACGCCGGTAGTTGTGGCCGGACAGCCCGCCCATTCCAACGACAACGCCGGCATGTTGAATGAGTCCATTGGGGAACAGCAACTTGGAGCCGACGACGCCGACGCGCGGATTGACGGCGAGCCGGACCAGGGCCTTGAGCCAGTCTGGCTCAATAAGTTTTATGTCGTTGTTCAGGAAGACCAGCATCGGTGCCTTCGCGATGCGCGCACCATCGTTGCATAGCTGCGAGAAATTGAACGGGCCGGGCCGTTCCAGTACGGTGCAGCGCGGGCTTGCGCGAAACTCCGCCAGCAGCTTGCGGGCCTCCGGTTGCGTGCTTCCGTTATCGACGATCACGGTTTCGAACGGCGGATAATTCGTCATCTCTTTAAGGCCACGCACGCACTCGAATAAAAGATCGGCATGATCGCGCGTAGGAATGATGACGGTGACGGCCGGCCAATCGAAATCCTGCCATTGCTGACGTGCTTGCGCCGGCTGCAAGACCGCCGCTTCACGCCGATGACAGAGTATGCGCCTGACATGGCCGACAGGTTCGTCATCCTTTGCCAGTACCCGGTCGAGCGTTGCTTTCTCTTCCGATAACAAATCAAGCACGGTCGCGCCGCAGGATGCGAGCGCGCCGGAACGCAAACAGGTGAGGCGGCCCAGATAAGGGACATTCCTGTAAAAGGCCGGACTCCAGTTCGGCTTCAGAACCGGTGCGTGAAGGCCGCCCCCGGGCGCGATCGCATCCTCGTCCGAATAGACCAGCGAAAGTGCCGGCTGTCGCGCGAGAGTCTCTCCTATCGCTG
This sequence comes from Pseudolabrys sp., assembly GCA_049793875.1. Taxonomy (GTDB): domain Bacteria; phylum Pseudomonadota; class Alphaproteobacteria; order Rhizobiales; family Xanthobacteraceae; genus Pseudolabrys. The sequence continues at coordinate 11,062 of JBARCH010000233.1, read as the reverse complement.
CCAGCGCGTAATTCTCAAGAACATCGCCGCTATCGAGGATCGCAATCATGTCGGTGTCGGCGATAGCCGCCGGCGCGGTGCGGCGGTCGCCGATTTCATGCAGACGATCGTCACGCAGCATTTCCTGGCGAAAGGCGGCCCGCGTCTCCTCGTTTGTGCGTTCGCTCGCCACGGCATGCAGGGACCAGCGTTTGTAGATCTGCGCGCCCAGCGATGTGATCGTGGCGCGTAATCCGGAGGGTGTTGCATCGTCGAGCGACAGAAAAAAATGAAAAGCCGGCGTTACAGCCCAATCCGCTTGCGGCAGATCGAAGCCGCCGAAATCCAGCACGCGTACGAGGCGATTGTGCCGCTGTTTATAATGCGCGTGCGGCGTTCCGCCTTGCGCATACTTGAGCGCTTGCCATGCTTCCTCACGGGAGTTCAACAAGCGGGCCCTGAGCGACCAGAGCGTCCACGGCCGGTCGGCGCGCCATCCGTTGCGAACGAGGTCACGTCGCGACAGCGGTTCGACCTTGTCGATCCGGAACGAGAAGGGTCCAAGACGGCGAACCGGGCTGATCGATGCGGAAACGACGTTGTTCGGAATGCGCCCGACCCATTCGGCACTGCCGAACGCCGCGCCATTCATGGGTTGCACGATGACTTTGCCCTGCGCGGTGACAAAACGAATGAGGGGGCGGATCGGTTCGTCGAAAAAACCTGACGAATAGCTCAGGCGCACCCATCGGAAGCGTTTGATGAGATCGATCGGCTCAAGGCGGAGCCAGGCCGGCAACGCGACCGCCGTCCATTTCCCGTCGGCTGAAAGGACGCCTTCCTGTTCGTGCAGCCGGACAGGGTAGGCGCGCGGTCTCCGTTTCCTGAAAGCGGCGGTCTCGCTGGCCGGTATCGTCTTCAAGGCGCCGCCTCCAGCCGATCCAGTTCGGCGTCGAGCAGTTCATCCCATGGCTTTGGTACGATGTTAAACACCTTTGACAGCCGCGACAGGTCGAGACGCGAGTTTAGAGGTCGCGCCGCCTTGGCTCCGAAATCCCTGGTCGTTATCGAAATGACGCGGTTGGTCATCACGCACTCGCCGCGGCGTTTGAGGCCTTTCACGATTTCTTCGGCGAAGCCGCACCAGCTTGTCGCGCCGCTCCCCGCGAGATGAATTGTGCCGTTCGCAGCGGAAAACGCAGCCGGCAAATCCGCCTTGTTCGGCTCGACGATATAAGCGAGCGCATCGGCGATGAACGCCGCCGAAGTCGGCGCGCCAATTTGATCGGCGACCACGCGAAGTTCCTCACGCTCGCGCGAGAGACGCGCGATGCTGCGAAAGAAATTTTTCCCGTGCGCCGCGTAGACCCAGGATGTTCGCACGATCAAATGCGGCCCGCCTCCCGCCCGCACGGCAACCTCGCCCGCACGCTTGCTCGCGCCATATATGTTGATCGGCGCAGTCGGATCGTCTTCGCGCCACGGCCGTTTGCCCGAACCGTCGAACACATAGTCCGTCGAAAAATGGATCATCGGAACGTCGTGTGCCGCCGCCCATTTCGCCATCACGCCCGGGCTCGCTTCATTGATGACGAAGGCGGCGTCACGCTCATCCTCGGCACGGTCGACCGCCGTGTAAGCCGCAGGATTGATGATGATATCGGGAGCAATCCTGTCGAGCTTATCGGCCAATAGATCCGGCGCGGCGAGATTGAGCACGCTTCGATCGGCAGCAACGACGGTACCCAATTGGCCGAATCGTGCGGCAACCGCCGCGCCGACTTGTCCTGTGACGCCCGTTACGAGAATACGCACGGACTCAAACCTGATAGCGCGGCAGACCGCGAACGTCGGCCAGCAGGGGCGCCGCGGCGTCGCGCGGCGAGACGGTGGGATCGCTCAAGCGCCAGTCGATGCCGATTGCAGGATCGCTCCAGCGGACGACCAGTTCATCGGACGGCGCATAATAATTGTCGCACTTGTAGAAAAAATCGACCGTCTCGGACAGAACGGCAAAGCCGTGTGCGAAGCCGCGGGGTACGAATAACTGATGACCGTTGTCATCGGAGAGTTCGACGGCGACGTGCTGGCCAAACGTCGGGCTGCCGACGCGGACATCGACGGCGACATCCAGTACGCAACCGCGAATGACGGTGACCAATTTCCCCTGCGCGTTCGGATTTTGCAGATGCAGCCCGCGCAGAACGCCCCGACTCGACCGCGACCAGTTGTCCTGCACGAACGCGTGGTGCAGGCTCACGCTGGCGTAGCGATCGGCCTGAAACAGCTCGGTAAAAAAACCGCGCTGGTCGCCGCGCCGGTCGGGCCTGATGATCAGGACTTCGGGAATTTGAGTTTGAATTAACTGCATTTTCTGAAGGTAAATTTTGTCAAAGGCCGATGCCGCCGTGTTATTATACAAGATATTGAAATGACAAGCTTGCCCGAGAGGGCTGGATGGGGCCGGGAATGAAAGGAATAATTTTGGCGGGGGGCACTGGAACGCGCCTTTATCCCGCCACCGCGGTCATTTCGAAGCAGTTGCTGCCGGTTTTCGACAAGCCGATGATTTATTATCCGCTGACGACGCTGATGCTCGCCGGCGTTCGGGAAATCCTTCTGATATCGGGACCGCAGGACCTGCCGTTGTTCGAGCGGTTGCTCGGCGACGGCTCGCAACTAGGCCTTAGTCTTTCGTACGCCGTACAGGATCAGCCGCTCGGCCTCGCAGATGCGTTCATTGTCGGCCGTCAATTCGTCGGCAACGACCGAGTCGCGTTGATCCTCGGCGATAATATTTTTTACGGCCACGGCCTTCTCGATGTGCTGACGCGCGCGACCGCGCGCAAATCCGGAGCAACCGTCTTCGCATACATGGTCAACGATCCCGAGCGCTACGGCGTTGTCGATTTCGATCGCAACGGCCGCGCGTTGTCCATCGAGGAAAAGCCAGCCAAGCCCAAATCGCAATACGCCGTCACCGGGCTTTATTTCTACGACAACGACGTGCTCGATATCGCGGCCGGATTGCAGAAGTCCGAGCGTGGCGAACTCGAAATCACCGACGTGAATAAAGCCTATCTGGAGCAGGGGCGTTTGAACGTCGAAATGCTTGGACGCGGCTTCGCCTGGCTCGACACCGGCACGCACAGCACGCTGACTGAAGCGAGCACTTTCGTGCAGATCATCGAGCAGAGACAGGGGCTGCGCATAGCTTGCCCGGAAGAGATCGCGCTGCGGCTTGGTTATATTTCATCGGCAAGATTTCTGGAGTTGGCAAAGCGCGCCTCTAAAAGCAGTTACGGCCAATACTTACTTTCGATATACGACTCATTCGATGTCGTAGGCGATCGCGCGGCGGAGTAAACACTGTGCCTCATGCCAATGCTGCTTCGGGCGGCGTCATTGTCGTGACCGGCGGCGCCGGGTTCATTGGCTCTGCGGTCATACGTCACCTGCTCGATTGCACGTCGATGCAGGTGATCAACGTCGACAAGCTTACCTACGCCGCCAATCTCGCAGCCATTCCTCAGGCGCGGGGGAATTCACGCTACCGATTCGAGCATGTCGATATTTGCAACGGGCCGGAACTGCGGCGGATATTTCAGGCCGTTCACCCCGACCGAATCCTGAATCTCGCCGCCGAAAGCCATGTCGACCGGTCCATCGACGGCCCATCCGAATTCGTCCAGACCAATCTGGTAGGCACTTTCACGTTGCTGCAGGAATCGCTGCGCTACTGGCGTGGGATAGCCGGCGGCGCACGCGATAATTTCCGGTTTCTCCATGTGTCGACCGACGAGGTATTCGGGACTCTTTCGGGGCAGGGTCTGTTCTCCGAGGAATCGCCTTATGCGCCCAACTCGCCTTACTCGGCGACCAAGGCGGGGTCCGATCATCTGGTTCGCGCCTGGCGCGAAACCTATGGATTGCCGGCGATGATTACGAACTGCTCCAATAATTTTGGCCCGTACCAATTTCCGGAAAAACTGATTCCACACATGATCATGCGTGGTCTGGCGGACCAGCCGCTGCCCGTTTATGGCGACGGCATGAATGTTCGCGACTGGCTCTATGTCGAGGACCATGCGCGTGCTCTGGCGCTGGTTCTTGAGCAGGGCGTTGTTGGCGAGACCTACAACATCGGTGCGCGTTGCGAGCAGACCAACAAGGCGGTGGTGGAGGCGATTTGCGATCTGCTGGACGAAATGAGCCCGTCAAAATCGGGTTCACGGCGGTCGCTGATCGAATTCGCACCCGACCGCCCGGGCCATGACCGGCGTTACGCGATCGATCCGGCCAAAATCGAGAATCGGCTTGGCTGGCGGCCGGCCCAATCGTTCAAGTCGGGTTTGGCCGAGACGGTGCGCTGGTATCTCGAGAACCGGCCGTGGTGGGAGGAAATCCTGCAGCGCGGATACGAGCCTACGCGAGCCGGCCTGACGTCGCAAAAGCCAGCCACAATTTAGACAAACCGCTGCATATGCTGTATTTCTGGGGCGTAAGGCTGGCTGGGTTTCAGTCATGACTGTGTTGGGTCACAGGCCCGGCGGCGACCGACGAACAATCCGATAGCGTTCGAGGTCCAATGTCCATCAATTCCGACGACTCCGCTGACGCGCATTTCGCTGCGCATCGATTTGGCTTCGGTCCGCGCGGCGACACCGCGTCATCGATCGGGTCCGATCCACGCGGAGCACTGATTGCCGAACTCGACCGCCGCCCGACGGCGGAGATTTCCGGTGACGATTTGCGTCCCAGTGATGAAGCGGCCCGCACTCTTGCCGCGGCAAAGCGTGCTCAGGCTGCACTGCGACGAAACGATGCTGCTCAGAGAAAATCGGCCAATGCTACTAACACCGCGATGCCCGAAGCGTCGATGGATTCAAGCGGAAAGTCTGAGCCAGCCCCGAAGGTGAACGCTCTCTCAATTTACCGGCAAGAGGCGAAAGCGCGTTTCGACGCCGCATTGAATGCGGACATCGGCCTGGTGGAGCGGTTGGTATGGTTTTGGTCAAATCACTTCAGTGTCGCCTCGGATAAGAATGGATTTTTACGTGCCACGTGTGGCGCGTTCGAGCGGGAGGCAATCCGGCCCCACGTCTTCGGCCGCTTCAGCGATTTACTCGTCGCGGTGGAAACGCATCCCGCGATGCTGGTCTACCTGGATAATGTTCGGTCGATCGGACCAAACTCGGCTTTTGGAAGGGCGCGCGGCAAAGGGCTGAATGAGAATCTCGCCCGCGAAATTCTTGAGTTGCATACGTTGGGTGTGAGAACGGTTTACACGCAAGCCGATGTAACGAATTTTGCCAAGGTCATCACCGGCTGGAGTATTTGGTCTCCAATTCGTGACGCTGTGCGTGGTGGCGCATTTCGCTTCAACGAACGCCTGCATGAACCAGGACCACAAGTAGTTTTGCAGAAAACTTATCCGGATATGGGCTTCGATCAAGGAAAGGCGGTTCTTTTGGACGTTGCACGGCACCCGTCCACGGCGCGGCATATCGCTACCAAGCTCGCGACCCACTTCGTCGCCGACATGCCGCCGGCGTCTTTGGTCGACCACCTGTCGCAGCGATTTATCGACACCGACGGCAACTTGAAGGAAGTCACGAAGGCGCTGTTGTCCTCTAAAGAGAGTTGGGACAATCCGCGTAGCAAGATAAAGCCACCGGGCGAGTGGGCGATAGGCGCGTTGCGAGCGAGCGGCGCGCGGGCGGTCGATGTTCATACAGTAATGCAAGCCTGCAATATGCTCGGGGAACCTACATGGACACCGCCGTCCCCAAAGGGGTTCTCGGACGATAGTGCCGCCTGGATGGATGGTATTTCGGAACGACTCGACCTGGCGAACAGGTTCGGGGAAAAGTTCGAGCCGGCAGTGGAGCCTGGTCTTCTTCTCGATCGCATCCTTGGTCCCTTGGCTACGCCAGATACGCGCTCGGCGATCGCGCGCGCGAGCGACCGATCGCAGGCATTTGCTTTGCTCGTGATGGCCCCCGAATTCCTGCGGAGATGAAGCCATGAATGCGGACCTGCACAATCCAACGCGGCGTCAGCTTCTGCTCGGTTCCGGTGCGCTATTCGCCTGGGCGAACGTTCCGAAGATCGCGCGCGCCGAAGGCCGTGATCCGCGTTTTTTGGTCATTGTCCTGCGCGGCGCACTCGACGGCCTCGCGACTGTGGCGCCCGTCGGCGATCCGGATTGGTTCAAGCTGCGTGGCGACGCCGCGTTGGGACATGAGGGATCGAATGCGGCTTTGCCGCTCGATGGATTTTTCGCGCTCAATCCCGCCATGCCCGAGCTACATCGGATTTACAAGGCAGGACAGGCGATTGTCGTGCATGCCGTGGCGACGCCTTACCGCGAACGGTCGCACTTCGACGGGCAGGATGTCCTGGAAAGCGGCATGCCGAAGCCCGGCGCGGTCGACAGTGGCTGGCTCAATCGGACGCTTTCATCTCTGGCTTCGGGAGGCCGTGTGCCCGACGCGCACGGTGCTCTCGCCGTCGGTGCGGTTACACCTCTCGTGGTGCGGGGCCCGGCACCGATCATTTCCTGGGCGCCGACAAAGCTGCCGCCGCCGACTGAAGATACGCTTGGCCGCCTGCTGGATCTTTACCGCCACACCGATCCGGCACTGGCGCATGTACTGGAAGAGCGAGTCGGAATCGCTGCGATCGCCGGGGTCGATCCTATGAGGATGGCGGAGCCTTCGAAGACGCCGATGCCAACTGCCGGCCGCCGTGACGATCACGGCGCGGCCCGCGTAAAGCTCGCATTCGCCAGTTCTGCCAGCGCGGCCGCAAGATTTTTCGCGAAGGAGAACGGGCCGCGCGTAGGCGCTCTGGTTTTCGATGGCTGGGATACGCATGCCAACGAAGGTGAAACGCACGGCCGGCTGGCGACGCTGCTTGGGGCGCTGGACGGGGCGATCGCCGCTGTCGAGCGCGGGATGGGACCAGCCTGGAGCGAAACGGCTGTCGCTGTCGTCACGGAATTCGGGCGGACCGCGCATATCAATGGCACGCTGGGCACCGATCATGGGACGGCGACGGTGGCGTTGCTGGCCGGTGGCGCGCTCAAAGGCGGCCGCGTCATTGCCGATTGGCCAGGCCTTGCCGATACAATGCTCTATGGAGGCCGTGACCTAAAGCCAACAACGGATTTGCGCGCCGTGCTTAAGGGCGTTCTCAAGGACCATTTGCGGGTGTCCGGCGCGGCGCTCGACACGGCTATTTTCCCGGACAGCGCTGCGGCAAAGCCGCTCACGGGAATTATGGCGTAGCCGATAAAGCGCCGCTTGTGCTTGGACTTGATCAGATGGGAAGCTAAACGTGCTCCCGGATGGAGCGTATCATCAGCAACCCAAAGACCCAGATCAGGAAACTGGTAATCGCGACCATTCCAATCGATGAAAATCGTTTTGGATAAGTCGCGCTTTCCGGCACGCTGGGCCGTACGTAAGGAGTGATGTAGAGGTGCTGGGCAGCCGCGGTGGCGCGGGCCTGTTCGAGCGTTTGCATGGTGCTTGTCACCATGTTTTGGGCGAATTGTCTCTCCAAATCCAACTGCTCGTATTCACCGACAACTTTTGACAAGGCCTGGCTGCCGTCGGTGGTCTTGCTGATTTGCGCCTCGACGCCCGCAAGCTGGGCTTTCGTCGCGTTGATGCGTGATTGCAACACTTGCGCTGTCGGCGATGTCGCATTGATATTTTGCTGGACCAGCGAGCCAAGCTCGGTCTGTAATTGAATCAGGCTGGCGCGAAGATTCTGCGCAAGAGTGACGTTGCTTACGACGACACTGCTGTTTGGATCGATGACGCCCTGCATATTGCGATATTTCGTCATCTCGCCTCGAATATTCTTCAGGCGATCTTCCGCGCGTCTGACCTCATTCTCCGCATAGCGGACGGCGTCTTTCTGCGGCCGCGTCGCGATGTCGTTGACCAGTTTCTCGGCGAGGATGACGAGTTCACTGGCGACCGAATATGCATCCTGTGGGCTGAACGCAAGAACCTGCGCGGTCGCCAACCCAGTTACCTGATCGTAATCCGCCGTCACCATCTTCCGCCAATAGGGGACAAATTTCTCGATCGGTTTCGACGCATTGAAGCGCGACCACCAATCGATAGTAGGCCGGCTGTAAATGTCTTTGATATTGATCTTCGCCTGCAACTGATCGACGGCCTCGCGGCTCGTCAGATAGTCGGTCACAAGATAATTCTGCGACGAACTTGGCACCGCCGATCCGCCCAGCAAGGATGAAAGACCGGATACTGCGCTAGCCGCGCTTGGTGTATTCGAATCGGTGACCGTGAAGCGAAATTCGGAAACATATTCGTTTGAAGCGATGAAAAAATAATAGATGGACGCGAATATGATCGGCACGACAACGCAGATCACGAATGATATGAGCCCCGCGTAGGAGCGTCGGCGGCCAGCCGGGAGAGAACTTAAAACTTGCCCGACTTGACTGAAGTCAGGGACGTGCCGCACCGGCAGGATTACTTGACGCTCTCGTCCCGTCTGTTCCGGGAGTCGCGCCGATCGTACCGCGGGGGGGCCTGCTTTGCCTTGCAGTCTGGCGTCAGGGTGACGTTTTTTTCGCAGATCCCTGTTCGCCCGTGGATTCTTTTGCTGATTGTTGGCTGTTGACGCGGTTGCATCTGGCTCTGGGACGTTCTTTTGCGGCCCGCCGTGAGTTTCCTTGTGAACGGTTGCCGCAAGCGATTCCAGAAAGAGTAGCCGCTTGCGGCTTTCGTCATCCGACATGCTTGTTTAGCCCGCCGCTCCGACTTTCGCATTTAGCGTGTAGACAACGAGGCGGCTGCCAAAAAACGAGGTCGATTCTCGGTTCTGCCTGCCATCGTTGTGGCGTGACATATAGCCAACATCCGGCAAGAATGTCAACTCTATTTACATATTTCGATTGACGGCATTTTGGAAGCATGGCTAGCTTGCCGTCAGGTCGGAAGTGGGGGATGGCCGCGTGAAAACCCAGGCAACCGATTGCGCAACCAAGGGTTCTTGCGTAATAAAACTTCGAGTAGGCGGGCGATTTGTGGGCGAATCTGTATTTTTAAATAGCTAGAGAAGATTGCGTCGCATCTTTTCAACGTAGGTGGCTGGGTCGCTGGGTATGTACGATACGAAGCAAACGCGTTCCTGCGTGCGAGTTGCGGGAATCGTATTTTTGCTGGCGCTCGCCGGCTGTGCCCTGCCGGCTGCCGGCCCGACGTCCAGCCAATTGGAAGGCTCTGCGAGCCAAACCGATTTCAGTTTTTCGGTTGTTAAGTTGGATGGGCGCGTCGCGTCGATCCTTCACCGGTACAGCGGCGCGACATTCGACGGACGCTTCACAAGCGCGCGGTATGTTGCGAGCAACGTGCTGAAGCCCGGCGATACGATTTCAATCACCGTGTATGAGAGCGGAGGCTCGTCGCTTTTCGGTTCGCCCGGGTCTACGCCGTCGGTCGCGCCCGGTGGTGTCGTCACACCAACTGGCACCGGCGCCGGCGTTACAACCGTTCCGCCGCAGACGATCGAAGCCGATGGAACGGTTTCCATGCCGTATGTCGGGCGAATTGTCGTGACCGGCCGGACGCCTGGCCAAGTCGGCCACATGATCGAAGAGAAATTGCGCGGAAAGGTCATTCAGCCGCAAGTCGTCGTGTCGCCGATTGGCATGGTCAGCAACACTGCGACGGTTGGCGGAGAAGTCAATCAACCTCGGCCAATTCCGCTTACACTTCGCGGCGAACGGCTGCTTGACGTGATCGCCGCGGCAGGCGGCGCAAAATATCCCAGCTATGAAACCTACGTACGCGTCGTGCGCGGTCATAATTCCGGGAACGTGCTGCTGCAGACCGTCGTCAATAATCCTTCAGAGAACATAATAATCCGGCCGAACGATGAAGTTTTTGTCACGCACAATGCGCGGACATTTGCCGTCCTCGGCGCGACACAGAAGGTCTCGCAGTACACCTTCGACACTGAGAAGGTAACGCTTGCCGAAGCGATCGCGCGGGCGGGAGGCCCGGTCGATACCATCGGCGATCCAAGTGCGATCTATCTGTTCCGCTTTGAGCCGTGGGCTCTCGCCAAGGACGTATTGCCTGAGGCGCAGGTCACCGCCGACGGCGCGCATCCTGATTTCGTGCCGATCCTCTACCGCATCAACCTCAGCGGTGCCGAGGGTTATTTCGTCGCGCAATCGGTTCAGATGCGCGACAAGGACGTTGTCCTGATCACCAATGCCGAAGCGACCCAGTTGCAGAAGCTGATGGCCGTCGTCCGCGGATTCACCGGCGTCGCGTACGATCTGGCACGACCGCGCTGATCGAGTTCAGCGGATTGCCTGTCTTGATGTTGGGCTGATTCCGAACGGCGGCGATAAATCCGAACGGCGTGGCGCCGATCTTTCGGTTTCTGACGGAGCGGCTATCTACTGACGAGCCGTTTTGGAAGATTGCTTGCCACGAAACGATTCCAATAAGCGCAACCTTGGAAGAGGCCGGAATACTATGGCCGGTCGCGCCCCTTGAAGCGCGTATCCGCCGGCGTGAAGAGCGTCTCGCCGGTTCTTGAATTCTGAAAATTAGTATTGGCCTGGTTCGGCGTGGGAACGGGAGCCTGCGCGTTAGGTACGCCGCCGCCCGTCCAGCCGTTTTGGCCGATTGAATTCTGATACTGGCCCCCGGCCGGCACGCCCGGCTGACCCCATTGTGGATTGCCGTAGGTCTGGCCGTTGAATTGCGTCGTTTGCGCGTAGGTGGTGGACCAGCCTGCGCTCCCCAGAGCGATGATGGTCGCGGTGGTGGCGGTCAACATCGCATGGAATGTCCGGTGTAAATTTGGAGACATTCAAACTCGCTCCGATGTCGAGGCCGACATATGTCTGCAAGGATCCAAACTAACACGCAGTCTTTTCATTCGCCAGCAGCCAAGTAGCGTAGGCGGTCACGTTTTCTCATCAAGTTCGTGCGCATTATGAGGCGTCGGGTTCGGAAACCGGTTGAATTCGCGGATTGCCTCATTGGCGTTCGGGCAATAAATGAGCTGACCATTATAAAGC
>JBARCH010000232.1:0-6834 GCA_049793875.1 Pseudolabrys sp. | reverse complement strand
CTGAAGTCGGGCAAGCTTCCCTTCATCGAGTACGGCGCCGCGCCGATGCTGACAAAGGCCCTGGCGGAGAACCGCCTGGTTTTTACGTCTTCCTCCAGCGCCATCACCCGCAGCGGTCCGGTCATCGTTACGATCGGAACTCCGGTAGACGAATTCCTCAATCCCGTTCAGAGAGCGATGCAGGCGTGCATCGACGCTTTGCTTCCTCATATCAGCGACGGCCAGCTTCTGGTGCTGCGTTCGACCGTCTATCCCGGCACCACGACCTGGCTCGACGATTATCTCAAGCGTCTCGGCCGCAAGCTGAAGATTGCATTCTGTCCGGAACGCGTCGTGCAAGGTTACGGCGTCAAGGAACTGCGCGAAATGCCGCAAATCGTAAGCGGCACCACGCCGGAGGCCGAACAGGAAGCCGCGGCCCTGTTCCAGAAGATTTCACCGGAGCTTGTTGTCATACGGCCGCTCGAGGCGGAATTTGCCAAGCTGTTTGCCAATGCCTATCGCTATATCGAATTTGCAGCGACCAACCAGTTCTACATGATCGCCAAGTCGGCCGGCGCCGACTATCGGTCGATCATGCAGGCGATGAAACATAACTATCCGCGTGCCAAAAATTTCCCCGGACCGGGTTTCGCGGCCGGGCCTTGCCTATTCAAGGATACGATGCAGCTTGCCGCCTATGCGCGCAATCAATTCGGCATCGGTCATGCGGCGATGCAGGTCAATGAAGGATTGGTGCTTCAGCTTGTGGATGACCTGCGGCGCGGTTTCGATCTTTCCAATATGACGGTCGGATTGCTCGGCATGGCGTTCAAGGCCGAGATCGACGACACGCGGGCATCGTTGAGCTACAAAATGAAGAATGCTCTGGTCACCTGCGCACGCGAAGTCCTCACTACCGACCCATTCGTAGCCGCCGATCCGGCACTGCTGCCGCTCGATGAAGTCATCGAACGCAGCGATATCCTTATCCTGTGCACGCCCCACTCGACCTACAAGGATATGGACTTTCAGAAAAAGCCGGTCGTCGACGTTTGGGGATTCCTGCAGAACGCCAACGTCATTTACTGAACATGAATGAGTTCGCCATCGTCATGCCGGTCTACAGCGAGGGCTGGAGTTGAAGCGGTTTTTCAAGCTCACGCCGCGCCAGTTCCTCATCGTGGCCCACGATGTCGTCGCCGCGGCGGCTGCGATCGTGCTCACGTTCTACATGCGTTTCGAGGATGCAGGCCTGGCGGTGCGCGTTCACGGGCTTGAATTATTCCTGCCGGCATTCGTGATCTACGCCGGCGTTGTTTTCTATGTCTTCCGGCTGCACGCGAATAAGTGGCGCTTCACGTCGATCCCGGATCTCTACAATATCTTCCGTGCGACGACCTTTCTGGCCATTTCCCTTCTTGCGCTCGACTACGTGCTGCTGGCGCCGAACGTTTACGGCCATTTCTTTTTCGGCAAAATCACCATCCTGCTTTACTGGTTTTTGCAGATGTTCCTCCTCGGCGGCTCGCGCGTCGCCTATCGTTATTTTCATTACGCGCGCACTATTCAGCGCGTGAAAATCGCCGATGCGACGCCGACGCTGGTGGTCGGTCGTGCCGCGGATGCCGAAGTGCTGCTGCGTTCGATCGAGAGCGGGGCCGTAAAAAAAATATGGCCGGTCGGTATTTTGTCGTCCTCGCCGGCCGACCGCGGGCAGGCCATCCGCGATATTCCGGTGCTGGGCGACATCGACGACCTCGAGCGTGTGGTCGGCGACCTTGCCGCGCGCGGGACGCGCGTGACCCGCCTTGTGCTGGTGCCGTCGGCTTTGTCGCCGGAGGCGCGGCCGGAAGCGCTCCTGATGCGCGCCAAGCGCCTCGGACTGGCGCTGAGTCAATTGCCGTCGCTCGATTCCGGCGGCGACACCGTGCGGCTTGCGCCTGTGGCGGTCGAGGATTTGTTGCTGCGGCCGAGCGTGAAGATCGATTATCGGCGGCTTGAGCAATTCGTGAACGGCAAGGCCGTCGTTGTTACCGGCGGCGGCGGCTCCATCGGCTCTGAAATTTGTGATCGTATCGTCACATTCGGCGCATCGCGGCTGCTGGTGATCGAAAATTCCGAGCCGGCGCTGCATGCGGTGATGGAAGCCTTGCGCGCGAAGCAGGAATCGGCGGAACTCAGCGGACGGATCGCCGATGTGCGCGATCGCGCGCGCATGCTGAACCTGATCGGCGAATTCAAGCCGGATACGGTCTTCCACGCTGCCGCGCTCAAGCATGTGCCGATACTGGAGCGAGACTGGGGCGAGGGGATCAAGACCAACGTGTTCGGCTCGGTCAATGTTGCCGATGCGGCGGCGGCGGCCGGTGTATCGGCGATGGTGATGATCTCGACCGACAAGGCGATCGAACCCGTCTCGGTGCTTGGCGCCACCAAGCGGCTGGCGGAGATGTATTGCCAGGCGCTCGACAGCGATTTCGCCCATCGCGGCAACGGCAAGCAGCCTATGCGCCTGATTTCGGTGCGTTTCGGGAACGTGCTGGCCTCGAACGGTTCGGTGGTGCCGAAATTCAAGGCGCAGATTGAAGCCGGCGGGCCGGTTACCGTCACGCATCCGGATATGGTGCGTTACTTCATGACCATCCGCGAGGCATGCGATCTCGTCATCACATCGGCCACGCATGCGCTGGCGCCGAACCGCAGCGACGTATCGGTTTACGTGCTCAACATGGGGCAGCCGGTGAAGATCGTCGATCTTGCCGAACGCATGATCCGGCTCAGCGGTCTGGAGCCCGGCCGCGATATCAACATCGTGTTCAGCGGCATTCGCCCGGGCGAGCGGCTGCACGAGATTTTGTTCTCGCGCGAGGAGGAAACGGCGGAGGTCGGAATCCCCGGCATCGTCGCTGCCAAGACGGTACAGCCGTCGCTGGAAACAATTCGCGCCTGGCTCGCGATGCTGGAGCAGGGCCTCAGCCGCAACGAGCGCACGGCGATCTACAATGTGTTGCGCGACGCGATGCCGGAATTTCGCGGCGAGGCGGCATAGATCATGTGCCAGTGAAATTAGGAGTTACCGTGGACGTCGGAGCATTTTTCAAGTCTGAATTTGCGGAACATCACGACGTTGCCCGGCGCACCGAGGCTGCGCTCGCGCGCGCCTTTGACGACCTGACCGCGGCATGCGTGAAATCGATCCGTGGCGGCGGCAAGCTGATGTTCTTCGGTAACGGCGGGAGCGCCGCCGATGCCCAACACCTCGCGACCGAACTGACCATCCGTTACAGGAAAAACCGCGCGGCCATCGCCGCCATCGCGCTGACCACCGACACTTCTGCGCTCACGGCGGCGGGCAACGATCTCGGCTTCGAGCAGATATTCGCCCGTCAGATCGAGGCGCTCGGCAAGCAGGGCGACATCGCCATCGCGATCTCGACCTCGGGCAAAAGCCCGAACGTGCTGGCCGCGTTGCGTCAGGCCAAAGGCATGGGACTGGTCACCGCGGCCTTCAGCGGAAAGGGCGGCGGCGATCTCGCCGGCAACGCCGATCACCTGCTGGTCGTCCCCTCCGATACCACCGCCCGCATCCAGGAAATGCACATCACGCTCGGCCAGATGCTCTGCGGGGCTCTGGAAATCGAGCTGGGGCTGGCCTGAGGCGTATTTCCATAACCCATTGATTTATCGGCTTTCCGGCCGTCGCGCGCGAATATCGATTTCAGGTTATGAAAGTCATATTCGCTATGCCGAAAATAATCTTGACTCAGACCCCCTGTCCCACTTCCCTTGGCGCCGAAGGAAGTGAGGCGAAACCATGGGCGCAACAGTTCTTCCCGGACCGGGAGTCGAAGGTCACCCGCTGGCGGTACGCGGCGGCGCGGAGCGAAACAGCATTCAGTCCGTCGATCGGGCGCTGCTTCTTGTCGAGACTATCGCGGAGATGGGCGGCGAGGCGACGCTCACCGAACTTGCCACGCGCACGAACCTCAATATCTCGACCTGCCACCATTTGCTCGCGACGCTCATCAAGCGCGGCTTCGTCACCAAAGTGACCGGCAAGCGCCTTTACGCCCTGGGCAGCCGCATTCTTTATCTCGGCCACGCCTGTCTGCAGGTCGATCTGCCGCGCCGCGCACAGCCTTATCTTGAGACGGTCAACCGCGTCACCGGCGAAACCGTGCATCTCGCTGCCTTGCAGGGCGATGCCGTCGTCACGCTGGCGGTGCGCGAGGCGCGCCATGTCGTGCGCGTCGATACCGGCAACACCGGCAAGATCGAGGCGCCGCATGCGACCGCGCTCGGCAAGGCCATGCTGGCCTGGCTGCCCGAGGACGAGATGCGCCGCATCCTTGTTCACGGCATGAAGCGCTTCACCGACAATACGATCACGGAATTCCCGGAGCTGGTCGAAGCGCTCCGCACCGTGCGGCGTACCGGCTATGCCGTCGACCGCGAGGAATTCCTGCAAGGTGTCATCTGCGTCGGCGCCGCCATCCGCGATCAGGCGGGTACCGTGATCGGCGCCATCAGCGCTTCGACACCGAGCATGCGTGCGAGCGACGAGCACATCGCCCTCATGCGCGACGAAATTACTGCCGCCACGCGCGCGCTTTCGGCGGAATTTGGTGGACCGGGTGCGCAGCCCGGCGACCGGCAGCAAGCCGTCGCCGTTTGACGCCTGCACATATTGCATTGGAGGAATCATGTACGCGCCAGCCGGTGTGAAGATCAGCAAGGACTTTCCGATTCCGGACAAGCAACGGGCCTGGGTGCTCGGCGATCCGGGTGAACTCAAGCTGATCGAGAAAGCCATACCCGTGCCGAAAAAGGCCGAGGTCCTGGTGCGGATCGACGCGGTCGCGATCTGCGCCACCGATCTGGAGATCATCTATCACGGCCCGCCGGCCTCGATCCAGGGCGGCATGCCGTTCAACAAGAACTTCACGCCCGGCCACGAATACATGGGCACGGTGGCTGCGCTCGGCCCCGGCGTCGACGAATACAAGATCGGACAGCGCGTTACGGTGGAAATCCACGCCGGCTGCGGCCAATGCAAGCGCTGCCGCGAAGGCATGTACACGTCGTGCCACAACTACGGCCTCAATTACGGCGATGTCGACAAGGGCCATCGCGCCAACGGTTTCACCACCGACGGCGGTTTCTGCGAATACCAGGTCAACAACATCAATACGCTGATCCCCATCAACGACGAGATGTCGGACGAAGAGGCGACGCTGGTCGTCACCGCCGGCACCGCCATGTACGGCCTCACCGAACTCGGCGGCCTCGTTGCCGGCGAGAGCGTGGTCGTTACCGGACCCGGACCGATCGGCTTGCTCGGCGTCGCGGTGGCGAAAGCGCTCGGCGCCCAACCGGTGATCCTCACCGGCACGCGCGACAATCGCCTGAAAATCGGCCTCGAACTGGGCGCCGATCACGTCGTCAACATCCGCAGGACGCCGGACGTCGTTGCCGAAGTGAAGAAGCTCAACGGTGGCAAGGGTGTCGATTACGTGGTCGAATGTTCGGCGGCGACGAGTGCCGTCAACGACGCGGTGCGCATGGTCAATCGCGGCGGCAAGGTCTGCCTCGCGGCCTTCGCGCATGAGGAAGTGCCGGTCGATGTCGCGCATATCGTGCGCAACAACATCTACGTCTACGGCATCCGCGGCGAGGGCAAGAGCGCGACGCACCGCGCCGAAGCCTTCATGCAGCAGAAGCGCTTCGACGCCACAAAGATTCATACACATACCTTCCCGCTCGACGATCTGCCGACGGCGATCCGCTATGCCAAGGATCGCGTGGACGATGCGATCAAGGTCGTGGTGAAGGCGCGAATGGACGCGGTGCAGAAGGAAGCCGCGGAGTAGTTGACGCCGTCGTCCGCCGCGAAAAGCGGGGAACCCGGTGCGCCGTGCCGTCACGGCTCGCGTGCGGCGGTGATTACCGGATCGCCCGCTTTCGCGGACGATGACACGAATGAGTTTGGGAAGGTGTAATGCTCACCTGCGACGAATACATCACGCCGGGTACGCTCGATGAGGCGTTCGCCACGATGGCGCGCCACAGCGGCCGTTATCGCGTCGTCGCGGGTGCAACCGACACGCTGCCGTGGGCGCGCGACGGCCGCGCCGGCAATGTCAACATTCCGGTCCTGATCGACATTTCGAAGGTCCCCGAGCTGCGCGAACTCTCGGTCAACGACAGCCGCGTGCGCATCGGCGCCGCCACGCCGATCCAGCGCTTTCTTGACGATCCGTCGCTTGCGCGCGCGCTGCCTTGCATGCCGCGCTGCGCGGTGTGGTTTGCCGACGACCAGATCCGTGCGCAAGCCACGATCGGCGGCAACATCGTCAACGCCTCGCCTGCTGCCGATGCTACGCCCTGCCTGCTGGTGCATGACGCGACCGTCGAATTGGCGTCGGCACGCGGCATGCGAACGTTGCCGCTGCACGATTTCGTGACCGGCCCGAACAAGACCATGCTTGCCGATGGCGAACTGCTCACCGGCTTCGCCTGTACCGCGCTGCCCGGCTATGGCGGCAGTTTCGAGAAAGTCGGCCACCGCCGCTCGCTGGTGATCTCGATCGTTTGCCTCGCCGTTCTGATCAAGCTCGATGCCACCGGCCGCCGCCTCGACGATGTGCGGATCGCCATCGGTGGCGTCGGGCCGCTGCCGCTGCGCCTCGCCGAGGTGGAAAAATTTCTGCGTGGCGGCTCGCTCAGCGCGGAACGTCTGGAGCATGCGGCGGAGATGCCGGTCGCGGTGGTCGCCTCGCGCACGCGGCAGGAATATCGCCGCGACGTCGTGCGCGGCTTCATGCTGCGCGGCCTGATCAACGCCGCGCGCCG
>JBARCH010000231.1:0-3647 GCA_049793875.1 Pseudolabrys sp. | reverse complement strand
ATCGACTTGCCGCTCGTGCGCCGCATCGCTGCGACGGGCAAGCCGGTCATCATGTCGACCGGGATGGCGACGCTGGAGGAAATCTCGGAATCGGTCGACACCTTCCGCGCCGCCGGCGGACGCGAATTGATCCTGCTTCATTGCATCAGTGGCTATCCGACGCCGCCGGAGCAATCCAACCTGCGCCGCATTCCCGAACTCGCGAAACAGTTCGATTGTCCGGTCGGGCTTTCGGACCATACGTTAGGTACCGACGTCTCGGTGGCCTCGATCGCTTTCGGGGCCTGTCTGATCGAAAAGCATTTTACGCTGCGTCGCGCCGATGGCGGACCTGACAGTGCGTTCTCGATGGAGCCGAACGATCTGCGCGCGCTTGTGCTGGGGGCGAAGACCGCTTTCGCCGCGCTCGGCAATGGGGCGCCGGGACGCTCCGACGTGGAAGCCGGCAGCAAGGTATTCCGCCGTTCGATCTATGTCGTGCAGGACGTCGGCGCCGGCGAGGAGTTCACGGCGCAGAACGTGCGCATCATTCGTCCGGGCTACGGTCTTGCGCCGCGCGAACTGGACAAGGTGATCGGCCGCAAGGCGCGGCACAAGCTCAAGCGCGGCACCGCGCTTTCCTGGGATCTCGTGGAATAGGCTGCATCCGACATGAAAACCGTCGCCATTATTCAAGCCCGCATGGGCTCCTCGCGGCTGCCCGGCAAGGTGCTGACCGATCTCGGCGGCAAACCGGTGCTCGCCTGGTCCGTGCGTGCCGCGCGCGCGGCGCTCGGTGTCGACGAGGTTTGGGTGGCTACATCCGACGCCAAATCGGACGACGCGATCGCCGATTGGTGCAAGGCCAACGGCATCGCGATGCACCGCGGTTCGGAAAGCGACGTGCTCGATCGCTACGCTGGCGCAGCGCGGGCGAGCGGCGCGAACGTCGTGATCCGCTTGACCGCGGATTGTCCGCTGCTCGATCCCGCCGTCATCGCGCAGACTGTCCGCCTGCGCGCGGTGACCGGTGCCGACTACGCCAGCAATATCGACCCGCCGACCTGGCCGGACGGTCTCGATTGCGAGGTGGTCACAGCGGAGGCTCTGTTTACCGCAGCGCGCGAGGCGACGCGCGCGAGCGACCGCGAACACGTCACGCCGTTCATCCGCAACAACCGTCATCGCTTTAGTGCCGAGACGCTGATTTGTCCGCTGCCGGCGCTCGCCGCCGAGCGCTGGACACTGGATACGCCCGGCGATCTGGAATTGCTGACCGCGCTTGCTGCGCGCCTGCCGGCCGATCGGGCGCCGTCTTATCTTGAAGTGCTTGCTGTGCTCGACCGCGAGCCGCAACTTCGCGCACTCAATCAAAATGAAGATCGCAACGCCGGTCTTGTGGCCAGCGCTGCCGCCGAGGCACTCGATCTCGGCCGCAGTTACGCTCGTTCGCAAGAATTGATCGAGCGTGCCGAGCGCGTTATCCCATTGGCCTCGCAGACTTTTTCCAAGAGCCGGCTGCAATTCCCGCCAGGGGCGGCGCCGCTCTTTCTTACCCACGGCGATGGCGGCAAGGCCTACGACGTCGATGGCAATCAATATGTCGACCTCGTGAGCGCGCTGTTGCCGAACGTGCTCGGCTATCGTGATCCCGACGTCGATCTCGCCATTCGCCGCCAGCTCAATCGCGGGATCAGCTTCAGCCTGGCGACCACGCTGGAATTGGAATTGGCCGAGCGGCTGGTCAAACACATCCCTTGTGCCGAGATGGTCCGCTTCGGCAAGAACGGGACGGATGTAACCTCGGCCGCCATTCGCCTTGCGCGTGCGGCGACCAAGCGCGACCGCCTCATCATGCTCGGCTACCACGGCTGGCAGGATTGGTATATCGGCGCGACGACGCGCAATCTGGGTGTTCCTGCCGCAGTATCGGCGCTCTCGCATCTGGCGCCTTACGGCGACCTCAATGCCATCGAAGCGCTGCTCAAAAAACATCCGGATGAATTCGCGGCCATCATCCTCGAGCCGATGAACACATCGGAGCCGCCGCCCGGCTATTTTCAGCAATTGAAGGAACTTGCCGCTCGTCACGGCGCTCTCTTGATCTTCGACGAAATCATTACCGGCTTCCGCTGGTCGATCGGCGGCGCGCAGGCTCGCTACGGCGTTACGCCGGACCTCGCCTGTTTCGGCAAGGCAATGGGCAACGGCATGCCGATTTCCGCGGTGACCGGCCGCGCCGACATCATGCGGCTGATGGAAGACATTTTCTTTTCGGGCACCTTCGGTGGCGAGGCTCTGTCGCTGGCGGCGGCGATTGCCACCATTGACAAGCTCGAGCGGGAAAAAGTTACGGACCGGCTGTGGACGGTCGGCGCCGATCTGATGGCGCAAGTGCGCGCACGCATCGCCGCGCTTGAACTCGGCGATGTCATCGGACTCACCGGTGCGGCGCCCTGGGCGCTTCTGACGTACAAGGACCATGCCAGGGCTTCGAAAGAAGCGATCAAGACGTTATTTTTGCGAGAGATGATCGCCGCGGGTGTGCTGATCAACGCCAGCCATAATATCTGCTTCGCGCACAGTCCTGCTGACATCGCGCATGTCCTGAAGGCGTACGATCATGCGCTTGACACCTTGCGCAAGGCGCTCGACCGCGGCGATGTCGAGCGCCGTCTCGGCAATCAGGTCATCCGCCCGATTTTCTCGGTTCGCGCCGCCTCATAACGTCAATCAAACAGTGTCAGCAACAAATCCGGTATCGACGTGACAAAATACGACGCTCGTGAAATCGGCGCCTTGCTTGCGCGGGGTGAGAACGTTGTCAACTGGATCCAGTCGCAGGAGAGAGGCGATCATATCTCGCCGACCGCGATCCTCTATTCCTATGATGCGCAGGCGGGCTCCTATATCGACTATCTCAACAATCCCGGCGCGCGCACGCTAAAGGAAAAGCTGGGCGAAACGCTTGGCGCGCTGCTCGATGAGTTGGCGCCCCACAGCCTGCTTGAAGCCGGTACCGGGGAAGGGACCTCGCTGGCGCCAATCCTTAGCCATATGCGGGCGCCACCCGCACGCATTCTCGGCTTCGACCTGTCGCTGTCGCGGCTGCTGTTTGCCGGGAAACATCTCAGGGAAAACGGCTGGCCTGACGTCCGGTTGTTCACCGCTGACCTCGAAAAGATCCCGCTTGCGTCCGCGTCCGTCGACGTCGTCGTGACCGTTCATGCGGTCGAGCCGAACCGCGGCCGCGAGGCCGAGATACTTTCCGAACTGTTGCGGGTGGCGGCGCGCTATCTGGTCATCGTCGAGCCGAGCTACGAACTGGCCTCGGCCGAAGCCCGCGCGCGCATGGATCGCCTCGGTTACGTGCGCGATCTCCCGGGGACATTGAAGCGGCTCGGCTATCCGGCGAAAAGGCTGGAGCGGTGGCCGCACAATTCCAACCCGCTCAATGAGGCGGCCCTGATCGTCGTCGAAAAATCGGGTGAAGCGGCGAAGGCAGAGCCATCTTTCATTTCGCCGGTAGGTGGAGAAAAGCTGATCGAGCGCGCGGACTGCTTGTTTTCTCCCGACGATGGACATGCTTTTCCGATCATCGCGGGAATTCCGTGCCTCACGATAGAAAGCGCCATTCTCGCCAGCAAGCTAGGCGCGTGTTAGCCGCC
>JBARCH010000230.1:0-9470 GCA_049793875.1 Pseudolabrys sp. | reverse complement strand
GCCTCGCTGGTGCCACCGCCGGTTGCCGCCGGCCTCGCTACGCCGCTCCCGATTCCGCGCCGCTACGCGGCCGTGGAGGCCGCGCTCGCCAAAAGCAGAAAGAAAGCCGCCAAAGCGGCGCGCCGCGCGATGCATCCGCGTTCGCGCTTCCTCATCAGCCGCATGGTCGACAGCTTTGTGTCGGCTTGCTCCTTCATTCCTTACGCGCTTGTCGGCCTCGGCCTGCGTCTTCTGATGGCGCGGCTCTTCTTTTTCGACGGTCAGACCCGCATCGACGGGCCGCGGGTGCCGCTCAACGTCCGCGATATCGAATTGTCGGTGATACTGCCGCTGCACCCGAGGCTCGACACGTTCAACGCGTTTGCGACCAAATATGCCGGCGTACCAATGTCGCCGGAGGTTGGCGCTTATCTTCTCAGCTACGCGGAATTCGCCTTGCCGATCTGTCTCGTGCTCGGCTTCGGCACGCGCATGGCCGCCTTCGGCCTGCTGATCGTGACGGCAGTCATCCAGATTTATGTCATGCCGGAAGCGCTGTGGACGGCGCACATTTATTGGGCATCGATTTTACTCGTGCTGCTCTCGCTCGGTCCGGGACAAATCTCGGCCGATAACGTCATCCGCTACATCGCGCGGCGATAGACGCGCCGCGGTCGGGGCAAGCAGTCGTGCAAAAGAAAATAGTTCTGGCTGTCATCCTGATAGCGCTCACGGCGATGCTGCCGTGGCTGTTCGGCGAGCAGACCGTGCACGCGGATGCCTTGCCGCCAAACGAGATCGTGACGACCGTTCGTGGCATGGGCCTTAGCCCGACGTCGCAGCCACAGCGGCGCGGGCAATATTACGTGCTGCACGCAACCGATCCGACCGGCAACGAAATGCGGGTGGTGGCCGACGCGCAATTTGGCGACGTCCTTTCGGTCGTTCCGGCGAATGCGCTCACCGGTGTTTATACACCGCATTACGATAATGGGCCGCGTATCATCCACGTTCCGCAAAACCCGGAGCCGCGCACCGGCGTGCAGCCCGGTTACGAAAGCAACGCCTCGGCACACTATCGCCTGGGCGATGATGAAACCTACGGTCCGGCCGGAAGTGCGGAAGCACCCTTGTCGCCGCGTCATGCGAGCGAGCCGCCGCAGTCGTGGGAACAGCGGCACCGGCGCTTCAACACGGCGCCGCCAGTCGAGCCGCAACGCGCGTCACGCGTCGAGTCGCCGCTGAACGATGGGCCGACACCGGTCAAGCCGACGCCGCGTTGGGGATCGATGACCGAAAGATTCAAGGCGCATGATGAGCAGATGGCCGCGCCGATTCCGCCGGCCGGTTCCGATGCCGCGCCTGTGCAAGAACAGCCGCGTCGCACGGTTCGCCAGATCGAGATTCCGCGCGGCCAGTAGAATTGCTGCAGCCCGAGTGGCGACAGCGCAAAATGAAAGCGCCCCGGTGACCGGGGCGCTCCCTCTTTCGTCGGCGGATCGTCAGGCCGCCAGATCACGCAGCCAAATTACGCAGCCAAATTACGCAGCTTTGGCTTCGAGCACCTGGGCTTTCGCCTCAGCCTTGCCGTTGCCGATCGGAATTGACCGCGGCTTCTTGGCCTCCGGGATCTCGCGGACGAGATCGACGTGCAGCAGCCCGTTCTCGAGCGCCGCGCCCTTGACCTGGACGTAATCGGCAAGCTGGAAGACGCGCTCAAAGGCGCGCGCGGCGATGCCCTGATAGAGAACTTCGCCGTTGTTCTGTTCCGTGGCCTGCTTTTCGCCCTTGATCGTCAGCGTGTTCTCTTTCGCCTCAAGCGAAAGTTCGTTTTCGCCGAAACCGGCGACCGCGACGCTGATGCGGTAATCGTTCTCGCCGGTGCGTTCGATGTTGTAGGGCGGGTAGCCCGGGGTGGCCTCGAAGCCATCCAGCATCGAAAACAGCCGGTCAAAACCGACGGTGGAACGATAGAGGGGAGCAAGATCGAATGTACGCATGGCATATCCTCCTGTTGAGCGACATGCGGGCGGTCCGCCATCTGGCCAGACCGAGTACCCGTGCGCAGCCACGATTGGCCTGCGCACAACAGATATGGGAACGGCGATTTTTATCGTCAAGGGGCGGCGAAGATATTTAATATCAGATACTTAGGCCGGGACACGCTCGCCGGAATTGAGCCCGCCCGCCGCCCTGCTATAAGGCCTTGCCCGCCGCGCACTGGCTCAAATTTTCCCTATGGACCTTATCTCGATCCCCGCCAATCCGGCGCCAGACCATGTGGTCACCGGCGCAATCAAAACCCCTGACGGGGTCAATTTGCGTTTCGCACGTTGGGAACCGCCGCCCGGGCGCAAGGGCACGGTCGTGCTGCTGCAGGGTCGTGCCGAATACATCGAGAAATATTTTGAGACCGTGCGCGATTTGCGTGCGCGCGGCTTCGCCGTCGCGACGTTCGACTGGCGTGGACAAGGTCTGTCGGATCGTCCGCTCGCCGACCGCAACAAAGGTTATGTGCGCTCCTTCAACGACTATAGCGTCGATCTCGACACGTTCATGGAGCAGGTCGTTCTGCCGGATTGTCCGCCGCCGATGTTCGCGCTGGCGCATTCGATGGGTGCCGCGGTGATAATCCGTGCCAGTTATGACGGACGCCGCTGGTTCGATCGCATCACGCTCAGCGCACCGATGATCGGCCTGCCTCTCGGCAGATTCGGAATGCTGGCGGCACCGGTTGCGCGTTTCATGCGCTTGATCGGACGCGGATCGGCTTATTTGCCGGGCGCCGATCAACGTGTAACCGGCACCCGGAATTTCATCGGGAATGTCTTCACGTCCGATCCGGTGCGTTTCGCGCGCAACGCGGCAGTGCTGGAAGCCGAGCCGAAGCTTGCGCTCGGGCCGCCCACGATCGCCTGGGCCGACTCCGCGCTGCGTGCCATGCAGCGATTCACCGTGCCGGGCTACGCCGGCAGCATCCGTCAGCCGATTTTGATGGTTGCAGCCGGCCGCGACGAGGTCGTCTTGACACCGGCGACAGAAAATTTTGGAACAAATCTGCTCGCCGGATCGCACATCATCCTTGCCGGTGCGCGTCACGAGATCCTGCAGGAGCAGGATCATTACCGCCGGCAATTCTGGGCCGCGTTCGACGCCTTCGTGCCCGGCACGCCGCTGTATTGATGGCGGAGAGTTCCAGGCTACTTCGACAGAATCTCCAGCGCTGCCGCGTGCACGCGCCTGTCCCCGGCCGCGACAACACGGCCGCCGCTTTGCGCCGGCCCGTTTTCCCACGTCGTGATGATGCCGCCGGCGCCGGCGATGATCGGAATGAGCGGCACGATGTCGTACGGCTTGATCTCGGTCTCGATCACCAGGTCGATTTGCCCGGCCGCGAGCATGCAGTAGGCGTAGCAGTCGCCGCCGTAACGTGAGAGTTTCGCCTGTTTTTCGACGCGGGTGAATGTTGCGCGGTCGGCATCGTTCATCAGTAGCGGGCTGGTGGTCGAGATAAGCGCGTCACCAAGGCCGCCGCAGGCGCGCACGTGCAATTCGCGGTCTCCCACCGGGCCGCGATAGCGCGCGGCGCCACTGTCACCCGAGAAACGCTCGCGCGTGAACGGCTGGTGCATCATGCCGAACACTGGTTCGCCGAAACGCATCAAACCGATCAGCGTGCCCCAGGCGGGCAGGCCGGCAATGAAGGATTTGGTGCCGTCAATTGGGTCGAGCACCCAGACATATTCGGCATCCGTGTGCTCCTCGCCATACTCCTCGCCGAGAATGCCATGATCGGGAAAGCTGCGGCGGATCAGGCTGCGCATCGTGTTTTCGGCCGCGCGGTCGGCGTCGGTGACCGGGTCGAAGCCGCCGGGCTTCTTGTTCTCGACCGCGAGCGCGGTGCGGAAGAACGGCAAAATGGTCTCGCCCGATGCGGTCGCGAGTTGATCGACGAAAGTTGCGAAATCGATTGCCGTCATGTTGGCGTCACGTTGCGGTCTTGTCTGCCTGTCTGGCGATCCGGCCTATCGGAGCGAGGAGGTCCAGGCAAGCCGCGGGCGAGAGGCCAAATTGGGCGTAGCGGGCAAGGAAACGCCTTGCGACCCCCGACGATTTGGCACCTAGCTATGCGGTTTTTGCATGGGATTTCGGGCTCTTAGTCTTGCATTTTGTGCGTCGCGGTGTAAATTACCGCAATGCGGTAGCGAGAGCTATCGTTGCCCTCCTTGGGCGTTTCCTCCCTAGACTTGGGCCGCTTGCACACGCGAGCGGCCCTTTTTTTGTTTTGAAGCTATTCGGCGGCAGCGCGGTAAGGCCGCAGCTCCTCGGGTGGAATCTCGCCAAGGCGGTCAGCCAGCACTTCCAGGTCGGCTGAAAGCTGGTCGAAGCCTGCGGCGCGCGCATAGCACTGCTCGTCCATGTAGAGCGCCCGATTGATCTCAAGCTGGATGGCGTGCAGGCCTGCGGCGGGATTGCCGTAATGCTCGGTGATGAAGCCGCCGGCATAGGGCTTGTTGCGGCTCACCGTATAGCCGAGCGAGCGGAGCGTCGTCTCGACGGTCTCAGCCACCACCCCGACACAGCTCGTCCCGTAGCGGTCGCCCAGTACGAATTCGGGCCGTGGACGGTCGTCTTTCTGACCGGCAGTCGATGGCATCGAATGGCAATCGACCAGCACGGCCGCGCCGTGGTCGCGGTGCAGGCGCGTGAACAGCCGTCGCAAGGCCCGGTGGTAGGGCTTGTAGAGGCTTTCGATCCGCCGAAGCGCATCGTCGATGGGGATGCGATGTTCGTAGATCTCCTGCGCATCGCCGACCACGCGCGCCACCGTGCCCAGGCCGCCGGCGACCCGCATCGAACGGGTGTTGGCGAAGGATGGCAGCCGCCCCTCGAACATGCGCGGATCGAGCTCATAGGGCTCGCGGTTCACGTCCACAAAGCAGCGGGGGAAGTGCGCGCGCATCAGGGGATAGCCGTGCTCCACAACACCGGAGACGAGTTCATCGACGAAGCTGTCCTCGGATCGCCGCAGCGTCGTGATGTCGAGCCTGGAACTGACGAGGAATTCGTGGGGGTAGGTCGAGCCGCTGTGGGGCGAGTTGAACACGACCGGACCGGTCAGGTGGGCCGGTTCCAGGATCTCGAAAGGCGGGTCAAGTTCGTCGCGGATTTCACTCATGGGTCACAAACGGCTGGCGTTATTGGCGCGGGACGACGTTCTGTACGATCTATTGTCTATGTGGGAGCTGGCAAAGCCAAGCCATGCTTTCGGTTCACTCGATATTTACCGGGCATAAGGCTTATGGGCGGCGTGGCCGGCCCCAACGCCGTCCCAGGGGTCCAAAAGCAATGTCGAAAATTCTGCTGGCTGAAGACGACACGGATATGCGGCGCTTTCTCGTCAAGGCGCTGCAAAATGCGGGTTTCGACGTCACCTCCTACGACAACGGCCTCTCGGCGTATCAACGGTTGCGGGAGGAACCTTTTTCGCTGCTCCTGACCGATATCGTGATGCCGGAAATGGATGGTATCGAACTGGCGCGGCGCGCCGCCGAACTCGACCCCGATATCAAGATCATGTTCATCACCGGCTTTGCGGCCGTCGCGCTCAATGCCGACTCCAACGCGCCCAAGCAGGCCAAGGTTCTGTCCAAACCCATCCATCTGCGCGAACTGGTCAACGAAGTGCAGAAGATGCTGGCGGCGGCGTGAGCCCTTCCGGGTCGCTTGCCTCGCCGGTTTGGAGCCGATAAGACCAAATCACTTAAAGGGCGCGTAGCTCAGCGGAAGAGCACTACCTTGACATGGTAGGGGTCACAGGTTCGATCCCTGTCGCGCCCACCATTCACCCGATCGGTCAAATCCTGACGAATATCCGGAACGGACCGATCGGATCGGCTTCGCGGTAGTGCCGCAAGACGTTTGCAAAGTCGCTGTGCGCATTGAGCCATTCGACGTAGTCGAATTTTCGGCCGCCGAAGCCCAGCATGTGATCGCCGGTATCAATGACGATAACTCCCGGCTTGTTTGCGCGGGCCGCGGCGAGAATCATCTCGACCTCGGCCATGCCCGCTTCCCGTATCGCCGGCCGCTTGGCGGCGGGCGCTTCATCGGCACGCACGGCAGCCGACAGCAGAAAATTGCCGCAGAACGGCAACCCCCATTTCACGCCGGATGCAATCACCGCCGGCAATACGTCGCGCGGCGAATTCAGGAGCGCGATGACCGTCTTGTTCGGCCCCGGATTGGCGCGGAAGATCGCTGCGAGTCGCGCGACACGGCCTCCGGTGTCGTCGCCTGCGAAGGTTTGTGCTGCCTCAGTTGCCGAGTTTGAAAAGCCCACGACGATCAGAATCGCAAAGGCGGCGCGCCGTATCGTGTGCAGGTCCGCGCGCGGGGTTCCTGCGACTAGGAGAATGACGGCGGCAAGATCGAAGAAGATAACGCTGGGCAGGAAATGATAGGACCACGGCGTCATTTGCACCAACGCGACGACAAGGCTTGCAGCGCCGGCAACCGCGAAAGCTTGAGCAAGGGCGGGGATTCGTTCGTCTCGGCGGCGCGTTAAATATCCGAGTAACGCCAGCGCAGCCGTAGGCGCCAGCACGACGGTCGCGGTGTGCATGACTCCGGCCAGCGTCCCGTGAAGCACCCAATAACCCAACAGCGCTTCCGGCACCGTACGTTCGAAATAGGTGGGCCTGTAAAAGAGCGTCAGCGCCGCCAAAATCAATCCTGTGATGGCCAGCGCGATCGTTTCGGGGCCGAGCCAGATGAATAATTTCCGTGTTCGCACCAACAGCCAGATTTCAAGCGCGACCGGTACCAGCAGCAGGTAAGGCTTGAGACAAAAGCCGAGGCAGGCGACGACTCCGATAACAGCGCCGGAGAGGGCGGAAGTTTTCGCACTGTCCATGCGCCGGCCGCGCGCCATGACGTAAGGCAGCGCCAGCAGCGCTGCCAGATGCTCGCGCTGCCCGAAGTCGTAGCCGGGGACGAACAGAAGAATTATTGCCAAGCCGGCAAGCAGCGCACGACGCGTTCGCCCGGCGGAGTTGGCTGGTCCGATCAGCCGGTCGGCTGCGACAAGCGACAGAACGGCGGTCAGCACCGTAAGGACGGTCGCAACGATATCGCTGCGCGCGCCGATCTGGCGTCCCAGCCAAACCGGCACGATGCTGAGCCACCAGACGGGGAGCGGATTCACATCGACGATGTCGCTGCCGAAATGTCCGCCATCGAGCAGCCGCGCTGCGCCGGCGAGGAACCATGCTTCGTCGTGATTGAAAGGCGTGAGGATATGCAGCGCGACAGCAAGCACGGCGAGCCCTGCGATCATGATCGCGGCCGGCAGGTCCTGGCTGTGCGTCGCGCGTTGCCAGCGCTCCGTCTCGATGATCGTCATGGACGTTTGCTTCGTTCCGCGCGCAATTTCCGCCAAAATGTAGCGGCGGAGCCTTAAGGCCCGGTATGTGCGCCCGCGGCCGGCATCCCTAAGCGATCGTTAATTCGGCCCCGCAACAATTGTCCGGCATGGTACGGTTTGGGTCTGCCGCGCCCACTATTCGATACCGTGCCGGGCTCGCATGTCGCGGGGGATCGCATGGCCGCTCGTTTCACCACAATCGAGATCGAGAAGCTCGGCTCCGTCGCCCGCCTCACGCTGGCGCGTCCCGAGCGCGCGAACGCGCTCAACCAGACCATGCTTGGCGAAATCAACGCGGCGCTCGATGCGCTTGAGCAAGACGAGGATTGCCGGGCGCTGATTGTCACCGGAGCGGGCAACGCTTTTTCGTCCGGCTTCGACCTCAAGGAGCAGATGGAGCGCCGCCCCACCGGCGCCGATGCGTGGGCGCCGATCCTGCGCAAGGATTTCGACACCGTCATGCGGTTCTGGCATTTCCCGCGTCCGACGATTGCGGCTGTGCGTGGGCCATGCCTCGCGGGCGCGTGCGAGCTTGCGCTGGCCTGCGACATCACGATCGCGTCGGACGATGCGTTCTTCGGTGAGCCGGAGCTGAAATTCGGCGCGGGCATCGTTGCAATGATCCTGCCGTGGGTCGTCGGCCCCAAGTTCGCAAAGGAAATCATCTTCACGGGCGAAGACCGGATTCCGGCGGCGCGCGCGCGAGAGATCGGCATGATCAACCGCGTCGTTGCATCGGGCGAACTCGACGAGACGGCGCTGGCGATGGCCAGTCACATCGCGGCCGTCGATCCGAATTTGGTGAAGGAGACCAAGCGCGCGATCAATCGCGCATTCGAAGCGCGCAACATGCTCGCTGCGCTGGAAGAAGCGCTCGCCATCGATCTGGAAATCGAAGGGGCGGGATCGCCCGACAAGGCGCAATTCATGGACGTCGCCCGGCGCGATGGCCTGAAAGCGGCGCTTGCGTGGCGCGATGCGCGCTTTCCGCCGCGCAAGCCATGACTAATGCGCTTGCGGATATCCTGACCGGCGCATTGACGCCGCGCGCACGGGCGATCGAGAGCACCGGCGGCGATATGCAAACGCCCGCCGAAATAACGGCGCTGGCGGAGCGTGTCGAACGGGTGTTGAGAAATCGGCATCTCGTGCCGGATGAACCCGTGCACGTTCGTATCGGAAACCGGCCAGCGGACCTTGGCAGCCTGCTCGGTATCTGGCGCGCGGGGGCCGTCGCGGTGCCGGTTCACGTTTCGGCGGCCGCATCGACGCTCGAACGCCTGCAAGGGCTGACCCATGCGCGGTTTTCGGTGGACGGCGACCAGCTCGATGTGAGCGGGGAGGCGCTACCGCCGCATCGTCCGCTTCTGCGCGATGCCGCGCTTGTCATCTTCACGTCCGGCAGCACCGGCATGCCCAAGGGCGTTGTCATCGGCCATCGCCGGCTCGCCCGCAAACTCGCCGCACTCGATCGGCTGCTCGCATTCCGGCCGGACGATGTGGTGTTGCTGCCGCTGCAACTCACGTTCATTTTCGGAATCTGGGTCGCGTTGCTTGCACTGATGAAGGGCGCGCGGCTTTTGCTCGTGCCGAAGTTCACGATCGAGACGATTGGAACAGGCCTCGCGCAGGCAAGCATTCTCGCCGGCGTTCCGTCGATGTTCCGCGCGCTGCTGGCGGAATCTGCGCCGGCGGCGCCGAACCTTCGGCTGCTGCTGACGGGCGGCGAAGTGCTCGCGCCGAAACTTGCGCGCGCGATGATGGATTTCACGCCTGCCGTCATCGACCTTTACGGGCTGACCGAAACCGGTTCCTGCGACTTCTGCGCCGGTCCCGCCGAGCAGCCGCAAGACATCGGTACGATCGGCCGCGCGACCGAAGGTGTGGACTTTCGCATCGCTGAATCCGGCGAACTGCAAATCCGCACGCCTTTCGGCATGCTGGGCTATCTCGACGATCCGGCATTCACTGTCGCATCGTTCGCGGACGGATTCTTTCGGACCGGCGATCTCGCGCGCGTGACGGAAGGCGGTTACGTCGAACTGATCGGCCGCGCCAAGGACAT
>JBARCH010000229.1:0-13364 GCA_049793875.1 Pseudolabrys sp. | reverse complement strand
CTGTGCGAGGAAGTGCCGAACATCCGCGCCATCAAGGACTGGGTCGGCAATGTGCCGCATCACGAATGGCACATCCGCACGCTGCAAAACCTGCCGCGGCCGGTGAACGTGCTGACGACGCACAGCTCTTGGCTGTTTTCGTCGCTGGTGCTGGGCTGCAACGGGCTGCTGTCCGGCTCCGGCAGCGTGATCGCGGACCTGCAAGCGCAATTGTTCCGCGCGGTGCAAGCGAACGATCTTGCCGAAGCCAAACGGCTGAACGACCGCATCCAGCCGACCGCGCGCGTGTTCTATGCCGATCCGTTTGTCGATATGCACAACCGCATGAAGGAAGCCCTCGTGCTGCTCGGTAAATTGCCGCGCGCGGTGGTGCGCCCGCCGCTGGTCAAGCTCGATCGGGCGGAGATCGCGCGCATTCGTGCGGCATTGATCGAAGCGGGGTTGCTCGACAAGGATGCAGGCAGGGACGCAGCTTGATTACATAATTGCGAACTCGGTATTCCGCCGGTCCGTCACCCGCATGCTGCCCGGATAGTGCGTGATGCAGAATTCCGGCTTCACCGTCGCGATCACCGATTGCGGCGTCACGCCGCAAGCCCAGAACACCGGGATTTCATCCGCGCCGATCGGCAGCGCGTCGCCATAGTCGGGCTTTGCCAGATCCTTGATGCCGATCATGTCCGGCTTGCCGATATGCACCGGTGCGCCATGCACGGACGGAAAGCGGGTGGTGATCTGAATTGCGCGAATGGCGTTGGCCGGCGTCATCGGCCGCATCGAGACCACCATCGGCCCGTGAAACGGTCCGGCTTCGGCGGTCGCGATCGACGTCCGGTACATCGATACGTTGCAGCCGCGCGTGATGTGGCGCATTTCGATGCCGTCCGCCATCAACGCTTCCTCGAATGAAAACGAACAGCCGATGACGAAGCTCACCAGGTCGTCGCGCCAGAATTCGCGCACGTCGTGCGGTTCGGCGATCAACTCGCCGTTTCGCCATACGCGATAGCGCGGCAGGTCGGTGCGAATGTCGAGATCGGCGGCGAGCGCAGGAATGCGCCAGTCGCCGGGCGCGGCGCTTCCGATCAGCGGGCAGGGTTTCGGATTGAGTTGGCAGAAGCGAAGGAAATCGGCGGCGAGGCTTTGCGGCAGGATCGCGAGATTGCCTTGCACATGGCCGGGCGCAAGGCCTGCGGTTGCACCGCGATGTTCGCCGCGGCGGATCATAAGCCGTGCGGCGAGACTCGCGGCAACCGGCGCTGCATCACCTTTGTGCATCGGCGTGACGGCCATTTGTGAAACTCTAGCATCCGGCGCGCAGCGGTTCGAGCATGCTCGGGATCGACACGGGACGCCGGAAAGCCGCTGCGACATTATGAGAGCAGGTATCCTGATGTGAAGATAGCGGTTGAAACTTGGACCGGGATCGCGTTTCCTTGACCGATCAATAAGAGCCCATAACGGGCACGTCGTAGGGGAGGGATTGGTAATGTCGCAAAACTTAGGTTTGGCGCGGCTTTCATCGCTGCTCGCGTTTTCGCTCGCGGCGGCGGTCACGCCGGTGCAGGCCCAACAAGCCGCCGCGCCTGCCGCGCCGGTCAAGCTTGGCATCGTCTCGTTTCTGACAGGCCCAGCCGCATCGCCGTTCGGCATTCCGGGCCGCAACGGCGCCGAGATTGTGATCGAGGCGCTCAATTCGGGCAAAGCACCGGCGCCCTACAATCAGGTCGGCTTCGGCGGCAGCAAGATCGAAGCCAAATATGTCGACGAGGCCGGCTCGGCCGCCAACGTCGTCACCGAATTCCGCAATCTCGTGCAGCGCGATCAGGTCGATGCGGTCGTCGGCTACGTATCATCCGGCAGTTGCCTCGCGGTCACGCCGGTTGCCGAGGAATTGAAGGCGCTCACCGTTCTCTACGATTGCGGCACGCCGCGCATCTTCGAGGAGAAGGCGCGCTCTTATGTGTTCCGCGTCAGCCCGCACGCGACCATGGATAATGTCGCGGCCGCGCGTTACCTGCTCGCCAAGAAGAAAAACCTCACGAGCTATTCCGGCATCAACCAGAACTACGCCTGGGGCCAGGATTCGTGGCGCGACTTCGTCGGCGCGATGAAGGTATTGGCGCCGAAAGTCACCGCCGACAAGGTGCTGTTCCCGAAACTGTTCGCCGGCGAATACGGCGCGGAAGTTTCCACGCTGCTCACCTCGAAGTCACAGGCGCTGCACTCGAGCTTCTATGACGGCGACCTCGAAGCCTTCATCTATCAGGAGCAGGCGCGCGGTCTCGACAAGCGCATGACGATGATCCTGACGACCGGCGAAGCGGCGATCTGGCGCCTGCGCGACAAGATGCCGGACGGCACGATCATCGGCGGCCGTGGCGCAAGTGGCCCGCTCGCGCGCGACACGCCGATCAACAAGTGGTTCCAGAAAATCTACACCGACCGCTACAACACGCCGCCGACTTATCCGGCCTACCAGATGGCGCAGT
This sequence comes from Pseudolabrys sp., assembly GCA_049793875.1. Taxonomy (GTDB): domain Bacteria; phylum Pseudomonadota; class Alphaproteobacteria; order Rhizobiales; family Xanthobacteraceae; genus Pseudolabrys. Next base: position 10,872 of record JBARCH010000229.1, on the reverse strand, counting down.
CGCTGCTTGGCCTCAAAGTCGCTTACGAGAAAGCCAAGAAGGCCGGTGCCAAACCGACATCGGACGAAATTGCGGCGGCGTTCAAGGGTATCGAGTTCGACGGCCCGGCCGGGCACATCAAGATGGCGCTCGGTGACGGCCACCAGGGCATCGCCGAAACCGCTTACGGCATCTATCGCTTCAACAAGAAGACAAAAGAGCCGGAAGTCGTCGATATCGTCCGCTACCCGGCTGAATGCGTGAACCCGCCCCCCGGCATTGATGCCGATAAGTGGATCGCAGGCGGCATGAAAGGCGCGAAGTGCAACTGATGTAAGGCGCGCTGAACGGCATACGGCGGCGGAGGATGCGTAACGTGTCCTCCGCTGTCCGCTCTACCAACCGACAGGAACCGCCGTGCTCACCGCTCTTTCCATCCTGACCGATGGACTTGCCTACGCCGCCTACCTGTTCATCATTGCCATCGGTCTGACGCTGATCTTCGGCGTCATGAAGATTCTCAATGTCGCGCACGGCTCGTTTTACGCCTTCGGCGCATACGGGGCGGCGACGGCGGTCGGTATCTATTTCAACGGCCACGACTGGAATGCCGCCGGCGGCTTTCTATTCATGGTGATCGCCGGCATGGCGATCGGACTCGTGCTCGGGCTCGTCCTGGAACGCGGCATCCTGCGCTGGGTCTACGGCAAGGACGAGGTCATCGTCGTCCTGGTGACCTATGCCGTTTTCCTCATTCTCGAGGACCTGGTTGTGCTCATCTGGGGCGCGCAATCCTATCCGGCCTATCAGCCGCTGGTCGCGGCCGGCAGCATCGACCTCGGCGACCTGGTCCTGTCCAATTACGACATCGTGCTGGTCGTGCTCGCTGCGCTTCTCGCCGTCGGCTCGTCCTGGGCTTTGAGATTCACGCGTTACGGCCGGCTGCTGACAACGGTCATTTTCGATCGCGAGATTGCCGCCGCCTTCGGCATCAACGTCACCGTCGTTTACACCGTGACCTTCCTGATCGGCGCGATGCTCGGTGCGCTCAGCGGCGCGGTGATGGCGCCGAAGATTTCCGTGACGCTCGGCATCGGCGTCGAGGTCATCGTGCTCGCCTTTGCGGTTGTCGCCATCGGCGGCATGGGTTCGATCGAGGGCGCGCTGGTCGGCGCGCTGATCGTCGGAATATGCCGCGCGGCGGCGGTGCATCTGGTGCCGCAGATCGAGCTTTTCGTGATCTACGGCGTGATGGCTGCCGTTCTCATTGTGCGGCCTTACGGACTCTTCGTCCGTGCGCAGCCGAGAAAGATATGACATGGCGAACCGGTCGCAAATCATAGGCGGGTTGGCGTTCGCCGCCGCCGCCGTTGCCGCGCCATTCTTGCCGGATTGGGTCGTGTCGCTCGCGACGATCGCTTTCGCCAACGCGCTGGTCGTGCTCGGCCTGATCGTGCTGTGGCGCGCGGGCCTCGTCTCGTTCGGGCAGGCGCTCTATTACTGCCTCGGCGGTTATGTGGTCGCGCTGATCGCGCGCTGGACCGGCTTTACCGATGCTTTCGTGCTGGTGCTGCTCGGCGGCATCGTCGGCGGAATCGTCGCGTTCATTCTTGGGTTCCTGATCGCGCGCTACCGCGAGATATTCTTTGCGATGCTCAGCCTTGCATTGTCGATGATCCTTTACGGCGTGCTGGTGAAGACGGAATCGCTCGGCTCGACCGACGGCTTCAGCGTGCTGACGCCGACCTTTATTGGCTACGCGCCGCACCGGGACGCGCTCAACCTTGCGCTGTATTGGCTCACGCTCGGTATTTGCGCGTTCAGTGCGCTCGGCGTCGGCGCCTATTTCCGTACCATCGCCGGTGCGCTGGCCGCGCCGGTGCGCGACAACGAAATCCGCGTCGAATTTCTCGGCGTGTCGGTGTCGCACGTCATTCATGTCAAGGTGGTGATTGCCGGCATTCTCGGCGGACTCGGCGGCGGGCTCGCTGCGCTGGCAATCGGCCACGTCGATCCCAACATGGCTTACTGGACGACGTCCGGCAGCTTCATGTTCGTAGCCATTCTTGCCGGAGCCGGGTCCGTCGCGGCTGCCTTCGTCGGTTCGCTGCTGTTCGAGGGTGTTCGCTCGTTCGCCGCCGATACGATGCCGCAATTCTGGCAGATGATTCTCGGCACGGCGCTTCTGGTGACGATCCTTTTTGTGCCGGAAGGACTGGGGTCGCTGTTGCTGCGGCTGCGTCGCCGGAAAGCGCGGCCGTCATGAGCGATATCCTGGCCGTTCGTGACCTGGAAAAGACCTTCGGATCGCTGTTGGCCGCGCGTGACATCACGGTCAGCGTGCCGGCGCACCAGACGGTCGGGGTGATCGGCGCCAACGGGGCGGGCAAGACCACATTCGTCAACATGATCACGGGCCACCTGCGGCCGACCAAAGGCTCGATCTGGTTCGAAGGCAACGAGATCACCGGCCGCCCGTCGCGCGAGATCACCCGGCTCGGCATCTCGCGTTCATTCCAGGTGGCCCAGATTTTCCCGACGCTGACCGTGTTCGAGAGCATGTGCATGGCGGCGGCGATCGGTCGCCACACCGGCGGCTTTTTCAGCCACATCGTCACGCCGCTGCATTCGACGGAGGCGATTGCCGACGCCGAGGCGGCGATCGCGCTGTTCCAGATTGCGGCCTATCGCGACACCAGGGCGCTCGCATTGCCGCAGGGCGTGCGCAAGCTGCTCGACATCGGCATGGCGATTGCCGGTCATCCGCGTCTGTTGCTGCTCGACGAGCCCACCAGCGGCATCTCGATCGAGGAAAAATTCGACCTGATGCAGATCGTGATGTCAGCGCTCAAGAGCCGCAAGATCACCGTGCTGTTCGTGGAGCACGATATGGAAATCGTCGGCCGTTTTGCCGACCGGGTGCTTGCGTTCTACGACGGCACCGTCATCGCCGACGGAACGCCCGGCCAAACGCTGGACGATCCGAAGGTGCAGGAATTGATCAGCGGCACCAGGCTCAAGGGTGTTGCTGCCGGGAGAGCAGCCGGTGCTTAGCGTCTCCAATCTGAGCGCGTCGATCGGCGCCATCCCGATCCTCCGTGGCGCGACGCTTGTCGTCAACGAAGGCGAGATGTGCGGGCTGATCGGGCGCAACGGCGCCGGCAAGACCACGCTCCTGCGCGCGTTGATGGGACTTCTGCCGTCCACCGGCGCCGTTGGACTCGACAATGTCGACCTGCTGGCGCTGCCGGCCCATCGGCGCATCGCGCATGGGATCGGCTATATGCCGGAGGATCGCCGGCTGGTTCCGGAATTCACCGTCGAGGAAAACATCCGGTTGCCGACCTGGTCCGCCGCCATCGACGGCGCCGAGGACAGGCTGAAATGGATTTTCTCGATCATGCCTGAAGTCGCGCGCTTCAACACGCGGCGTGCGCTCGAGTTGTCGGGTGGCCAGCAGAAGATGGTGGCGCTGGCGCGCGCGTTGATGGCGGGAACGCGCATCCTTCTGCTCGATGAGCCGTTCGAAGGATTGGCGCCGGCGCTGGCGCGCCGCCTCGGCGAAGTTCTCGTCAATCTCAAGTCGCAAAAGGTTTCCGTGCTGATTGCGGAATCGAACGAGGTGCACGTGCTCGATCTCCTGGCGCGCGCCTATTTCATCGAGCGCGGCACGGTCAGCGAGATGCGCGGAAAGGCCTAGTGCGGCTGTTCGATTGATCGTATTCGTGCGAGCGCGTCGGTCGCTTCGAGCCGCAGCGCAATCATCATGGCCTCATCATCGGCCGGCGCGGTGACGAGCGCGGCATTGCCGGTCACGATGGGCAACGGTGGCATGACTTCGCCGGAGCGCGGCGTCATCGCCGGATGTAACAGGACGAAAGCGCAGATCGCGGAAGAGAAGATCAGCGCAAAGGTGCGACGTTTATCCATGACGCGAGGCCCCCCGGCCTTGTCAGGTCATCTGCCTAAATTCGCACATAAGTTGTGCTATCGCGTTTCACAGACTTCGAAAATTTTGCGCGCGGGATTCACCGCGCATTAGCTATCGAAAGCCGCGGAAAATCAGCGTCCTTGATAGGACGGCGTGCGCACGACCAGGCCGTCGAGCGATTCCGTTACCTTGATCTGGCAGGACAGCCGCGAGGTCGGCTTCACGTCGAATGCCGAGTCGAGCATCTCTTCTTCCTCGGGCGAGGGCGGACCGACAACCGGGCTCCAGGCTTCGTCCACGTGAACCATGCAGGTCGCGCAGGTGCAGCCGCCACCGCATTCGGCGACGATGCTGCCAATGTCGTTGCGCAGCGCTGTCTCCATCACGGTCGAGCCGATTTCGGCCTCGACGGTGTGCACCGTGCCGTCGTGCTCGATGTAGGTGATTTTCGGCATAACGCGTGCGGCGATTCAGGCGACGCCGAGCTTCTTTTGCAGGCTGGTGGAGGAGGTGGTGTATTGGAACACCAGTTTCTTCTCTGGGTGCACGTAGTGGTGCGCCTTCTGCGCCATCAGCGCGCCTTCGTGGAAACCGGACAGGATCAGCTTCAGCTTGCCGGGATACGTGTTGATGTCGCCGATCGCGAACAGGCCCGGCACATTGGTCTCGAAAGTCTGCATGCTGACGGGGATGAGTTCGTCCTCAAGCTTTATGCCCCAATTCGCCACCGGCCCAAGCTTCATGGTGAGACCGAAAAACGGCAGCATCGTATCGCAGGCGACCGTCGTAAGCGCACCGTCGCTGCCTTTGATGGTCGCGGCGGAGAGTTGACCGTCGGCGCCCGCGAGCGCGGTCACCTGGCCGATCTTGAGATCCATCGCCCCGGATGAAACCAGCGCGCGCATCTTGTTGACGCTGTCGGGCGCGGCGCGGAATTCGTCGCGCCGGTGCAGCAATGTCAACCGCTTGACCAGAGGCTGCAAGTTGAGCGTCCAGTCGAGCGCGCTGTCGCCGCCGCCGACGATCAGCAAATTCTTGCCGCGGAACGCCTCCATCTGGCGCACGGCATAGAACACCGATTTTTCTTCGTAGGGCTCGATGCCCTGGATCGGCGGCCGCTTGGGCTGGAACGAGCCGCCCCCGGCCGCAATCACGATCGCCTTCGCTTCGAAAACCTTGCCGGCGTCGGTGGTGGCGCGGAAAAGCGGGTCGCCGATGTTCTCGACGGTCGTGATCATCTCGTTGAGATGGAAAGTCGGCTTGAATGGGCTGATCTGCTCCATCAGCGCGTCGGTGAGGCCTTTGCCTGTAATGCGCGGAATGCCGGGAATGTCGAAGAGAGGCTTTTCCGGATAAAGCTCGGCGCACTGACCGCCGACCTTGTCGAGGATGTCCACCACGTGCGTCTTGATGTCGAGCAAGCCGAGTTCGAACACGGCGAACAGACCGATCGGTCCGGCGCCGATGATCAGCACGTCGGTCTTGATTGCTTCGCTCATGCCGTCGCCCTCGGGCAATTCATCCGTCTTCTGCAACATTATGCCGTTCTCCGCGCAAACTGGCCGTGCGGTCCTTCTATGACGCGCACGAGTTCCGCTAAATTCTGTTCAGGTGTCTTGCCGCTCGTAACGAGCGCCGCTTCGGCTTTCGCGTAAAGCGGTTCGCGGCTTTTGAGAATTGAAATCAAGTCCTCCATGGCGCGGGCCCGGTCAGCCATCGGCCGCAGGTCGCCCTGCGCGATGACCCGTTTCATATGCTCTTCCGGCTCGGCCCGCACCCAGATTGTAAGGCAGGATGAAAGCAGCAATTCCAGCGTGCCCGGCTCGGTGACGATGCTGCCGCTGGTGGCAATCACGAATCGGGGATGCTGCTGCAAAACGCTTTCCAGCGCCTCGCGTTCCGCCCGGCGGAACGTTTCCTGTCCGAACATTTCGAACATTTCGCTGAGTGTGGCGCCGCTGCGCCGCTCGATCTCGCGGTCGAGTTCGATGAAGGGCGCGTCCGTGTGCGCCGCCAGCAGGCGGCCGAGAGTCGATTTGCCCCCGCCGCGCAGGCCGATCAGTGCGATGCGGCCGCGCCGCCGGTCGGAGGAGGGTTCGCCGAATCGCTGCAACAGCACCTGATGCGCCTCCTTGAGGGCCGCCGGCGAGAGCCGTTCGAGGAATTGCGACAGCAGCACGGCATCGACCGGTGGATCGGCGTTTTCGTTGACCAGTTGCGTCACCGGCTGGCCCATGGCGCGGGCAATCCGCCGCAGCAGGACGATCGAGCAATTACCGCGGCCAACCTCGAGTTGTGCGAGGTAGCGTTCGGAGACGCGCGCATGCTGGGCCAGCGCCTTGCGCGTCATCCCGCGCTGGTTGCGCAGCGTGCGCACGCGCTCGCCCAGCCGGTGTAGATAGGCGTCGCTGTCGCGGCCTGGCGCGACCTTGTCATGTGCAGCTTTGGCGCGCGCATTCTTCATCGAACAATCGATATGAATTATATTGCCGCTCATTATGCGGCAGGAAGGGCTGTATTGCAAGGCTTGGCATGCTCTCGTTGTAGGTCGGCGGAGCCGGTGCTATAGTGCTGCACAATAATGCACATGTGTTTCAAGGCAGGCCATGCAGCCGCTCGATTTCCAGACTGATCCTTCCCGCTACCGTCATTGGCGCGTCGAGTACGACGGCGACGTGGCCTACCTGATCATGGACGTCGATCCGGCCGGCGGCCTGTCGGACGGCTACGAACTCAAGCTCAATTCCTACGATCTCGGCGTCGATATCGAACTGAACGATGCGGTCCAGCGCCTGCGGTTCGAGCATCCTGAAGTGCGCGCGGTCGTCATCAAATCCGGCAAGGACAATGTTTTCTGCGCCGGCGCCAATATCCGTTATCTCGGCAAGGCGACGCACGGCCACAAGGTGAATTTCTGCAAGTTCACCAACGAGACGCGCCTCGCGATCGAGGATGCCAGCGAGAATTCGAAGCAGATTTACATTTGCGCCATCAACGGCAACGCCGCCGGCGGCGGCTACGAACTGGCGCTTGCAGCCGATCACATCATGCTGGTGGACGACCGCCGCTCAGCGGTGGCGCTGCCGGAGACGCCGTTGCTCGCCGTGCTGCCGGGGACGGGCGGACTCACCCGCATCACCGACAAGCGCAAGGTGCGGCGCGATCGCGCCGACGTGTTCTGCTCCATTGAAGAAGGCATTCGCGGCGCCAAGGCGGTCGAGTGGCGGCTGGTCGATGAGGTCGTGCCCAACTCGAAATGGAAGGACGCGGTTGCGGCGCGTGCGCATGAAATTGCTGCGCGCTCCGACCGCCCGACGGGCGCAAAGGGCATTAGGCTCACGCCGCTCGAGCGCAGAATCGAGACGGATCGCATTTCCTATTCGCAGGTCGACGTCGAGATCGACCGCACGCGGGGGCTGGTGACCGTCACTGTACGCGGACCTTCGCAGCCCGTGCCGGACTCGATTACTGCCGCGCATGCGCTTGGCGCGAAATTCTGGCCGCTTGCCGTCGCGCGTGAACTGGAAGACGCGATTTTGCATCTGCGCGCCAACGAGGCGGCGATCGGCGTCGTGTTGCTGCGCACTGACGGCAACGCGCAAGCGGTGCTCGACTACGACGCCTTCGTGGCCAAGGCCGATGACGATTGGCTGATGCGCGAAGTTCGCCATTACCTCAAGCGCACGCTCAAGCGCGTGGATGTGACGCCCCGAAGTTTCATTGCGCTGATAGAACCGGGCTCGTGCTTTGCCGGGACGCTCGCGGAACTCGCTTTCGCGGCCGACCGGTCGCTGATGCTGATCGGGACGCGTAGCGGCGACAACCGCGAGCCCGCCGCGATCACGCTCGGCCCCGCCAATTTCGGCCTTTATCCGATGGGCAACGGCCTCACGCGATTGCAGACGCGCTTCCTGGGCGAGCCGGACGCCCTCAAAAATGCGGAAACGAAAATCGGTATGGGCATTAAGGCAGAGGAGGCCGCCGGCCTCGGCCTTGTCACATTCGCCTACGAAGATTTTGACTGGGGCGACGAGTTGCGCGTCATGCTTGAGGAGCGCACGAGCTTTTCGCCCGATGCCATGACCGGCATGGAGGCGAATTTGCGCTTCGCCGGACCCGAGACGATGGAAACCAAGATTTTCGGCCGTCTGTCCGCCTGGCAGAACTGGATCTTCCAGCGGCCGAACGCCATCGGCGAACAGGGCGCGCTCAAGCTCTACGGCAGCGGCGTGTCGCCGACCTTCGCGAAAGAAAGGGTGTAGCCATGACCATCGCCAACGTCGACTACGACGGCCTCATTCCGAACAACGTCGGGCTCGGACAGGACGAGCGCGTCAAGCGCGCGCTGGAGAAGTGGCACCCCGGCTACATCAACTGGTGGAAAGACATGGGGCCGGAAGGCTTCCAGGAATCGCTTGTCTACCTGCGCACGGCAGTCAGCGTCGATCCGAAAGGCTGGGCGAAGTTCGATTACGTGAAGATGCCGGATTATCGCTGGGGCGTCTTGCTCGCGCCGGCGCATGAGGGACGCAAGATTCCGTTCGGCCGCCACCGCGGCGAGGACGCCTGGCAGGAAGTGCCGGGCGAATATCGCGCCATGCTGCGCAGGCTTGTCGTCATTCAGGGCGACACCGAGCCGGCGTCGGTCGAGCAGCAGCGCTTTCTCGGCAAGACCGCGCCGTCGCTTTACGACATGCGCAACCTGTTTCAGGTGAACGTGGAGGAGGGTCGTCACCTGTGGGCGATGGTCTATCTTCTCCAGAAATATTTCGGTACCGATGGCCGCGAGGAGGCCGAGGCATTGTTGCAGCGCCGCTCCGGCGACGCCGACACGCCGCGCATGTTGGGCGCCTTCAATGAGAAGACGCCGGACTGGCTGTCGTTTTTCATGTTCACGTTTTTCACCGATCGTGATGGCAAGATGCAGCTCGAAGCGCTGGCGCAGTCGGGTTTCGATCCGCTCTCGCGCACTTGCCGCTTCATGTTGACGGAAGAAGCGCACCATATGTTCGTCGGCGAGACGGGCGTTACGCGCGTCATCCAGCGCACGTGCGAGGCAATGAAGGAAGCCGGCATCTCCGATCCGAACGAGATCGAGAAGGTGCGCAAGCTCGGCGTCATCGACCTGCCGACCATCCAGAAGAAGGCGAATTTGCATTTCTCGCTGACGCTCGATTTGTTCGGCAACGAGATTTCGACCAATGCCGCCAACGCCTTCCACGCCGGAATAAAGGGACGCTTCCGCGAGGACCGGCTCAAGGACGATCATCTGCTCGAAAGCGGCACCTATCCGGTCCTGCGCCTCAAGGACGGCAAGATCCGGAATGAGGATGTGCCGGCGCTGTCCGCGCTCAATATGCGGCTGCGCGACGATTACCTGGGCGATTGCAACAATGGTGTCGGGCGCTGGAACAAGGTGATTGAACAGATCGGCATCCCGTTCCAGTTGAAGTTGCCGCACGTCGCCTTTCATCGCCACATCGGCGAATTTTCGAATGTCCACGCCGATATCGACGGCAATGTGCTGAGCGATGCCGCGTGGGAAAAGCAGAAGGGCGACTACCTGCCCTCCGACAGCGACCGCGATTACATCGAGAGCCTGATGAAGCCGGAGTCCGAACCCGGCAAGTTCGCTGGCTGGATCGCGCCGCCGAAAGTCGGGATCGACAACAAGCCCGGTGAATTCGAGTACGTGAAGATCGCGTAATTGCGGTCGTGGATGGCTCGCCCGGAAAAGGCCCCTGCTAGCCGCCTTTGAGCCGCGCGGCCACGTCCGTCGGGATCGGCAGAGCCTTTATCTTCAGCGGATCGGCACCGTCCTTGACCGCCCATGCCCGGGTTTCGCCGCCTTCGACCGCCAACTCGCCGCCGAGGAAAATCAGGTGTTCGAGATCGAAGCTCGAGCGGCGTAATTCCGTCACGCGCGACGCGATCTCGATCGTGTCGCCGAATTTCGCGGGCTTGCGAAATTGCGCGCGCGCATCGACCAACGCGGGCCCGACGATGCCGAACGTGCTGTTGAACTCCGCGCGCTTGACGCCAAGGGCCGCCTCGAACAGTAGCCAGGCGCTGACGTCGAAGAATTCGAAGAAGCGGGGATTGAAAACGATGCCGGCCGGGTCGCAATGCCCCCATTCGATCGTCATGTGCCGGCGATAAACAAAGGACGCCACGAAACCTCCGCATCGATTGTCGTCATGTTATTTGACGGCCTGCCGGCGGTAAACCGGTCAGCCGCGTTTGCGCCTGCGCGGGTCCGGCCACTCGACAACGGCCAGCGCGCGCAACTCGACATCCGACGTGCGCCGGCGTTTGCGCAGCACCACCTTCGGCGCGATCGGCTCATGCGGGGACTCATCGAGCGCGAGCAGCATCCAGTAAAGATCGTCGTCCGAGGTCAGCCAGCGTTTCGGTGCGTAGCGTGCGATGGAAAACGGCCGCGAAAAGGCCAGCAAGGACTTCTTGCCGCCCCACAGGAAATACTCGTGCGCATAGGACATCGCCAGTTCGCGCGGGCTTTTATAGACGGGGTCGCGCCAGCGCAGCACGGCATGGTTGGTCTTGCTGATCGCGCCCCACAGGCCGCGCTGCCTGAACACCGTGACGACGTGGTCTTCGTCGCTCGGCAACGCCTGGAAATCCATCAGCAGCGGCGGCTGGCCGTGATAGGCGAGAGCCGCCGCGGCAAAGATCGCGCCCTCGGCGCAATGTGCGACGCGCTTCTTCAGTACCCGCCGTGGTGACATTGCCGTTTCCGCGGTCAACTCGAAATTGACCGGCATCCTGTCGAGGAACGACTGGATTTTCTGCGCGCTGTCGAGCCGTTCGAAAATCCGGCGTTCGGCCGGCGAGAGCAGCGTGCGCGCGGCTGCCCTGAAGCGCTTGCGATTCGTCATGCGCGACGATCCTAGAACGCAAACAGCTTGCAGGGGAGCCGCTATGCCCTCAAACGCGCGTTTATC
>JBARCH010000228.1:0-10115 GCA_049793875.1 Pseudolabrys sp. | reverse complement strand
AGTACTGGATCGATTGTCGTCGGGTGTCGCAGGTGATATCGGACCGCCGCCTAGCGGAGTGATGATCACCGGAACGTCGGTCCACGGGAATTTGCCTCATGGCCAGAGCGTCGAAATAGCGGGCCTGTCCGAGCTATTTGAAATTCAGCACTTAGTTCGCACCGCTGGCTACGATTCAAACAGGATCCGTATCGATCCCTCCGTCGTCCGCGGTCTCGAGTACTACACCGGACCTGTCTACGAAGTTGAACTCCTGATCGAAACGAAAGACGACAAAGGCCGGCCCGTGCGTTTCGGCTCGGTCGGCGGCGGCGGGCGTTACGATGGACTCGTTTCGCGTTTCCGCGGCGAGCCGGTGCCGGCGACAGGATTTTCCATCGGCGTTTCGCGGCTGCAAGCGGCGCTCACCGCGCTCGGCAAGCTCGACAGCAAGCCGGAGCCCGGTCCCGTCGTCGTGACGATCTTCGACCGCGAGCGTGTGGCCGACTACCAGCGCTTCGTCTCACAACTGCGCAACGCGGGCATCCGCGCCGAACTTTATCTCGGCAATCCGAAGAACAATCTCGGCACACAACTTAAATACGCCGACAAGCGCAAATCCCCGTGCGCGGTCATCCAGGGCGCCGACGAGAAGGCGCGTGGCGAGGTGCAGATCAAGGATCTGGTGCTCGGCGCCGAGATCGCGACGTCAAGCAAAGAGCGCGACGACTACCTGAAGAAGCAGGCGGAAGCGCAATTCGCGGTCAAGGAAGAAAATCTGGTTGAGGAAGTGCGCGCGCTGCTCAACCGGCGCGGCATCGGCTGACGGTCAGACCGCAATCACGTCGTCGTCGACGATTGTGTTGGGGTTCTGCATATCGATCGGGTGGCCGAGTACCTGCTCCACCGCGTCGAAGCTGTCGATCACCGCGAGAAATTCGACCAGCTTCTCGTTCGCAAAGCGCAGGAACTGCGCCGTGCGATAGCTGATGTTGCGATTGTCGGAGCGCCGCACCGCCGACATGCGCGAGAGTACCGACGCGCGGTCGCCGTCGACAAGCATGAACTCAGGCGTGAAGCGGCGGATATGGAACATCGCGGGCGTCTGCCGCCCGATCAGGTCGAGCACGGCAGCGGAACCCTGGCGCACGCCGCAATAGTGCAGCAGGTCCACCGGCCCGTTGATCGTCCAGATCACATCCTTGTCGAGATACGGCGCGATCCGTTCGACGTCGCGGCTCGTGAAAACGTCGAGGAAGGCCGTCACTATCGCGCGCGGGACAGGTGTTGTCATGGTGTCTTTCCCCACACCCCCGATACTCCCTCCGCGCGCGTTGAAATTGTCTTACCTATCAGGGGCTTACCTACCAGTGGTTGTGGGACGGTTCGTCGCAGTTGTACCGCCTCGGCGGCAGCGCCGCGCCTGATCGGAATCCATTAACGACGGCGAGCGTTTGAACCCCCGTGCCGTTAATCCCGTCGGCTTAACGGCGTCGAATCCTTAAGCCTCCCATGCTAAAGGGCGCCCACACTTTGCACCCTGAGCGGGACGACGATGGACGCGAGCACCTTTGGAGCTGCGAGCATGCCCGACGCGCGGGCGGAGGCGCTGGTCGCCTCCTATGAGCGCGCCGGCTATCGCCGCCTTGCGCCCGCGATCCTGCAGCCGGCGGAGCCGTTCCTCGACCTCTCTGGCGAGGACATCCGCAAGCGCATGTATCTCACCACCGCGCCGGGCGGCGCCGAACTCTGCCTGCGCCCCGATCTCACCATTCCTGTATCGCGCGACTACCTCGCCTCCTCCGCCGCGGGAAACCCTGCGGGCTATTGCTACCTCGGCCCCGTGTTCCGTCATCGCATCGACGAGCCGCCCGAGTTCCTGCAAGCCGGCATCGAATCCTTCGGCCGTGCCGACAAGGCGGCGGCCGACGCCGAAATGCTGTCGCTCGGCCTTGAAGCCACCGCGCATTACGGATTGGCGGCGCCGGATATCCGGATCGGCGACGTTGCCCTGTTCGCCGCCCTGATCGACGCGCTCGATCTGTCGCCGGCATGGAAGCGGCGGCTGCTGAAGGATTTCAACCGCAAGACCAATCTCGCGCAGGACCTCAATCGCCTCGTGCTCGGCGGCAACAATGGCCGTCCGGAATATCAGGGCGTGCTCGCGGCGCTCGCCGGCTCCGACCCGAAAGGCGCGCATGCGCTCGTCACCGACTTGCTGTCGATCGCCGGCATCAGCGCCGTCGGCGGCCGTTCGGTCGGCGAGATCGCCGATCGTTTTCTCGAACAGGCCGCGCTCGGCGCCAGCGCGAAATTGCCGCGCGACGTGCGGGCGCTGATCGAGCGCTTCCTCGCCATCGGCGGCGATCCCGATGAAGCCGCCGCCGAGCTGCGCACGCTCACCGGCGACGCCAACATCGCGCTTGGCGATGCACTCGACCAGTTCGAAACCCGCACCGGATTTCTTGCCGCGCACGGGGTCGACCTGCCGCGCGTGCGCTTCTCGACCGCTTTCGGCCGCGGCTTCGACTACTACACCGGCTTCGTGTTCGAACTGACCGACCCCGCGCGCACCGGCGATCCGCTGGTCGCCGGCGGCCGCTACGACGGGCTGCTCACACGCCTCGGCAGCGCGGATTCCATTCCGGCCGTTGGCCTCGCGGTATGGATCGAGCGCCTTGCCAGCTATGGAGCCGCGTCATGAGCGGCCCCTTCGTGCTTGCGGTGCCGGCGAAAGGCCGGTTGCAGGAAAACGCCGAAGCCTTTTTCGCGCGCTCCGGCCTGGCGCTGATCAAGCCGCGCGGCGCGCGCGACTATCGCGGCGCTATCGCAGGCCTCGATGATGTCGAGGTCGCCTATCTGTCGGCCTCCGAAATCACGACGCAGCTTGCGCAAGGGGCGGTGCATTTCGGCGTCACCGGCGAAGATCTGGTGCGCGAGCAAATGCCCGACGCCGACCGCAAGGTCGTGCTGATCGAAAGCCTCGGCTTCGGCTCCGCCAATGTCATCGTCGCCGTGCCGCAAGCATGGATCGACGTGCGCACGATGGCCGACCTCGACGACGTCGCCACCGCTTTCCGTCATCACCACGGCCACAAGATGCGCGTCGCGACCAAATACGTGAATTTGACGCGCGCGTTCTTCGCCGAGCACGGCATCATCGATTACCGCATCGTCGAAAGCTCGGGCGCCACCGAAGGCGCGCCTGCCGCCGGCACTGCCGAAATGATCGTCGACATCACGACCACCGGCACGACGCTTGCGGCCAATGCGCTCAAGATCGTCGAGGACGGCGTCATCCTGCGTTCGCAAGCGAACCTTGTCGCCGCCCGCACGGCTGCATGGGGAGACAACGAGCGCGAAATCGCGCGCGTGATCCTCGACCGCATCGCCGCGCAGTCGCGCGCCCGCGCGTTCCGCGAAGTGCGTGCGCAGGTCGCTTCCGGCAATGATGGCGTGATTGCGCAAGCGCGCGAGCGTTTCGGCGTCGAAACACCGTTCGAGCAGACCGCGTCAGGCCTGCTGACGCTGCATTGCCCGCCCGAACAGGTCTATGCGCTCACGAGCTTCCTGCGTGAAAACGGCGCCGAAGCTGTCGCCGTCGCCGATCTCGACTACGTTTTTTCGCGGGACAATCCGCTCTACGAAAAGCTCAAAGCCGGACTTTGAGCGCGCTATTTCGACGCCTTGCGCGGACGAAATACGACGAAGTGCGAGAACGAGAAATTCACCGCGAAGCTCACCAGGATCGCAAGTGCCTTGGCGCCCCAGACCGGCACGTGCAGATAATCCGCCGCGATGACCAGCACCGCCGTATTGGCCGCCGCCCCCGCGACGCCGGAGACGACAAAGCTTCCATAGAAGCGCCAGTGCAGCCGTCCGCCCGACTCCGCCGCGAACGTGATGAACGAATTCATCACATACGAGCAGGACACCGCGACCAGCCAGGCGAGCAGATTGGCGGCAATAAGCGAGTTCGTCAGAAACGCGAGCGCGGTGAAAAAGACGCTGGCGTCGATCGCCGTATTGATGACGCCCACCAGGGCAAAACTGATGGCCTTGAGGCTAATGGCGCGCCGATGCCACGCTGCATCCAGCCGGCCGAAAATTCTCTGCAGGGATTGAGGAATCATCTCGAAGTCCCGATTAGCACGTCCGGCGGCCCGGGCCGAGCCCTTCCGGCCGGTCCCGCCGACGCGACAGAAAGGCCACAGTGCGCTATAGATCGCGGCACTATACCGAGCAACGGGACGCCGTAATGCAGGCTAAATCGAGCAAAGGGAACACCGCCGATCCGGCGCGGCAGCAAGCTGCGGCGGGGCTGTCGATCGTTGTTCCGTTGTTCAACGAGGCGCCCGGCCTCGCCAGGCTGCACGAAAAAATTGCCGAGGTGGCGCGCGGCCTGCAGAGAAGGCACGGCCTCCACACTGAAGTCGTCTATGTGGACGATGGCAGCAGCGACGAAACCAATCGCATCGCCACGGGATTGCCCGCGGGCCCGGTCGACATCCAGGTCGTTTCGCTGTCGCGCAATTTCGGCAAGGAAGCGGCGCTGCTCGCCGGGCTCGATCACGCGCGGCGGGGCGCAGTGCTGTTCATGGATGGCGACGGCCAGCATCCGCCGCATCTGGTCGAAGCGCTGGTCGAGCGCTGGCTCGATTACGGCGACGATGTCGTCTACACCGCCAAGGCGCATCGCGCGCACGAACCGATGCTGCGCCGCACCGGCGTCAAATGGTTTTACGCGCTGATCAACTGGGGCTCGCACAGTCCCATTCCGGAAGACGCCGGCGATTTTCGCCTTCTGTCGCCGCGTGCGGCGGACGCGCTGCGGCAATTGCCGGAGCGCAACCGCTTTTTCAAAGGGCTGTCGAGCTGGATTGGCTTCAAGCAATCGCGCGTCGACTACGAGCCGGCCGCGCGCGCCTTCGGGGCGAGTAGCTGGAATGCCAGATCCCTGATCGGCCTTTCGATCGAAGGATTGACATCGTTTTCGGTCGCGCCTTTGCGTTTTGCCAGCCTGCTCGGCCTGCTCCTTGCGGCGAGCGCGCTATTGTTCGGCATCTGGGTGGTGCTGGAGACTGTCCTATTTGGCAAGGATATGCCCGGCTATCCCTCGCTCGTGGTCGGCATCATGGTGCTAGGCGGCGTGCAGTTGATCATGATCGGCGTGCTTGGCGAATATATCGGCAAGCTCTTGTCCGAGGTCAAAGGACGGCCGGTCTATTTCGTCGCCGAGCATAACGTGAAGTCCGCAAGCGACACCGCAAAGACGAAGCCCGCGGCCTCGCGGGCCGCGGAGTGAACCGAAAAAACGTGGACACCCCTCGCCGG
Source organism: Pseudolabrys sp. (assembly GCA_049793875.1). GTDB lineage: Bacteria > Pseudomonadota > Alphaproteobacteria > Rhizobiales > Xanthobacteraceae > Pseudolabrys. Next base: position 4,802 of record JBARCH010000228.1, on the reverse strand, counting down.
CATATCTGGCTGTGCGCCGACGACTATGGCATTTCGGCGTCGGTGAATGCCGCCGTGCGCGACCTCATCATGCGTCGCCGCATCAACGCCACTTCGGTCATGGTCGTCGCGCCGCGCTTCGACCGTGCCGAAGCAACGGCGCTGCGCATCCTCAATGCCGACATCCAGCGTGTCGCGATCGGACTGCATCTGACGCTGACGGCGCCGTTCAAGCCGGCGAGCGCCAGTTTTCGCCCGACGCGCGACGGCGCTTTCCTGCCGCTCAAGCCGTTGATGGCCGTCGCGTTCCGGCGCGGCATGAGGCATGAAACGCTGGTCATCGAAATCGCCACGCAATTGCGTTCCTTCCTCATCGCATTTGGCCGGCCGCCTGATTTCATCGACGGACATCAGCATGTGCATTTGCTGCCGCAGGTGCGCGACGCCTTGCTTAGCGTGGCCAAGGAGGCCGCGCCCGAAGCATGGGTTCGGCAATGCAGCAGCGCAGCCGCGATCCGCGGGCGGCTCGGCGATCCGAAAGGACTGTTTCTTGAATTTCTGAGCCACGGCTTTCGCCGCCGGGCGCGCGCACGCGGCGTGCGCACAAATCCCGCGTTTTCCGGCAGCTACACATTCACGCCGGACGCCGACTATGCGCGGCTCTTTCCCACTTTTCTCAATTCACTTCCCGATGGCGGCCTGATCATGTGCCACCCAGGCGTCGTCGATGAGGAACTGGCAAAACTCGATCCGCTGACCGCCTTGCGCGAGCGCGAATACGCGTACTTTTGCGGCGAGGAATTTCCGCGCCTGCTGGCCGCCAACAATATGGAATTGGCCTGACGCAGGCCGCCGCCGTTACATCACCACGACCTTGGCGCCGACCGGCACGCGACCGTAAAGGTCGATGACGTCCTGGTTGGTCAGGCGAATGCATCCCGACGACACATTATGGCCGATCGTCCAGGGTTCGTTCGAGCCGTGAATGCGGTAAAGCGTCGAACCGAGATAAAGCGCGCGCGCGCCAAGCGGGTTGTTCGGTCCGCCAGCCATGAAGTGCGGCAGGTAAGGCTGGCGTTGAAGCATCTCTTCAGGCGGCGTCCAACCCGGCCACTCTTTTTTTGCAGAAATGTGATGCACGCCCGACCATGTGAAGCCCGGGCGGCCGACGCCAATGCCGTAGCGCATCGCCTTGCCGCCCGGCTCGACCAGATAGAGAAACTTGTTCGGCGTATCGATGACGATCGTCCCCGGCGCTTCGGTGGTGTGATAGTCTACTTCCTGGCGCAGATAGCGCGGATCCATTCCGGCCGGTTGCCCGGTTACGCCGCCTCCCGGCGCGGTGTTCACATAGATCGGCTGCACAGGCCGCTGCTCTTGCGGATAGGCAAGCGCCGAGGGCGGCGCCGATGCACGCGCCTGATTGCCGCCGAAAATAAATTCGATAAACCCGCCGCCGAGATCGGTCTGGGCCGCCGGCTGCGCCGGCACCAATATCATCTGCCGTGGCGCGGCGCTCGCGTAGGCCGGCGGCAATGACTGCGCCGAAGCAGCGGCTGTCACGAACAAGACGATGGCAGATACAGAACAGACAAGGCGATACATCGGCTAGCACTCTGCACTTTCGGGCGCGTCGCCCGCGCGTTTCCGAGTACAAAGCGAAAGAAACACCGATTGGTAAAATGCATCCGTTTGCAGCAACGAATGGGGCCGCATGCGGCGAGATCGTCGATTCAGAGTTTATTTTGCGTAAAATCCCAACCTGTATGGTAAATGCGCGGTTTCCCATTTCACGCAACGCGACGTTAATCGACCGCAGATAAAAAGGCACCGAATTGGGGAACGGGGATGCAGGTGCACCGAAAAGTTTTCCGCGCCGAGAAATTGCTGATTAGCCGGCAAGCGCCTGCACCGGTCGTCGTCGATGTCGAAGCGCGGCATGCCGAGTTGCTGGACCAGATCAAGGCACTGCACGCGCTATCCGAGCAGCGTGACGATGTCAGCGCCGACGAAGCGCGACAGATCAAGCGCGACCTCGAGCTCGCGCACAGCGCGATCACGCACAACAAGCAGGAATTGGCCGAGTTGTTGCGGACCAAGCGCGATGAACCTCGTCTCAGGCGCGCGTCAGAAGAGCTTGGCGCCACCATCGACGGCATGGAGCACGCGACCGAGACAATCCTGAAGGCCGCCGAGGTGATCGATGAAAGCGCCAAGGCGCTCGTCGCCATCCTGAAGAACGACTATGAAAAAGGCCTCGCGCAGGAAATCCAGGAACAGATCGTGCGCGTTTATGAAGCCTGCAATTTCCAGGATCTCGCAGGGCAGCGCATCCAGAAAGCGATGGCGACGCTGAAATTCATCGAAGAGCGCGTCGCTGCAATGATGGACGCATGGGGCACCGTCCCTTCGCCGCGCCGGCCTGAGGCCGTGCAGCCTGTTCACACGCTCGGCCGCAGGCTCGCCAATGGGCCGAAGCTCGATGGCGATAGCGGCCATGCGAGCCAGCAGGATATCGACTTGATGTTCGGCTGATCCGGCCGGTCAACGTGACGGCGGACGGATCACCGCAAAGCACGCAAGCGCCGCCGCCGCGAAAGCCGCCGCGAGCGCCAGCGCCGCCGGGTCGGACGCCCGCTCCACGACGAATGCCATGACTAGCGGCGCCGCCGCCTGCATCAACAGAAACGGGCCGGCAAGCCGCCCGATCAAGCGCCCGTAACCGTCAGCGCCAAACAGTGCAAGCGGCACCGCGCCGCGCGTAATCGTGACGAGGCCGTTGGCGCCGCCAAACATCAAGGCGAACACCGCCGCGACCGGCCACGAGATGCCGAAAATGGCCAGCATTACGAACGCGCACAGCAACAGGCCGAGAGCAAAACGCACCACCCAGAGCGGATGCAAATCGCGGCCGAAGGAAAATTCGATCAGACGCGCGCCGACCTGCGCCGGACCGAAGAGCGCGCCGATCCAGACCACGGTTCCGGCGTCGATTCCGGCACGCTTGAAAATCGCCAGCAGATGCGCCGACAGACCGGACGGCACGAAGGCGTAGGCCGAAAATGCGGTCGCCACCAAAAGAAACGCAACGCCGGTCGGCGGCAGCACGGTAGCTTTTGCGCTGCCGTTGGATTGAGCTGGAGAAATAGCGATGGCGCGGCTGCGCGGCAAAGCCAGCGCATGCAGCGGCGCGGCAACGAACACCATCAGCGCGGCGTAGATGAGATAGGTGCCGCGCCAGCCGACTCCCTCAAGCAGGAAATGCGTCGCCGGCCAGCTCACGGTCGAGGCGAAGCCGCCGGCAAGCGTGAGCGCGGTGATGGGGCGGCGCGCGTCGGCGCCGAAAATGCGTCCGAGCGTGGCGAAAGCTGAATCGTAGAGATTCGCCGCCATCGCAACACCGAGCAACGCCCATGCTCCGAGGTAAGCGGCCTGAGTATCGGCATGAACGACGGCGAACAAGCCGGTCCCGGCAACTAACGAACCAGCCGTCATCACCACGTGGCCGCCGTAGCGGTCGATCGAACGCCCGACAAAAGGCGCGACCAGTCCCGCCACCAGCAACCCGGCCGAGAAGCCGCCCATGCCGAACGCAATCGACCAGCCGTGTTCGGCGGCAATCAACGGAACGATGAGTACCGGGGTGTAATAGATCGTGCCCCAGGACAAAATCTGCGTGACGCCCAGCGCAAGCACGCCGCGCCACGGACCCGCGACGAAACGCGTCACGCTGGCCGTGGCACTCACTGCGCCGGTTTCGGCTGCGGTTTCGGTTTGAGGTTCGGCTTGGGTTTCGATTTCCGCTTGGCCGGCGGACGCTTCTGTCCCTCAGGCCCGCAGCGGACATAGACCATCGTGCCGTAGCGCCCCTGCACTTCCGGATCCATCCAGCGCAGGATGAGTATGCGACCGTCGAACGACACCACTTCGCGGTCTTGCATGCCGCCGGGCTCGCCGTCCGGGCCGATATAGGTTTTGCCGCCCGGCGCACCTTTAAGGCGCAATTCTTCCGGCGTGGCCTGGTCGGCAAGGTGCATCATCACGCCGCCGGTCGGCCCCATGCTGATGACGTAAGGCTGCTTGCACTGATTGGCCGCAGCTTGCTCGATACGCGCCCGGTCTTCGACCTTGTGATAGGCGGCGAGGCCCCAGCGGCCGACGATATCGGCCGGCGGGAACGCCGGCGGCAGCGTCGGGGTAACCGCGGGAGCGGGCGGCGCCTCGGGTTGCGGCGACAGGGACGTGGCGCAACCCGCCAGCGCCAGAGCGAACAACGCCGAAAGCACGATCGGGGATGGACGGGTGCGGATCATGCGGGGGACCTGTGAGTTTGCGCGCACAACGGACTTAGCTGGCCAATGGCGGCAAACGCAAGAAGTTGCTTGTGCTTGACACATCGGCGGGCAGGCAATATCTCGATAATACGTCTTGGCACTCTACGTTAACGAGTGCTAAGGGCTTCTGTAATCAGACATTTTCGTACCAGCACGCGCGCAAGCGCCCACGAGGAAGACATGGCCAAAACCAAATTTCGCCCCCTGCACGACCGCGTGGTCGTGCGTCGCATTACCGCCCAGGAGAAGACCAAGGGCGGCATCATCATTCCGGATACCGCACAGGAAAAACCGCAGGAAGGCGAGATCGTCGCGGTCGGCCCCGGCGGACGCGACGAGAACGGCAAGGTGATCACGATCGACGTGAAGACCGGCGACCGCGTGCTGTTCGGCAAATGGTCAGGCACTGAGATCAAGCTCGACGGCGAAGAGCTCCTGATCATGAAGGAGTCCGACATCATGGGCGTGGTCGCCTGAGAAACAGCACGC
>JBARCH010000227.1:0-5857 GCA_049793875.1 Pseudolabrys sp. | reverse complement strand
AGGCGACAATGGCTTGACCTAATCCGGTGCCCTTGCTGCCGCGAGGCTGGACTCCCCAGCGTGCGGTGCGGCCCAATAAAATAGTCAAGACGAACCAGCTATGCGACAGCATGAAGACAGGGGCCATCAACGTCGAGATTAGAATTTCGACAATGACGCTGAGGATCAAGCGCGGCGCGCCGCCAAAGCTTCGTACTGCGTGCCGATCATGCAGCAGCAGGACAAGCGACAGGAATTTCGGTGCGTACAACATTGCGAGCGTTGCGATGGCGATGGTGACGAACCCAACCGTGTGCGAGATCGGCCACCGAAGCACCGGGTATTGGCCGACGTAGGTTACGGGGGCGACATGTTGAAGTTGAGCCGAGTTGAGCGCAAAAAGCACGACGAGCGTCAACCAGAGCGGCGAGGAGAGATAGCTGATCGCTCCAAGCGCCAGATGAAGCCGGCTCGGCAAACGCAGGCCTTGCGCAAAGATCAGCTTGATGTGCTGAAGATTGCCCTGGCACCAGCGACGGTCGCGTTTCAAATGATCGATGATTGTCGGCGGCGGCGCTTCGTAACTGCCGCCGATGTCTGTCACAAGCCAGATGTCCCATCCCGCGCGGCGAAGCAGCGCGGCTTCGACAAAATCATGACTCAGGATCGTACCACCGAGAGGAGGGCGGCCGGGCAAGGCCGGCAGCCCGCAATTTTCCATGAACGGTTTCACGCGGATGATCGCGTTGTGGCCCCAGTAATTTCCGTCCGCTCCCTGAAGGCGCGCGAAGCCGGCGGCGTAGACCTGACCGTACGACCAGGACGCAAATTGCTGGCTGCGGGCGAAGAGCGATTGGCCGCCGATCAACAGCGGTGCGGCCTGAACAAGTGCGGTACGCGGATTATCGTCCATCAGACGCACCAGCCGGACGATGGCATCGCCGGTCATCAGGCTGTCGGCGTCGAGCACGATCATGTAATCGTACAGCGCCCCCCAATTCTTGCAAAAATCCTCGATGTTTCCACTCTTGTAGCCAATGTTGTGTTCGCGGCGGCGATAGAATGTGTGGGATTCCTCGTCGTCCTGCTGACGCAGGTGACGGCACGCGCGCTCTTCGGCCGCGCCGTGTTGCTGATCGCTGGAATCGCTCAGCACGAAAAAATCGAATTCGCCGCCGGCGCGTGCCTGATTCAGTGATTCTTTTATCGCCCGGAGCCGGGCGAAGACCTGCGTGCAATTTTCGTTATGGATCGGCATCACCAGAACGGTTCGGGAATGGCCGGAGATCGCGCCGAGGTCCGTGCTGGCGGGCTCGCCAAGTTGCAGCGAGGGCGTGCCGCGCCAGAGCGAATACACGCCGAAGCACGCAATCCAGAATGACATGGTAATCCAAGAGAAAAGCAGGGCGAATATTGTCAGCAACAGGATTTCGGAGACCGAAAGTCCATCAATTCGAAGAATTTCCAGGAGTCGCGCGGTCGCGGCGGCTGTCGTCGAAAAAACGAGACCGAAAATCAGCCAGCGCTGGACTGCGACATCATCTTGGAGCATCGAATTTCGAAATTGATATGGTCGCGGGCCGTGTCGTGCGCGGCAGCCGTCCCAGTTCCTTCAGGGCGCCTGCCATCGTCTTCGCCAGAAGCCGTGGTGTCCAGAAAACGATCGCCTGCCTTGGCATGGGCGCGGGACGCCGTGGAGGCGCCATTTCACGCGCCGCGGAAGCGCCTTCGACGTGGTCTGCCTGCGCTCGCATTCGACTGTTGCTCATAATTCGACCAAAACCGTTTTTATAAGGAACTTCAGGTTTAGCTGGACGTTCGGAACCCCGGGGAACAGACGCACTCTCGTAAGTGGAACGCGCTGCAGGCCGCTTGGTTTCCTGCCAGCCAAGACAAATCGGAACCAGGGGAAGATGCACGCGCTCAGCCGTCGTATTGTTTTGCTTTCCGGTGCTTCTCTTGCGGTAACCGGACTCGCAGCACCGCGCAGCAGGGCTGCAGCGGAGCCGGAGCAACCCCAACAGCCACAACTGTTTGATTTCGCAGCCTTGCGGCAGAGGGCAAAAGATCTGGCGACAAAACCGTATGTTGCGCCGAAGGTTTCCGCGGCGGACATTGTCAGCAAGATCGACTTCGATGTCGTCCAGAAAATAAAATTCCGCGCGGAAAAGGCGCTTTGGGGCAACAAACCGGGATTTTTGCCAGTCCGGCTTTTCCACGTAGACAAATTCAACCCACTTCCGGTGCGGATCAATGTCGTCGCCGATGGAAAGGCAACGCCGGTTAATTACTCGCCGCAGGATTTCGACTATGGCGACACGGGATTGGAGGGCAAGCTCCCGCCCGATCTCGGGTTTTCGGGATTCCGCGTCATGGACAGCGAAAAAGCGGCAACCGATTGGCTGGCGTTTCAGGGCGCCAGTTATTTTCGCAGTTCCGGCGAGGATAATCAGTACGGTGGCTCGGCGCGCGGCATCGCCGTCAACACAACGGCCTCGACCAAGGAAGAATTTCCCCGCTTTTCCGAGTTCTGGCTGCTTGAGCCGGAACCCCAGAGTTCATCCATTACGATTTATGCCCTGCTCGACGGCCCGAGTCTGACCGGGGCTTACCATTTCGTTGCGACGAAGCAATCCGGCGCCATCATGGATGTGCAGGCGCAGCTCTTTATCCGTAGCGACATCGCGCAACTCGGCATCGCGCCGTTGACCAGCATGTATTGGTTCGGCGAAAACGACCGCCGTCATGCCACCGACTGGCGTCCCGAGATCCATGATAGCGACGGGCTCGCCCTATGGACTGGCAAAGGCGAGCGCATCTGGCGGCCGCTGATGAATCCACCGGCCGTACAGACCAATTCGTTTCTGGATGAGAATCCGAAAGGGTTCGGCCTGATGCAGCGGGACCGTGACTTTGCCGACTACCAGGATGACGGCGCTTTCTACAACCGCCGGCCAACGATGTGGATCGAGCCCAAGGGAGACTGGGGCGCCGGGGCGGTACAGCTTGTCGAGATTCCGACGGCCGATGAAATCCACGACAATATCGTCGCCTATTGGATTCCAAAGGGCCCGGTGAAAGCCGGCAAGCAAATCGGCGTCGCGTACCGGCTGTTTTGGCAAAATAACAATCCGCATCCGCCGAATGATGTCGCACGCGTGTCGGCGACACGCGTCGGCCGGGGCGGCGTGCCGGGACACCCTTCGCCGGAAGACAAGGATAGCTGGAAATTTGTCCTCGATTTCGCGGGCGGCCCGCTGTCCACGATGGCGCCGCGCTTCGATGTCGAGCCGGTGGTGACGACGTCGTATGGCAAAGTTGGAAAAGCCTATGTCATCAAGGTTGTCGGCACCGATCGCTGGCGCGCGCTGTTCGACATTCATGGCTTGCAGAAAGACAAGCCCGTCAATCTGCGCTGTTTTCTTCGCTTCGGCGGAAAAACGCTGACCGAGACCTGGCTGTATCAATATTTCCCGCCGGCTTGAGCCTCGGCAGGCGGTCAGTCACGCGTGACCGCCGGCGGTTGCATGTTTTGCGGGATAACCGCAAAAGCCCTGTGCCGGCTGAAATTCTATGTCAGGGGGATTTTGCGGGAGCCTGAGGCCGAGTGTCGCCCCGCGCGGCGTCCGGACAAGATGCAAGACGCGGTTATGGAACTTCTCCAGGCCGGGACGATGGCCGATGCTCAATACCGACGCGTTGCTCAATTCATGGTCGAAGATCGACATCACACGGCGCTGGCTTAGTTCATCCAACGCCGATGTCCCTTCATCAAGGAATACCCAGGATGGCTGGTGCAGGAGCAGGCGTGCGAAGGCGATCAACTGCTGCTGACCGAGCGAAAGAGTCTTGTCGAGCCGCTCGTTGGTGTCGAGAACCGGCAGAAATTCGGCCAGGCCGACGCGCTTCAGAACCGATTCAATTTCAGCAGTATCGTAAGCGTTTGGCGGATCCGGATACGTGATTGCGGCGCGCATCGTGCCGAGCGGCAAATAGGGCCGCTGCGGCATGAACATGACAGCATCAGGATCGGGCAGGCGGATCGTGCCGCTGCCCCACGGCCAAAGCCCCGCGAGCGCGCGAACCAGCGTGCTTTTGCCGGCACCCGATTCGCCGACGATGAGCACCCGCTCGCCGGCCGAGATTTCGACGTTCGCTTCCGCGATGACCACGCGCCCGTCGGAGAACAGCACGCTGACATTGTCGAAAGCGAGTTGGCCTTCGGGATGCCGGACCATCTTGATGGTATCGACCGCGTCATCGATTGCGTCGACTTTGTCGACGGCGTCCTTGAACGCGGTAACGCGGCGAAGCGTCGCGCGCCAGTCCGCGATCGACGGAAACTGATCGACGAACCAGCGGAGCGACGCCTGCACCTGGTTGAACGCGCCGACCACCATCATGAGACCGCCCATCGACAGGTCGCCGGCGAAATAGCCGGGCGATGCAACGATGATCGGCACCACGATCGCGATCCAGCCATAGCCGGAGGTGATCCATGTCAGCCGCGAGAGCGCGCCGGAGAGTTGCCCCATCGTCCCGATAACGCGGTCGAGATTGCCGTCCAACTGGCGCCGTTCGTCGAACTCGCCGCCGCACAGGGCAATGCTTTCGGCGCTTTCATTGACGCGCACGAGCGCAAAGCGAAGGTCGGCCTCGCGCGCGTAGAGTTCGGCGTTCAGTCCGATGAGCGGGAGGCCGACATGCCATGTCAGGAGTGAGCCGATCAAGGCATAAATAATGGCGCACCAGACCATGTAGCCTGGAATCGCCAGGTGATATCCACCGAGCGGAATGCTGACATTTTCGGAAAGCGCCCACAGGATGCTGATGAAGCTGATCAGCAACAGGGTCGCCTGAAACAGGCCGACGCCGAGACCGGCGGAAAGCTCGGTCAACTTGCGCGTGTCTTCTTCGATGCGTTGATCGGGGTTCACGCCAAGCTGGCCGGCAAGCCCGAGACGATAGGCGCGGCCCGCGACGAGCCATTCGTTCAGCAGATGATGAGTCAGCCATTCGCGCAAGCGGACCTTCAGCATCTGCTGCATCCAGGTCTGGCCGACAACCAGCGCCAACAACACGCCGACGATGACCAGGAATATCAAAAGCTGATGGCCAAGGCCGCCGATGTTTCGCTGCTGGATGGCGTCGAAGAACGGGCCGTTCCATTCGTTCAGCTTGATCTGGCCGACCATGTTAGCGATTAGCGCGACGGCGATGCCGGCGGCCAGAAGGATAATCCTCAGCCGCGAACGCGACCTCCACAGGGCGCGCAGCAAGGTAAGGCTTTCGGCAAAAGCACTCTTGTCTTCGTAATCTGCCGCGGGAACCTGGAACTCGGGTGTTTTGTCGCGGTTGTGCTGATCGCGTGGGACGCCGCCTTCAAGGGGAAGGTCGTCCGCATGTTGCGGCAAATTCTCGGATGCGTTTCCGCTGTATCGATCTTGCACATTGTTGCCGAAGTTAGCCGACCCCGAAAACCGGCACTACCGTAGGTTCACCCAGAACCTTATGAATATGCGCGCTGTCAAACACCCGAACGTCAAAAAACTCAAGGCATAAGTAGGAACGACACATAATTTGTCGCAGCTTGTGACCGGCGTGCGACAAAATGGAACTTTCGTTTGTTTGTTCCCCGAAGCGGGAAGCATCCTTGAATTTGAATCTGGATGAATGGATTTTTCGGCAGGCGCGCCGCAGTGCAGCGGCGATGGAGCGTGCGATTTCCGCGACTCATCTTGTCCGTCGCCGCTAGGCGTTCGGCCAGGTCATGCGCCCGTCGCGCGGCTCGGTGCTGGCGTCGCCGGTGATTGCGAATTGGGACCCCGAGCCCGATTATTTTTTTCACTGGTTGCGTGACTCGGCGATCGTCATGCGC
>JBARCH010000226.1:0-6357 GCA_049793875.1 Pseudolabrys sp. | reverse complement strand
TCAGCGGCTCGACCAGGCGCGGGTGGCGCGCCAGCAGTTCGAACACCGGATTGAATTTGTGCGCGGCGAAAGCGGTGCGCGGCGCGCCGGATTTCTCGCGCCAGATTTCGCGGCGGTCGAGCTTGAGGATATTGTCGGCCTCGATGCGCAGAAGCGCGATCTCGTCTTCCGAAAAACAATTCGGGAAGAAAACATAACCTTGCTCGTCGAAGGCTTTGAGCTGCTCGGGGTTGAGCTTCATGACGCGCTCCCTTGGCCGCGGCCGATCGTGCGGACTCTCGGAAAGCAATTTTAGCGGCGCATGGGCGAAAAGGCCACCGCGCTTTAAGCCTGCGGCAGGTCCGCGATTTTGCGTGCCACGAGCCAGCAGGCGAGGGCGACGGCGGCGCCGGCCAGCATATCCACCAGATAGTGCGAGCCGTCGATCGGCGTGGCGGCGAGCATCGCCGCATTGAGCGCGAGCGCAAACCAGCGCAGCACGGGTACCGGCCACAGCGCCACCACGAAGAGCACGCCGAGCGCGGCATGCAAGCTGGGAAAGGTGATGATGCCTTCGGCGCCCGCAGCCACGATCAATCTGTACGAGCCATCGCGCAGCCCATGAAACACCGGCCAACTGGTGTGCGAGGTCGGCAAAATCGTGTTGGCGCCGGCGGTGAGTCCATAGTGACTCCATACGCCTTCGGCCGGGAGGAGCGCCGAGATCGCAATCGTCAGCAGTGCGGCAAGCATGAAGGCAAGCACGAATGTACGCAGCCGATCGGCCTGGCCCGAAAAACCGAGCACCAGTACAGTGATGGCCAGTTGCGGGGCGAAGGAGAGATAGACGCCGGTGGCGAGAGGCTGCAGCGCCGGATGCGCGTTTATGAAGCCGAGCAACGCCAGCCAGTCAAAGCCGAGTGCCTTGTCGAGTGCATCGAGTAAATTGTCATGCAGCGGCAGGTTCACGCTGGCGGCGAGATAAGAGAGCGGCGCGCCGGCGGCTGCGAATGCCATGATCTGCGCCGTGCCTTCGAGCGCACACGCCAGCCGGGCGTCGCCGCGCCGGCGATAGAAGCGGGCGAACCAGATCAGCGCTGTGCCGGTCGCGGCCGCCGCAGCGAACGATTTCCAGACGATGGAGAAGCCGCCGAGGAGCGCGCCGAGAATGGCGATGGCCGCTGTCGCCGCGATCAACGACCAGATCGTCCGGTCGAGACTGCGCGCTTCCGCGCCCGCCCCGCCGTCCTGCGGCTTCGCCCGATCGCGGGTTAGCCAGCCGCCGCGCAATGCTTCGATAAGAGCGCCCAATCCACCCTCCATTAAGAGGCTGATCTAACAGGGGTGGATTAAGGGAGGGTTGCCTCGGGCAGACAGGGCGAAGCCGCCATCAACAGCGTTGATAGATGCATCATTCTTTGCGTCTTGCTGTTGCCGTTTTGGGCCATTACGACATCAGAATTAGCAGTGCGGATCACAGATTCGGAGCCTTCCATGGCCTTCCTTGCCGACCAGCTCAAGCGCGTGAAACCCTCGGCGACCATCGCCGTGACGGACAAGGCGCGCGCGCTCAAGGCGGCGGGCCGCAACGTCATCGGCCTCGGCGCCGGCGAGCCGGATTTCGATACGCCCGACAACATCAAGCAGGCGGCGATCAGGGCGATCGAGGGTGGCAAGGCCTCGAAGTACACCAACGTGGACGGCATCGCCGAACTCAAGGACGCCGTCGTCAAGAAGTTCAAGCGCGAGAATGGCCTCGAGTACAAGCCATCGCAGATCTCGGTCGGCACCGGCGGCAAACAGGTGCTCTACAACGCATTCGTTGCGACGCTGAATCCCGGCGACGAGGTGATTATCCCGGCGCCGTATTGGGTGAGCTATCCGGACATGGTGTTGCTGGCGGGCGGTGAGCCGGTCGCGATTGAGACCAGCATGGAGAGCAACTTCAAGGTGACCGCGCAGCAGCTTGAGCGCGCGATCACGCCGAAGACAAAGTGGGTGCTGCTCAACTCGCCGTCCAACCCGAGCGGAGCCGCCTACACGCGTGCCGAACTCAAGGCGCTGACCGATGTGCTGGTGAAGCACCCGGACGTGCATGTCATGACCGACGACATGTACGAGCATCTTGTTTACGACGACTTCGTGTTCACGACGCCGGCGCAGATCGAGCCTTCGCTCTATCCGCGCACGCTCACGATCAACGGTTGCTCGAAGGCTTATTGCATGACCGGCTGGCGCATTGGCTATGCCGGCGGTCCCGAGCCGTTGATCAAGGCGATGGCGATGATCCAGTCGCAATCGACGTCGAATCCGACGGCTGTGGCGCAGTGGGCGGCGGTGGAAGCGCTCAACGGCCCGCAGGATTTCATCGCGAAGCACAACAAGATCTTCAAGGAACGGCGCGACCTGGTGGTGTCGATGCTCAACCAGGCAAACGGCATCAAGTGCCCGAAACCGGAGGGCGCGTTCTACGTCTATCCGTCCTGCGCCGGCACCATCGGCAGGAAGGCCCCGACCGGAAAAACGCTTCAATCCGACGAAGACTTCGTCACCGAATTGCTCGAGGCTGAAGGCGTGGCGGTTGTGCAAGGCACCGCATTTGGGCTCGGACCGGCGTTTCGCATTTCGTATGCGACCAAGGCCGAGGACCTGGAAGAGGCCTGCCGCCGCATTCAGCGCTTCTGCGGGAACTTGACGTAACCCGCTCGCTGCACCGGAACAGAGCGAATCGCCCGCACCTTCGCTAAGGTACGGCGCATGATCTTGCGCATGCTCGCATCGCTTGCGCTCATCGCTGCCCTGACGGCGCCTGCCGCCGCTCAGGATCGGGTAACCGTCGGCACCGTCCGGCAACCGAACAACGGTCCCCTGTTTCTCGCCGACGCCGCCGGTTACTTCACCGCCGAAGGCCTCGACGTCGAGATGAAGGCCTATTCGACATCGACGGCGGTGGCCGAAGCTCTGGCTGGCGGAGCGCTCGATTTCGGGTTGATGGATTTCAGCGCCGAGGCGTTCAACCTCGCCGGTACCGGCGTCATCAAGGCGATTGCTGCGCAGGCGCGCGAGAAGCGCGATGTCGAGGGCAACGATCTGGTCGTTTCGCTTGGCGCCTTTAGTGCAGGCGTGCGCAAGCCGGAGAACTTGCGTGACCGTTCGATCGGCATCACCTCGCTCGGCTCGATATTCCACTACCAGGCTGCCGAAATTGCGAAAGCAAAAGACATCGACTTCGCGACGATCAAGTTACGGCCGATGTTGACGTACGAAGCCGTCGCGCAGGCCATTGCCGACGGGCAAATCGATGCCGCGATTCTGCCGCCGCAATACGCCCGCAATCTGATTCTGTCGGGTCTCGGCCGGGTGATGTCGTGGTGTTCGGATTTCGGCGAGGAACAATTGGGCGCGCTGTTCGTCGCCACCAAAGTCGTTACTGCGCGCCGCGCAGCGGTGGCCAAATTGGTGCGTGCCTATCGGCGCGGTGCCGCCGATTACGCCGCCGGGCTCGCGCGCTACGATCGTTTTCGCAAGCCGATCTCCGACAAAAAATCGCGCGCGGTGGCCGCGACCATTGCGCGTTACATTTATCCGGGGCAACCGCTGCCGGGTTCAATTGCAGCGGTGGAACTCGGCGCTCTTTATATCGATCCGCAAGTGCGGCTGGATGCCGCCGACATCGCGCGTCAGATTTCCTGGTTCAAGTCGCAGAAGCTCGTCGAAAGCAGCGTGGATCCGCACAAGATCGTCGATCTGAGCTTTGCCGACGGGCATTGACCGAACGTCGTTGGAATCCGCCCTTGCCAGCCATGGCCGGGCCTGAGACGATACCTTTCGAAGGGCCGGGATAAAGGTCCAACTCCCGGGCCGGCAAGGGAGATAAAATATGGGACAGAACGGCACAGGTCCCAACGCTGCCAGTACGAAGGGTCCACGCTGCGTCGCGCTGGTGGGCCCGTTTCAGAGCGGCAAGACGACATTGCTGGAGGCGATACTCGCCCGCACCGGCGCGATCCAGCGCCAAGGCACGGTTGAAGCGGGTACGACGGTTGGCGATTCCGGCAAGGAAGCGCGCCAGCATAAAATGAGCGTCGAGGTATCGGTCGCCACGACTAGTTTCATGGGCGACAATTACACATTCATCGACTGCCCCGGTTCGGTTGAATTTATCCACGATATGCGCGCCGTGTTGCCGGCGATCGACGCCGCCGTCGTGGTGTGCGAGGCCGACGAGAAAAAGATTCCGCAGCTTCAACTCATCTTGCGCGAGCTTGAAGATCTCGGCATTCCGCGCTTTTTATTCCTCAACAAGATCGACAAGGCCGACAAGCGATTGAGCGAGGCGCTCTCGCTGTTGCAGCCGGCCTCGCGTGTTCCGCTGCTGTTGCGGCAGATTCCGATCTGGCACGGCGACATCATTTCGGGCTTCGTCGATCTCGCGCTCGAGCGCGCCTATGTTTACAAGGAATACACGGCTTCGGAGATCATCGAGCTCCAGGGCGAAGACCTCGATCGCAAGAAGGACGCGCGCTTCACCATGCTGGAGAAGCTCGCCGATCACGACGACAGGTTGATGGAGCAGTTGCTCGAGGACATCGAGCCGCCGCGCGACAAGGTCTTCGACGATCTCGCCAAGGATTTGCGCGATCGCAGCGTCTGCCCGGTGTTGATGGGTGTCGCGACGCGCACCAACGGCGTGCTGCGTCTCCTCAAGGCGTTGCGGCATGAATCGGCCGGCGTCGCGGAGACGGCGGCGCGCATGGGCGTCAAGGCCGGCAACGAGGCGGTGGCTGTGGTCCTCAAGACCTTCCACACCGCGCACGGCGGCAAGATGTCGGTTTCGCGCATCCTTGCCGGCCAGGTGGCCGATGGCACGACGTTCAACACGCCCGAACGCGAGGCAGGTCGTGCCGCCGGCGTGTTCAAATTGATCGGCCAGCACACTGAAAAACGCGGGCCGGCGGTCGCCGGCGAGACCGTCGCGCTCGGCAAACTCGACCACGTGCGGACCGGCGATACGCTGTCGACCGGCAAGCAGGCGCATCCGGCGCTGGTCGACATCAAACCTTACCCGCCTGTGCTCGCGGTCGCGGTGCAGGCGCGCGAACGCAAGGACGACGTCAAGCTCGGACAGGCTTTTACAAAGCTGACCGAAGAAGATCCCTCGCTCACCGTCATTCACAATGCCGAAAACCATGAGGTCGTTATCTGGGGGCAGGGCGAAATGCATTTGCGCGTTGCCGGCGAGCGGTTGGGCGACCGCTACGGTGTGCCGGTGAATGCGCAGCCGCCGACGGTCGGTTACCGCGAAACCATTCGAAAGCCGATCCGGATTCGCGGGCGGCACAAGAAGCAATCGGGCGGCCACGGCCAGTTCGGCGACGTCGTGCTCGATATCAAGCCGCTTCCGCGCAGCGCCGGATTCAAGTTCGAGGAACAGATCACCGGAGGTGTTGTGCCGCGCAATTACATTCCGTCGGTGGAAGAGGGCGTCATCAATGGCCTCAAGCACGGGCCGCTTGGCTTCCCGGTGGTGGACGTGGCGGTCGCGCTGGTGGATGGCTCCTATCACACGGTCGACTCCTCCGACATGGCGTTCCAGACGGCGGGCCGCATCGCCATCGTCGAAGGCCTGCCGCAATGCAGCCCGGTGCTGCTCGAGCCGATCCATCTGGTCGAGATCGTCTGTCCGTCGGAGGCAACGGCGAAGATGAACGCGATCTTGTCCGGTCGCCGCGCTCACATTCTCGGCTTCGACACGCGCGAAGCCTGGGAAGGCTGGGACGTCGTACGCGCGCAAATGGCGGAAGCGGAAATCGGCGACCTCATCACCGAGGTGCGCTCGGCGACTGCCGGGGTCGGCAGCTTTACGTTCAAGTTCGACCACATGGCCGAACTGACAGGCCGCACGGCGGACCAGATCGTCGCAGCGCGAAGGGCGGCGGAGTAACGCCGTTCCCGCATCCGTGATTTGCCAGCAAGACGACTGGGCCGTACCTCTTGCCTCGCCGTTTCCAAGAGGTCTCGCTCATGTACGTCATTCGCCGCCGTGGCTGGGAAATTCCCGAACGCCTGGCCACACCCGAACGTTTTTTCCTCAACCGCCGCAATTTTCTGGTTGGCGGCGCAAGCGCGATGGTGCTGGCGCCGGGCGCCGGGCGCCGCGCGGGCGCAACGCGTGTCCGATGTCGGCAAGCTGCCGGACCCGACCGGCGATCTTTATCCGGCCAAGCGCAACGAGAAGTACGTGCTCGACCGGCCGATCACTGACGAGAAGATCAACGCGCACTACAATAATTTCTACGAATTCAATTCATCGAAGGACGTCGCCGAACAGGCGCAGGCACTTAAAATCCGGCCGTGGACGATCAAGATCGACGGCAT